>CALUUX010000036.1 GCA_944324085.1 uncultured Mailhella sp. | reverse complement strand
AACGTCATGCCATAACCATTTTTCACGACCGTCTCGCTTTTCGCCTTTCCGCGGGGATGAGGAAAACCGCGTCCGTTTCCGCACAAGCCGCCATTCAAAAAAAAACGATGCCGTTTTGCCGATCCGTCGTTTCGCCGAATCGTCACCCGACAATTCATGGACAATATCTGAATCTCGCTTCAAACGCTTCCTCATCGTGATTTTTTTTACACTCGCCAAAAAAAGTCTTTCCATGTATATGAAGAAGATGCCCATCAACTCAACAGACTGCGGGAGAGTGAAATGACAAGACATGCCTGTCCTTACTGCGCGTCGGACGACATCGGCATTATCGACGTTCTAGGAAAAATCTACTCCGTCGGATGCCGCTCCTGCGGCATGAGCGGTCCTCAGGAGTCGACCGTCGAAGCCGCAGAAATGGCATGGAACGGCCTTTGTCTCAAAATATGCAGCCACTGCATTTCCCGCCCCTGGGGGCGCGCGCTGGCTAAACGCGTCAAAAACCTTTCCGAAAACGCTGACGACTCTTCTTCTCAAAACGACTGAACACGCCCGTCTCCCTTTTCAGCGACGCCCGCAAGACGACATCGACTCCCGCCTTTTTGACGAACGATTCCTCCCTCGGGGAGGAGCAACAGTGTGCGCCGTCAAAAACAGCAGGACTTTCCACGGTCCCCAAAACTGACATCGCTGGCGCCAGATTCTCGTCTCTCTTTCCCTCATCCGTCCGCCATCCGCGATCGGGGGACTCCTTGTTCCTGCGGCGCAATCCGACGCATCGATCAGACACCGCCAGACTATTTTTTACGAAAGACTGAAAAAACTCCTTCTATCCTCTTGACTCTATAGTCGCTAGAGAGTTTATGCCATAGCAAAAGGGAAACTTTCCCGACTCTGAGTTTCATACTTCAGAAGGAGCGGTCATGTCTCATCGAAAAACCGGACTCGTGATTCTCATTGCCGGCTTCGCTTCCCACATCTTCGATCCCCTCTGCCGACAGCAGCTTACCGCCACAGGCTACGCGACGCTCACGGATATGGTGCGCCGCATGGCGGAACGACATGCGAACGGCCGCCTTATCGCCGTGCTTGAAGGAGGAAAAGGCAACTATATGTCCTTCTGCATCCTGAAAGTCATTGAGGCCATGAGCGGTGAACAAACAGGAGTCAAGGATCTTGTCGACGGTCTGATTGTCCGCAATGATCTTACCCATGACCAGAATGAAGCTATAGAAAACGTCAAAACCATTCTCTCTCCCTATTGGAAGGTTTGACAAGCGGGCACGCAATAATGTCGCCTCCCGCTCGCGGCGAAGAAAAACGTCATCGGTTGGCGACAAGATGGCTTCATCCATAACGACGCCACATTCTAACACTGGAGACGACAGGAGCTGAATTATGAAAATACAACAAATCAGAAACGCCACCCTGCGCATAGAATACGCCGGCAAAACCTTTCTTACGGACCCCTGGCTTCTGGGCAAGGGAGCCATGGGCACATTCCGATCCATCGGCAACGTGTTCCGCTGCGAGCCCGACAAGCTGGACATTCCCATGCCCATGATGGAGCTGCCCATGAGCGCGAAAGAGGTGCTTGCGGGGGTTGACGCCTATATCTGCACGCACGTGCATCCCGACCATATCGACATGTCTCCGGACGGCGCCATAGGCGGCAGCCTGAACAAGGACACGCCCATCTTCGTGCAGAGCATGGAGGACGCGCATGCCTTCGTGCGTTCCGGATTCACGGAAGTGACGGTTCTGTACGAGAACAGCGAATTTGAAGGCGTGCATCTTGTGAAGGTTCCGGGGCGTCACGGCACGAAAATTCCGTGCGGGCCGTCCTGCGGCGTAATTTTTCACCATCCCGAGGAAAAGACGCTGTATCTTGCGGGCGACACCATCTGGTACGACGCGGTGGAAAAGACCATCCGCGCCTGGAATCCCGGAGTCATCGTGGTGAACGCATGCGCGGCGGTGCTGCTTGATGAGGGGCGTCTCATCATGGACGACGGCGACGTGGAAAATGTCGTTCGCGCGGGCGATGGAGCCAAGATCATAGTCAGCCACATGGATACCGTGGCGCATGCCACGATCACGAGAACCGACATGAAGCAACGCCTCACGAATCGAGGCGTATGGGACAAGGTCATTATGCCTGACGATGGAGAAACGCTGACGTTCTGAAACGTCCTCAACGCGCGATGATTCCGGAGCGACCGGCATTTAATATCCATCACTTCCGAAATCAATGCTTTCACCGTCGCCTTGCAACCTTCAAAAGCGGAACAGTTTATCTGCTCCGCTTTTTTTAATGCAATATATTGTATTAGTATAATGCAATAATACAGCAATCACATAAATTAAAAAATAAAAAATTCACGCAGTATTGACAGATAACGATCGCCAATAATATAGTTTTAAAGGGAAAAAGGAGTGAATGTTGATGTTTAGTTCTATCATCTGAGGAGGATGAAATGAAAAAAAGTTTTCTGTTAATCACTCTCTTCCTTGCTCTTTGTTTTAGTATAGAATGCTATGGAAAATCTCTCAGCGACGTTGAAGAGCTGGCCAGGCAAGGAGACGCCGCCGCTCAGTGCGCCATGGGAGATATTTATTTTGACGGTGAACAAGTGTCTCAAAACAAACAGGAAGCCTTTAAATGGTTTAAAAAATCCGCAGAACAAAATTACACAGAAGCCAAATAAAACTCGCGACAATTTACTATACCGGCGACGGCGTCAATAAAAATGTAAAAAAAGCAGCTGAATGGTTTGAAAAAGCAGCTCAACAGGGAAGTCCCGTCGCTCAGTTCATTATAGCAAGTTTTTACAAAGAAGGCATTGGCGTAAAAAAAGATATCTCCACATCTTTGCAATGGCTCCAGAAGGCGGCAGACAATGGATCCGCCGACGCCTGCTTGGTCATGGGCGAATATTATGAAAAAGGACGATATCTTCGTCATGATTTAAAAAAATCACAATACTATTATAAAAAAGCAGCTGATCTCGGAAATAAAAAAGCAAAAGAAATTATAAAAAAAGAAGAAAAGATTAAACAAGAAAAATTATTGAAAGATAAAGCTCATCAACAGGCAATAAATGACAATGTTCCAAATACGCCATTAAAAGACGATTCATTAAAATTAAAACTTTATACAAAAAAGGATGAAATATTTATTAAAGGAAATACTATTTTATGTATGGACATCATTTGTACTGTTGACAACATTACAATTTACGATGTCATCATCAATAGAGGAAATATGAAATATTCCTCGTTTGAAAAATATCCCTTCTCCATGAAATTTGGAAACAAACTCCACGGCACCATCAACGGCAAAGATGAACTGCTTGAAGTCAAAATTCTTACGGATCAGGGAATAGGAACCTTTACGACCTTCTGACCGCCGTTCTTTTGTCACAAGTAGGCGTCGTAGTCTGTTTCGACAAGAGACGTTTCGTTCATACGCGTCCGTTGCTTAACGTACCGGAGCATCCTGCCTTCTCCCCGCCGGCGTGACGTCGGCGGGGATTTTTTCGATGCAAGCGCGCTCTTCCCCGGAGCGGACACACGCAAGAAACAACGACACCCCAGGGACATTGCCGGAATAAAGGAGATCTCGCAAGGCGTTGCGACTCTGTGCGCGTTATGCCTCTATGGGGAGGCCGAAAAGCGACCAGTCAAGACCGACCCGCACTCGGCTCTGAATATCGCTCTTCAAGCCCCCACGAGCTGCAATCGGCAGGCGCGTCAATGCAGCGTCATCTCGATAAGAAGCAAGAAGGACCGGCGTTGAAATTGGCAAAACTGACAAGGAAAAGCCCATGACCAGACAGTTGCCGCCCCTTTTCAAGAGAAGAATTCCGTTCAGAATGAACTGGCGGACGACGAGCTCGTCAAGAACTCGCTGGAATCCATGGACGATGAAAGCCGTCTGAGTCTGTCACGGGATGGTGGGGCAACCGATCAGAGAGTCATCCTACACAGTAAAATCTCCCATCGGATATTATTTCTATATAAGCATATAAAATTAAAAAATGATTTTTGAAAAATCCGCGCGCAATACATGCTTCGAAAACCCCGTTTTACTCCCCGGAACGCATTTGAAAAAATCCCGGCCCGCTGCTATTCTTGTCCATTCAGTTGAACAGCGTTTCCGCACAACTTTGCGGAAACATGGACGGGAGAGCGTATGGCCGGCAACAAAAAGGAACAGGAACGGGCGGAACTGCACCGCGTCATCTGGAACATTGCCAACGAGCTGCGCGGAAGCGTGGACGGATGGGACTTCAAGCAGTACGTCCTCGGCATGCTCTTCTATCGCTACATTTCGGAAAATCTTGCCGACTACATCAATCGGGGAGAGTGGGAAGCCGGAAACAAGAATTTCGACTACGTGATGCTCTCCGACGCCAAAGCGGAAAGCATACGGGAAGAAATGGTGAACACCAAGGGTTTCTTCATTCTGCCCAGCGAACTTTTCCAGAACGTGAGCCGTTACGCGGCCATGGATGACAACCTGAACGAAACGCTGGAAAAAGCCTTCCGCCACATTGAAGGTTCCGCCTCAGGCCACGACAGCGAAGACGACTTCAAGGGCCTGTTCGACGACATTGACGTGAACAGCAAGAAGCTCGGCGACACGGTGCCGAAGCGAAACGAAAAACTCGTGAAGCTGCTGCACAGCATAGGCGATCTGAAGCTCGGCAACTATCAGGACAACACCATCGACGCCTTCGGCGACGCCTACGAATACCTCATGGGCATGTACGCCTCCAACGCAGGCAAGTCCGGCGGCGAATACTACACGCCGCAGGAAGTCTCGGAACTGCTCACCCGCATCACGCTGGTGGGCAGAACCGAGGTCAACAAGGTGTATGATCCGGCCTGCGGTTCGGGTTCCCTGCTGCTCAAGTTCGCCAAGATTCTCGGCAGAGACAAGGTAAGGCAGGGCTTTTTCGGGCAGGAAATCAACATCACCACCTACAACCTGTGCCGCATCAACATGTTCCTGCACGACATCGAATACGACAAGTTCGACATCGCCCTCGGGAACACGCTCACGGAGCCGCAGCACTGGGACGACGAACCCTTCGAGGCCATTGTTTCCAATCCGCCCTACTCCATCAAATGGGAAGGGGAAGACAATCCGCTGCTCATCAACGATCCGCGCTTTGCGCCCGCCGGGGTTCTGGCCCCCAAGTCCAAGGCCGACCTCGCCTTCATCATGCACTCGCTTTCCTGGCTGGCCACAAACGGCACGGCGGCCATCGTCTGCTTTCCCGGCGTCATGTACCGCGGCGGCAAGGAAAAGAAGATTCGCCAGTACCTCATCGACAACAACTTCGTGGACTGCGTCATTCAGCTCCCCGCCAATCTCTTTTTCGGCACCACCATCGCCACCTGCATCATGGTGCTGAAGAAATCCAAAAAGGAAAACAGCACCCTGTTCATCGACGCTTCGGCCCAGTGCGTGAAGGTGACGAACGCCAACAAGCTGACCGACGAGAACATTCAGAACATTCTCGACGCGTACACGGCCCGCAAGGACGCGGATCATGTGGCCAGACTGGTTCCCAATGACGAGATAGCCGCTCAGGACTACAATCTTTCCGTGAGCACCTATGTGGAGCAGGAAGACACGCGGGAAGTCATCGACATCCGCAAGCTGAACGAGGAACTTGCGCAGATTGTGGCCAGAGAGCAGGAACTTCGGCGGCAGATCGACGCCATCATCGCCGAGATTGAAGGGGAAAACCGGTGAATATTGACGAAATCAGCCTTCAAAACGCCCGGCGTCTCTTTGAATCCGGCGACATCGACCGCATGGAAGTAGGCACCACCCGCGGCCTTCAACAGATACACGAATATCTTTTCGGCGGCCTTTACGACTTTGCCGGGCTGATTCGGGAAGTGAACATTTCCAAGGGGAATTTCCGCTTCGCCAACAGCCTGTACCTCAAGGAGGCGCTTGCTGCCATAGAGAAGATGCCGGAGGGCACGTTTGAAGAAATCGTTGCCAAATATGTGGAAATGAACGTCGCCCATCCCTTTATGGAAGGCAACGGCCGCGCCACGCGCATATGGCTCGACATGATGCTGAAAAAGCATCTCCGGCAGGTGGTGAACTGGCAGAACGTGGACAAGACGCTCTACCTTCAGGCCATGGAACGCAGCCCCGTCAACGACCTGGAACTCCGCGCCCTTCTTCAGCCGAACCTGACCGACAGAATCGACGACAGGGAAGTCATCTTCAAAGTCATTGAGCAGTCCTATTTTTACGAAGGGTATAAAAAACAATAGAATAGGACCATTTTCGTGACGCCACGAAAATGGTCCACGGCATGGCGACCAGTCAGCATATCACAAAATAAGAGGCAGATATGATTGAAAAAAATACTCAAAACTTTTTACAGGAACAGTTTGACATTTCATGTCAGTCAGATGAATCCACAGGGGTAGAATTCTGGTTTGCAAGAGACTTGATGCCCTTATTGGGGTACTCTCGGTGGGAAAACTTCATTCAAGCCATTCAGCGGGCAATTATTTCCTGTTCCACTTCCGGTTTCAATGTCGATGACCATTTTCGTGGCGTCACGAAAATGGTTGAGCTGGGCAGTGGAGCCAAACGAGAAGTGGAAGATTTTATGCTCACTCGTTATGCCTGCTACCTTATTGCTCAAAATGGAGATCCACGTAAACAACCGATAGCTTTTGCCCAATGCTATTTTGCCGTACAAACCCGCAAACAAGAAATAATTGAAGAACGTTTAAAACTGATTGAGCGTACTGAAGCTCGTGACAGACTTCGTGAAGCCGAAACTCTGCTGTCAAAAAATATCTATGAACGCGGAGTCGATGATAAAGGCTTTGGTCGAATTCGCTCTAAGGGCGATCAAGCCCTTTTTGGGGGATTTAATACTCAACAGATGAAGGACAGATATGGCATCAAGGGGTCTCGTCCTCTTGCTGATTTTCTGCCCACGCTCACGATAGCAGCCAAAAACCTTGCCGCTGAGATGACGAATTATAATGTTCAGCAGGAAGACTTGTTTGGCGAAAGCGCTATCAGCAACGAGCATGTACAAAACAATACCAGTGTTCGTGAAATGCTTGGAAAACGCGGTATAAAACCGGAAGAACTGCCCGCTGATGAAGATATCAAAAAAGTAGAACGCCGTGTCAAATCAGAAGTAAAAAAACTTGGCAAGCAGACAGGGAAATTACCTGAAAAATAGGTATAACTGCTATTTCCACCAGAAAAAAGAGAATCCCATGAACAAACTGGAACGACTCATAGAAGAGCTCTGCCCAAACGGGGTGGAGTATAAGTCCATAGGTGATTGTATCAAAAAGATTGATAATATAAAATGGAAAAATGAAAAGTCTCTATTTCAATATATAGATTTGTCATCGGTAGATAGAGAAACACATAACATTATTGAAACAACAGAAATAAATAAAGATAATGCTCCAAGCAGGGCTCAGCAGATAGTTAAATTTGGAGATATTTTATTTGGTACTACACGACCACTTTTAAAAAGGTATTGTCAAATTAATGCGACTTATCACAACCAGATTTGCAGCACTGGTTTCTGTGTCCTTCGTCCTGATCTTTCTATAATAAATGCAAGATGGTTATATCATATAGTTTCTTCATTCACTTTTATGGACTATGTTGAAAAACATCAGCAAGGAGCAAGCTATCCTTCAATATCTGATTCTGATATAAAAAAATATAAAGTTCCCATTCCTCCTCTTCCCGTTCAGAAAGAAATTGTGAGGATATTGGATACGTTTTCCGAGCTTACTTCCGAGCTTACTTCCGAGCTTACTTCCGAACTCACTAAAAGAAAGCAGCAGTATCAATATTACAAAAACAATTTATTTCATATTAATAATGTTGCATGGAAAAAAATAGGAGAAGTCACACAAGTTTTCTCTGCATCTCGAGTTCATAAAAATGAATGGAAAAGTACAGGTGTTCCATTTTATAGAGCTAGTGATATAATTTCTTTTTTTTATAGAGTAGAAAATAGCCGAGGAAAAGTATTTATATCTAATAATCTATATCATAATTTATCTAATAAATCAGGAAAGTTTCAAAAAGAAGATATACTTATAACAGGAGGTGGTACAATAGGAATTCCCTATATTATTCCGAATGACAATCCAATCTATATAAAAGATGCTGATGTTATATGTATTAAAAAAAATAAATATGTAATAAGTAAATTTTTATACTACTATTTTCTATCTACAAATTTTAAAGAATACTTATTAAACATAACTCATAATGCAACTATTGCACACTATACGATATCTCAAATTGAAAAAACTCCTATTCCCGTCCCACCCCTTGAAGAGCAGGAACGCATCGTCTCCATTCTCGACCGTTTCGACGCGCTGTGCAACGATCTCTCCAGCGGTCTGCCCGCCGAAATAGAGGCCAGAAAGAAACAATACGAATACTATCGCGACAAGCTCCTTACCTTCAAGGAGGCAAAATGACCGGCTTCAACATGGTGGCCCAGTGCCCGGAAAGCACCGTGGTGGCCGCATACACGCCTTCCGACGTGCGCTCCGACGCCTACCAGAGCGAAGCGGCGCTGGAGGCGGAATTCATCCGGCAGCTCTGCTCGCAGGGCTACGAGTATCTCCCTCTTCACGAGGAAAAAACACTGGTCGAGAATCTGCGCAGGCAGCTCGAACTTCTGAACAACTTCCGTTTTTCCGATGAGGAATGGACGCGCTTTTTTCATCAGCAGCTTGCCAACAAGCAGGACGGCATTGAGGAAAAAACCAGGCGCATGCAGGAAGACAGCATTCTGAACCTTATCCGCGACGACGGCAGCACCAAAAACATCACCCTCATCGACAAGAAAAACATCCACAACAACCGCCTTCAGGTCATCAATCAGTATGAGGAGCACGGCGGCAGTCACGACACCCGGTACGACATCACCATTCTGGTCAACGGCTTTCCCCTCGTGCATGTGGAACTCAAGCGGCGCGGCGTGGCCATACGCGAGGCCTTCAATCAGATAAAACGCTATCAGCGCGACAGCTTCTGGGCGTCCAGCGGACTCTACGAGTATGTGCAGATATTCGTCATTTCCAACGGAACCCACACCAAATACTATTCCAACACCACGCGCGAATCCCACATCAGGGAGCAGAGCGCCGGGGGCAGAAGAAAAAGCAAAAAGACCAGCAACAGCTTTGAATTCACCTCATTCTGGGCCGACGGCAACAACAAGCCCATTCCCGACCTCGTGGACTTCACCAAAACCTTTTTCTCAAAGCACACCCTGCTGAACATTCTCACGCGCTTTTGCGTGTTCACTTCGGAAAAGCTCCTTCTCGTCATGCGTCCGTACCAGATCACCGCAACGGAACGCATCCTTTCCCGCATAGAGATTTCCAGCAACTACCACAAGGAAGGCTCCCTCGATGCCGGAGGCTACATCTGGCACACCACGGGCAGCGGAAAAACGCTCACTTCGTTCAAAACCGCCCAGCTTGCCAGCCTTCTCCCCTATATCGACAAGGTGCTCTTCGTGGTCGATCGCAGGGATCTGGACTACCAGACCATGCAGGAATACGAAAAATTCCAGAAGGGGGCCGCCAACAGCAATACCTCCACAAAAGTACTGCAAAAACAGCTCGAAGACTCCGAATCGAACATCATCATCACCACGATTCAGAAGCTGGACACCTTCGTCAGCCGCAATCCAAAACACGACGTCTATAAAAAGCACGTCGTCATCATCTTCGACGAATGTCACCGTTCCCAGTTCGGCGACATGCATCTAAAAATAATCCATGCCTTCAGGAAATATCACATCTTCGGCTTCACCGGCACGCCCATCTTTGCCCAGAACGCCGGAAGCGGCGGCAATCTCCGACTCAAAACCACGCCGCAGGCCTTCGGCGATCAGCTCCACACCTACACCATCGTGGACGCCATCAACGACGGCAACGTTCTGCCCTTCCGCATCGACTACGTGAACACCATAAAAATGGCCGACGACGTTCGCGATGAACAGGTTCGGGCCATCAATACCGAAAAGGTGCTCAATTCCCCCGAGCGCGTCGGCGAAATAGTACGCTACATCCTCGATCACTTCGATCAGAAAACCAAGAGAAACAGCTTTTATACCCTCAAAGGGCAGCGCGTGGCCGGGTTCAACTCCATTCTTGCCGTGAGCTCCATTCCCATGGCCATGAAGTATTATGCGGAGTTCAAACGGCAGCTCGAAGAACGCAAAAGACAGCTCACCATTGCCACCATTTTCAGCTACGGAGCCAATGAAGACGCCCCGGAAGACTCGCTCGGCGACGAAAGCTTCAATACGGAAGACCTCGACCAGACATCGCGCGACTTTCTCGACAACGCCATCAAAGACTACAACGCCGTCTTCCACACCAACTTCGATACATCGTCCGACAAGTTCTACAATTTCTATAAAGACCTTTCGTTCAGAATGAAAAAACGGGAGGTCGATCTGCTCATCGTGGTGAACATGTTCCTCACCGGTTTCGACGCCACCACGCTGAACACCCTCTGGGTGGACAAAAATCTGAAAATGCACGGACTCATTCAGGCATTTTCGCGCACCAACCGCATTCTGAATTCCGTGAAGACCTTCGGCAACATCGTCTGCTTCCGCGATCTTCAAAAGGAAACCGACGAGGCCCTCGCCCTGTTCGGCAACAGGGACGCCGGCGGCATCGTGCTGCTCAAAACCTACGACGCCTACTACCAGGGCTACGATGAAGACGGGAAACACAAGCCCGGCTATACCGAACTCATCAACGCGCTGCTCACGCGCTTTCCCCTCGGCGTCGCCATTGTCGGCGAACAGAACGAAAAGGACTTCATTTCCCTGTTCGGCGCCCTGCTTCGCCTGAAAAACATCCTCACCAGCTTCGACGAATTCGAGGGACAGGAAATCATTTCCACCCGGGATTTTCAGGACTATCAGAGCCTCTACCTCGACCTCTATCAGAAATGGTCGAAGCACGAAGACGGCGAAAAGGAAGACATCAACGCCGATATCGTCTTTGAAATGGAACTCGTCCGGCAGGTGGAAATCAACATCGACTACATTCTGATGCTCATTGAAAAGTATCGGGATTCCCACTGCCGCAACAAGGAAATTCTCACCACCATCGACAAGGCCATCGGTTCGAGCATCGAGCTGCGCAGCAAGAAAACGCTCATCGAAGAATTCATCGAGCGCATCAATGCGTCCTCCTCCGTGCAGGATGACTGGCAGAACTATGTGCGGGAAAAGAAGGCCTCCGATCTTGCCGACATCATTGCCAAAGAGAATCTCAAGCCCGAACCTGCCGAAAAGTTCATGGACAACGCCTTCCGCGACGGCACGCTGAAAACCACTGGAACCGACATCGACCGGATTCTTCCCCCCATGTCGCGCTTCGGCGGCGGCAATCGGGAATCCGTCAAAAAGCGCGTCATCGGCAAGCTCCGGGCCTTCTTTGAAAAATACCTCGGCATAGCGTAAACGCTTCTGTTCGTTGCATCTCTCCAGCAACATTGGAGAAGTTGCAGGAGCCGGATTCCGCGCGGGGTCCGGCTTTTGCTGTTTTAAGGAGGGCGCATCACTGGGTATCAACACCGTTACCCCGCTCAATGAAGCGGCTGTTTCGTTCACTCGTGAGCGTATCGTGGATGAGAAAGGTGAATTCCGCTTCAGCAGGCTCTTTTCCGCGTGCGTTTGCAAAAAAGTCTTCGAACTGCGCGGCCCCCACGAAAGGGTCATTCTTCAGCACCTTGGCAAACTCTTTTCGGCCTTCTTCTGAACGGCTGAAATCCGGAAAGTCAAACGAAATAAAAAAGTAAAGCCCCACAAGATGTTACCTTATGGGGCTTTTGAAACTTCGTCGTGGCGGAGGGAGAGGGATTTGAACCCCCGGAGGTGTGACCCTCAACGGTTTTCAAGACCGCCGCAATCAGCCGCTCTGCCATCCCTCCGGCTGAAAAGACGTAGGGCAATTTACGTCCAAACGAGTTTTACTGTCAAGAGAAGCGCGCCTTGCGGGTTTTGCGCTGCGCTTGGTCTTTCATCCGACAGCGAACGTCACGCTCCATGCCCAACAGCCTGTTACCGACAATGAAAGCCGTCCGACGTTCTTCATACCATCGAACCCCGCCGACATCGCAGAAAAAGCCCCCGCTCTTCCGACTCGCAGGTCGGCAAGAACGGGGCTGAATCTCACAGCGCCTACAGATAGGCGGGAATCTGGAACTTTTCGTCCTTGACGGGAGCGAGTTCGGCGTAGCTTTCGGCAGTGCCGGCCACGATGGGAAGACGTTCGGACTTGAGCTTGTGGTATTCGACCGAAAGTTCGCGCATTTTGGCAAAGTCGGGCATATTAACGGCGCCGTGTTCGAGAGCGGTGCCCACGCAGGAGACGAGAAGCAGACCGGTGGAGCCGCTCTTCACTTCAAGACGGATGCCGGAAATGACGTTGGCGCCCATTTCTATAGCTTGCAGTTTGGCCACATTGATGGCGCGGCGTTCGGCCATGCGTATCTTCTTAAGATAATCTTCGGACTCGCCGCCAAAGACGTCGGTGAGCACGTTGGCGAGACCCGTGAAGGCGCCGACGCCGATAACGGCATAACCGGAAACCACGCCCTTGACGCCGCTGGTCCAGGTCTCGGGATGCGGGGTGGTGAACACCTCAATTTCCTGGAGCACCTTGTCCTGATATTCCTTGAGTTCCGCCTTGAGATCGCCAAGACGTTCTTCACGCACAAGGGAAAGTTCCTTCACTTTGTCCATGGCGCACGACATGCATATATCTTCGGCGTCGATGTCAAACCGAGCGAAGTCCGCTATGCTTTGCGCGCACATGTGGCGGATCCCACCGCGTTTGCTGAATTTTCTGCCGCAAATCCGACATTCCTGAGCCTGCTGCATGCAAGTACCCGCCTTTTACGTTTGTTCCCGAAAACAAACAGTTTTCGTGGAACGTTGATGAAAAAGGAAGACGGAACACCGCTTCGGCGAAAGTATAAAAAGGGACGGCGTCTCTGGCAAGCGTCGAAAACGTCCAGAAAAACGTCGGCGCGTTTTGAGGAATTCTATGGCCATTTAATAAATGAAAAAATAACATACCTTTTTTTCTCTATCCATTTTGTCCCCAAAAACGCGTCGATTTACCCGGCGCGTTTCGAAAGCTTCATACATTTTCCATGGTTATGCCGAGAAATTCCTCCCATGTCCCGCTTACCCCCTCAAACGACCTCGCGCATGAGGCAGAACGAAAGACGATTTCACCATTGCAAGCCGCATCTTTTTAAACTAATATAACAAAGTTCACTGGAACCGTCATTGTAAAGGCAAAGAATTTCAAACGGTTCCGACATGCCTCCCTTCCGGCCCGGCCGGAAGATGCGCACTGTCCTTTTTTATCACCTCAACCAGCACGAGGCATCGGGATGGAGGAGAGGAACAACACAACCACACCGGCGACTGAGGCAAAGAAATGCAGCTGTGGCTGGGGCGCGTTTGTCGTGGGTCTGGTCGTGGCCCTTATTCTTGGATGGTGGGTTCTGCCCAACCTTATGAAGGAAACCAAAAAGCAGCCCATCGCCTTCAGCCACGTCGAGCATGTACAGAATCAGGGCATGACCTGTGAGCAGTGCCACTTTGTACGCGCCGACGGCTCATTCAGCGGAACGCCCACCACCGCCCAGTGCGCGGAATGCCATTTCACGGTTCTGGGCTCCAACCCCGAGGAAGCGCGTTTTGTCCGCGAATACGTTCAGACCGGACGAGAAATCAAGTCTGAATGGCTTGTTTATCAGAAACAGCCCGACAACGTGTTCTTCAGTCACGCCCTGCACTTCGGTCCTCTCGCCGAACTGCGAGGCCCCAAGGAAACCGCCGCTTTCTGCTCGAAGTGCCACCTCAACGTGGCTGAAACGGACGTTCCGCCCGTCTATACGGAAAACAGGCTTTCGGGCTATTCCGAAAACACCATGCTGATGTGGGGCTGCGAACGTTGCCATGCCGAACATATGGCCATGGGCAACACCAACGCCAGCAATGCCTGCTTCACCTGCCACAAGTAAGGCAAAAGCGAGGAAATCATGGATAGACGAGGATTTCTTAAATTTGCCGCCGGCGGGACCGTGGGCCTCGTGGCGTCTCCCATCATCTGGAACACCCTTTATGACGCCGTGTACTGGACGCAGAACTGGGGCTGGATTCCACGCCTGAAAAAAGGCGAAAGCGAGTACATCCCCACTGTGAGCAAGCTGTGCCCCTCCGGCACCGGTTTTGTCGTGCGCACCGTGGCCGGAACGCCCGTGCGCACCATCGGCGACAAAAACAACCCCGTGACCCACGGAGCCATGACGGCCCTGGCCGCCGCTGAAGCCGAACTGCGCGTCAGCCCCGCCCGCCTCAAGACTCCTCTGCGCCGCTCCCCCGACGGCGCGTACGTCGCCATAACCTGGACTGAAGCCGAAACGCTGCTCAAACAGAAACTGCAGGAAGCCGGCTCCTCCGTAGCCGCCGTGTCCGGCGATCCCACGTCCAGCATCAACGAAGTGCTCACTTCCATTCTCAATCAGCGCGGTTCTTCCGACTTCTACTTTATGCCCGATGAAGAACAGCCCGCCGCCGTGGCCTGGGAAGCCATGGGCGGTCAGGGCCGCCTCGGCTACGACATGGAGAACAGCGACTGCATTCTGGCCGTGGGCGCGCCCGTTCTTGAAAGCTGGGGCGTGGTGGCCGCCAATCGCAGCGCGTTCAACCGCACGCATCCCGTGGCGGGCGAACCGACTCAAAAACTCCTCTACGCCGGGGCGTTGCAGAACAACACCGCCGCAGGCGCGGATCTCTGGCTGCCCATGAAGCCCGGCACCGACATGGCTCTGCTTCTCGGCGTCGCTCATCTGCTCATCAAGGCAGGCAAACAGGGCTTTGCCGCCGGACTTGCCAATTTTGCCTCTTTCGCCGCCGCCTACACGCCTGAAAAGGTCTCCGGCATCACCGGCGTTCCCGTCGCCCGCCTCGAAGCGGCGGCCAAGGCCCTGGCGGAGGCCAAGAAACCTCTTGTCATTGCCGGTTCCGCGCTCGGCGCCGGTGGCTCTGCCGGCCCCGTCATGGTCGCTGTGGCCATTAACATGCTGCTCGGCAGCGTGAACAGAGAAGGCGGTCTCGTGGACATGCCGTTCCCCGTCTCCGTCGTGGCCCACGCCACCGAATACCGCGAAACCATGCGCAAACGCTTCGTGAACTACACGCAGGCCGTAGCCGCCGGAAAAACCAAGGCTCCCGCACTGCTGCTCGTGTACGCGGCCAATCCGCTCTACTCGCTTCCCGCCGACTCCGGCATGAAGGAAACGCTGAGCAAAGCCGGATATTCCATAGCGGTGGCCAGCTTTATGAGCGAAACCTGCGAAGCCTGCGATCTGGTGCTGCCCGCCGCTCTCGGCATGGAAGCCTTCGATGACGTGCAGACGCCCTACGGTTCCGGTCGAGTAACCTACGCTCTGGCCCGCCCCGTGGCCAAGCCCTTCGCCGGCGCGCGCAGCGCGGGTGAGTTGTTCATCGCGCTCGCGCAGGAGCTTGATCTTGAGCTCGGCGTCAAGGATATGCCCGAGCTTTTGTACAAGCACGCGTACGCGCTCGGCGCCCCCTTCCGCGCCATGATGGACGAAGGCCGCGTGTTCACCGCCAAAACGGCGCTGCCCGCCTCTCCTTTGTTCTACAACTGGGAAGCCATCCGCTCTGCGGCGTCGGCTCGCGGGGCGGAAGGCGACATTCAGGTCGCCCCCGTGGTGGTGCTCGGCATGGGCACGGCGCAGACGGCCATCCCGCCCTTCGCCACCAAGGTGGTCACGGACTACCAGCTCAAGGGCAAATACAGCGTGGCGCAGATGAACAGCGCCACCGCCGCCAAACTCAAGGTAAACGCCGGAGACCATATCAGACTGGTTGCCGGCAACAATGTGGAAATCACTGTGGTTGCCGCCATTTTCGAAGGCATCCTGCCCGATACCGTTTCTCTGGTCGCCGGACTCGGCCATACGGCGTTCGATCAGTTCAGCAAGGGTAAGGGGTCGAATGTTCTGGCGCTGACCAGCGTTTGCAGAGAGCCCGGCACCGGCCTGCCGGTCTGGGGCCTTGCCGGCGTGAAGGCCGCAAGAGCATAGGGGGTCGTGATGTCTTCTGAAGTCAAGCAATTCAAAATAAGATGGGGCATGGTCATCGACATCGACAAATGCACGGGCTGCGGCGCGTGCATGGTGGCCTGCCAGGCGGAAAACAACGTCGCTCCCGCCGTGGACGGCAGCAATAAGCTCCGTTCGCTCAACTGGCTCACGGTGTTCCGTCTTTCCAACCACAAGCCCTTCCCCGATCACGAAGTGGCCTATCTGCCCCGCCCCTGCATGCAGTGCGGCAAGCCCTCCTGCGTGGCGGTGTGCCCTGTGATCGCCACCGATAAAAGAGAAGAAGGCGGCATCGTCAGCCAGATTCCGCCCCGCTGCATCGGCTGCCGGTACTGCATGGCCTCGTGTCCTTACCATGCCCGCTACTTCAACTGGTATGATCCGAAGTGGCCCGGCGATCTGGCTCAGGCTCTCACGCCCGACGTGTCTACCCGCATGCGCGGCGTCGTGGAAAAATGCTCCTTCTGCCATCATCGTTTCATGAAAGCGCAGGAAGCCGCCGTGGCCGCCGGGCGGGATCCCATGGATCTGCCGGACGGCGCGTACATCACCGCCTGCACCGAAGCCTGCCCCAACGGGGCCATTACCTTCGGCGATCTCAACAATCCGGCGCACAAGGTGCATGAGCTCATCAAGAGCCCCTACGCCTTCCGCCTGCTGGAACGCCTGGGCACCGATCCGCAGGTGTACTACATCAGCAAGCGCGAATGGGTGCGCCGCGAAGGCGACAACTATCTCGAACACGAAAAGACCGGCGAAGCCACAAAGCAGGGGTAGGTTATGGATTACAGCAAACCTGTTGACGCGGAGCTTTTCCCGGAAGGGTGTGAGCGCTGCTCTCTGACGAAATTCACGGGGTGGATGTCCATTCTGGGCGTCATCTTCCTCTGGGGGCTTTACGCGGCCGTGCGCGTTCTGGGCTTTGGTCTCGGTGAAACCGGCATGGACGACTACTTCGGCTTCGGCCTCTGGATCACCTTCGACCTTGCCGTCATCGCCCTCGGCGCGGGCGCGTTCTTTACCGGCGCGCTCCGGTACATTCTCAACATCGACGAGCTCAAGAACATCGTGAATCTGGCCGCGGTGATCGGCTTTTTGTGCTACACCGGCGCCATGATGATCCTGGTGCTCGATATCGGTCAGCCCATCCGCTGCTGGTTCGGCTACTGGTATCCGAACGTCCATTCCATGCTTACGGAAGTTATTTTCTGCATTACCTGCTACTGCATCGTGCTCATCCTTGAGTTCGTTCCGCTGGTGCTGGAAAATCGTCAGCTCATGAAGAGACCCTTCATTCACGCTCTGGCGCATAACTTCCATGTGTACATGCCCATTTTTGCCGGCATCGGCGCGTTCCTGTCCACCTTCCATCAGGGATCTCTCGGCGGCATGTACGGCGTGCTGTTCGGTCGCCCCTATCTGTTCCGCGAAGGTTTCTTCATCTGGCCTTGGACGTTCTTCCTGTTCGTGCTTTCCGCCGTGTCTTCCGGCCCCATGTTCACCGTGCTCGTGTGCACGCTCATGGAAAAAATGTCCGGCCGCAAGCTGGTCAGCTGGGACGTGAAGCAGCTCATGGGTAAAGTCGGCGGCACCATGCTCATCGTGTATACGGTGTTCAAGTGTCTCGACAGCTGGTATTGGGCCACCGATCTGCTCGCCGGGCAGGGTCTTACCTTCGATCAGATGTTCCATGGCTGGATCTACGGCAAGTGGCTGTTCTGGATGGAACACGCGTTCATCATCATCCCCATGGTGGTGTTGCTCATCAAGCCTCTTCGCGAAAAGCCTTGGATCTTCTACCTGATGCTCTTCCTTACCTGCGCAAGCATCACCATCAACCGTTATGTGCTCACGGTGCAGGGTCTGGCTCAGCCTGTCATGCCCTTTGACAGCTGGTATTCTTACGCCCCCAACTGGGCGGAATGGGCTAGCTGCTTCCTGGTGTTCGCGTACGCGGCCATGGTGTTGTCGTTGGCGTATCGCTACACGCCCATGTTCCCGCAGGAAGCGGAACTGAACAGAAAGTAAACGAACGCGTCATATCTTCGCTAAAGGCGGTTCTTCTTAGGAAGGATCGCCTTTTTCTCGCTCCAAGTCATCCTTGAGAAAACGCGCCGACACGAAAAGCAACGAGGCTCGTCCGCCAACTGTCCCCCATCGTGTTCTGCTCCACAAGACTGGCTCTTCTTCCCCTGCGCGAAACCGACGGCCAGCACTTTCACCATGCGATATTCCGGCGACGTCTCGCGCCAGACGGACCATCGAGCGACCGAGCTTTCTGCCGTAAACGTTTCTTCCGCAAAAATCCAGTCGATGTCTTAAAAAACGTAACGGCGCTACGTTCGAGTTTCGCTTCCCCCGTCGACGTCCTTTCGAATTTTCCGCGTTTTTCTCTTTTGTCTTTCTTCGAATTTTTTGTCTCGACGCGAAAATTTTCCCCTTTTCACTCTTCTGGCCTCACTTGTTTGTCCTGATTCGTCGTCCTATTATGGGCAAAGAAAAAAGGAGCGCAGCATGCGAATCGAGCATCCCGAGGATAAGGCCCCTCGCGTCATCACCATACGAGGAGCGCGCGTTCATAATCTAAAAGACGTTTCCGTCGACGTTCCGCTGCATGAAATTGTGGCCATCGCCGGCGTCTCCGGTTCCGGAAAGTCCTCTTTGGCTCTTGGGGTGCTCTACGCCGAAGGTTCAGGTCGATATCTGGACGCCCTCTCCACCTATACGAGAAGGCGCATGACCCAGGCGGCCAGACCGCAGGCCGACGAAATTCTGCACGTTCCCGCCGCGCTCGCGCTGCGCCAGCGACCAGGCATAGCCGGCATCCGCAGCACCTTCGGCACCGGTACGGAACTGCTCAACAGTCTTCGCCTTATTTTCTCCAGACTAGCGACGCATCGCTGCCCCAACGGGCATGACGTTCCCCCTTCTCTTGCCGTCGCCGCGGGCAAGGAACTGGTATGTCCCACTTGCGGCGCCACATGGTTTGCGCCTTCCGCGGAGGAACTGTCCTTCAATGGACAGGGGGCTTGCCGAACCTGCCACGGCACAGGGCTGGTTCGCGCCGTGGACAGATCGACGCTGGTGCCTGACGACTCGCTGACCATTGACGAAGGGGCCGTAGCCCCCTGGAACTCTCTGATGTGGTCCCTCATGACGGACGTCTGTCGCGCCATGGGCGTGCGCACCAATGTCCCCTTCCGCGATTTAACGGATCAGGAAAAAGCCATCGTCTATGACGGTCCGGCGGAAAAGAAACACATCCTGTACAAAGCCAAAAGTTCCAATCAGGCCGGAGAATTGGATTTTACCTATTACAACGCGGTCTATACGGTGGAAAACGCGCTTTCCAAGGTAAAAGATGAAAAGGGCATGAAACGCGTGGAAAAATTTCTGAAAGAAGACGTGTGCCCAGACTGCGGAGGCACGAGGTTGTCCGAGGCGGCAAGAACGCCCAAGGTGCGGCATCTCTCTCTGGATCAGGTCTGTTCCATGCCCCTCTCCGAACTTTCGACGTGGGTCGCCGACATTCCGGCCTCTCTTCCTGAAGAAATGCGCCCCATGGCGGAAAGCATTTGCTCGTCTTTTAAAAACGCCTCCGAACGTCTTCTGGAACTCGGCCTCGGATATCTCTCGCTGGACCGCTCGGCTTCCTCTCTTTCCACCGGCGAGCGTCAGCGCATGCAGCTTGCGCGCGCCGTGCGCAATCGCACGACGGGCGTGCTCTATGTGCTGGACGAACCCTCCATTGGCCTGCATCCTTCCAACGTGACTGGACTTATCGGCGTCATGCGGGATCTCGTGTCCGACGGAAACTCCGTGGTTTTTGTCGACCATGACGCGCAGATTCTGTCCGCCGCGGACTGGCTCATCGAAATGGGCCCCGGCGCCGGAAAAAACGGCGGCCGCGTGATTGCGGAAGGTCACGTCGACGATCTGGCCGCCAATCCCCATTCCCTTATCGGCTCCTTTCTCGGCCGCAAAAACGCCGTTCGCGTAAGACCGAAGACTGACGATCTTTTTTCCGCCGGAACCATTCATCTGTCTACAGGGCGCATTCATACCGTGCGCCCGCTGGAGGTAGACATTCCCCAAGGAAAACTCACCGTGGTGACCGGCGTTTCCGGTTCCGGCAAAACGACGTTGATTCTGGAGAGCCTGGTGCCCGCGATCAACGCGCTGATACAAGGCCGCAAACCGCCCGAGCACATCCTTGACGTTCGCGCAGACGGCATAGATCAGGTCAAACTCATTGACGCCAGCCCCATCGGCGTAAACGTGCGCTCCACGGTAGCGACCTACGCCAACGTGCACGACGAATTGCGAAAAGCGTTCGCCCGCACGGAAGACGCCCGCAAACTGGGCCTCAAAGCCGGAGATTTTTCCTACAATACCGGCAAACTGCGCTGCCCCGTGTGCGATGGGACAGGCGTCGTCAGTCTCGACGTGCAGTTTCTTCCCGACGTGGATATCCCCTGCCCCGCCTGCGGGGGAACGCGCTTTTCACCGGACGCGACGGCGGTGAAATATCGAAACTCTTCCGGGATCGCCTGTTCACTGCCAGAACTCATGGCTATGGACGTGCGCAGCGCGCTGGAAATCTGCGCGGATCTCCGCATCGTTAGACAACGGCTGGAAACGCTGGAAAAACTTGGACTCGGATACCTGACGCTGGGAGAAGAAACCCCAAGCCTTTCCGGAGGAGAAGCGCAACGCCTAAAACTGGCCGGAGAAACGGGAAAAGCGCAGTCCGGCTCAGTGTTCGTGTTCGACGAGCCCACCATTGGCCTGCATCCGCTGGACACCAGAACGCTGCTCGGCGTCTTTCAAACTCTTTTAGACAACGGCGCCACCGTCATCGTCATTGAGCATGACAGGGACGTCATCGTCAACGCGGATTACATCATCGACATGGGGCCAGGCGGCGGCAACGAAGGCGGCAACGTCGTAGCCGCAGGAACGCCGGAGCAAATCGCCACCTGCCCCGCAAGCGTTACGGGAAGCTATCTGGGCATGGCCGCAGAGTGACAAGATTCCCAGGACGTTTCAGAGTCGAAAAAACAGTTGCCGAGCAAAGAGCTTTTTCCTCGAATCGTCAAAACGTGACAGGTTTATACCAGCAAGCCCCCCGCGTTTTTCCGCAGACGCGTCCCACGAAGAAGCATGAGGCGCGCCGTTCCTGTTGCGAACGGCGCGCCTCTTCTTGGAAGAAAACAAAAGCATCAGCGCGTTACATGCGGGTCATTTCCGCCTTCACACTCTCTTCACAAGATCGCATGGCGTCAAGAGTGCGCGCGAAAAGCTCATCCAACGTCCACCCCAGGCGTTCCGCCCCGGACTTGATGACGTCGCGCGAACATCCCGCAGCGAAACGCTTGTCCTTAAACTTCTTTTTCAGACTGGACACTTCCATGTCCGCCACGCTTCCCGAAGGTCGCATGCGCGCGGCCGCGCCCACAAGTCCCGTGAGTTCATCCACGGCAAAAAGAACCTTCTCCATCTCGTGTTCGGGCTCCACATCGCAGCACAGGCCGTAGCCATGGCTGCACACGGCGTGAATCATGTCTTCGCCAACGCCGCCGGCCCGCAAAAGTTCCGGAGCCTTGAGACAGTGCTGTTCAGGGTAGCGTTCAAAATCAATATCGTGCAAAAGCCCCGTCAGTCCCCAGAACTCTTCCTCGTCGGCAAAGCCGCGTTCCCGAGCGAACCAACGCATCACGCCTTCCACCGTAAGGGCGTGCAGTCTGTGAAACGGTTCGCTGTTGTAGGATTTCAAAAGCTCCAGGGCCTCTTCTCTGCTGATCGCGCTTTTTCTCATGTCAGGCTCTTTCTTTTAAGTCATCCCGCAGAGGGACGGCATAGCGGTTGACGGTGAGCCGATCGATGTACTCCTCAAGGGCGACCATGCCCGACCCGGTAATGGCTCGACGACAATCGGCGTAATCGAGAATCTTGCTCACGTTCTTATTGATAAGTTCCGCTTCCGGATGCACCCGTCTGGCCAAATATTCCAGCGAGGAGCGGAACGCCTGCGAAAACTTCTGGAGTCTGCGCCATTCCTCCATCTGTTCCGCCACGCTGACGCGTATCTCCTCGGGCATGACGGAAGCGTCGCGCATGGCTTCGCACAAACGCCAGTCGATGTACTGACCGAACTCCACCTCGAACACCGTAAGCGGATCTCGATCTATCATGCGCCGCCATACTTCCGCGCCCTTGGCCATGACCGGAATCACGTCCACATTCGCCCCCTCGGGCAGATGCTGGGCCACGGTGTCGCGCACGTCCTTCACGATGTCGGCCACGGATTCCTTTTCCACATCAATGACGTCGGCCTTGTTGATGATCGCCAGTACGGGCACGCCGCCTCGCAACGCGGCCACTCGGCCCATATCCTGAAGCAGAGCCTCTTCGTCGCGCGTATGCAGCTGCGCCATGTCGAGCACAAGAAAGATATGCGTAAGCGGCAGTTTCTCCAGCGCGAAATACGTTTCGCCGCGGTGTTCGTCATGCTTGCTGGTGTTGGGGCCGGGCGTATCGTAGAAAACGATGGTTCTTTTCTTTTCCAGATGAGGCAGACAGAGGCGGATATCGGCCGGAACGTTCTCACGCATGGAGCCGTTGTACGAGGCGAGCCGTTCCAGCGTAAGCGGATGCCAATCCTCGCTTTCTGAAGGATTGCGGCATACGTTTTCCTTACACCACGGATCGTGTATGATGCGAAATACCTGCGCCGTGGTAGCTCTATTTCCGGCTGGAAAAACGCCCCTGCCCAAAAGCGCATTGAGCACCGTGGATTTACCCGAACTCATGCAGCCGAGAATAAGAATATGAAGCCCGGTATCGGGCACGCGGAACTCGTCCATGTATGACTCCCGTTTTCTTCCGCAGAAAATGCGCTTTGTATGAACAGCCCCGCCAAAGGGGCGGGACAACGCGCCAAACTCGGTCGGATCCCTCCGACCCTGCCCGCAAAAGGCCTGCGCCTTCTGGAGAAGATACCCTATTGTCGGCGCATGGCAAGCCCCGGAATTTTCGCGTCAAAATCTTACAAAGAAGAACATGAGAGATCCGCTCAAGTCTCCGACGCGGCGAAACATCATCCATCATTGCTTTTCAGGGAAACCGCGACTTCGGCTCTTACGTTACGCTTGTCCCGCTTCTCGCTCTACGCCTTCCTTGACTCGCGTTTTTTCTCCCCTATGCTCGCGTCCTTCGCAAATCGATCTTCATTTTCTTGGACTCAAAATCTCACTTACATAAATTTTGTGACAATTAAGACATAATTTTTATCCATGATATTATAAAATTATATATTTTATTAAAAATTATTTAATTTAATTTTTCAGTAGAGAAAAAATATTTAATCATAATATATTTTTATATATATAAATATAATACATCAAAAATTATTATCACTTTTATATCATATAATATTTTTATATAAATAAAAATTTTTATATCATTTATTTATAACAAAGTTTATACATTTATAAAAAATAATAGAATTTATAAAAATAAGCCAAAGTAATAAAAAAATATCTCAAAAATTAGTTGTTTTTAACGCTTGCTCCTGCTATGTTCTAAAAAAACAAGAAAGGTATCGACGAGCATGATATTGTTGTTCGTGATAAACGATACCCGTAACGCGCGTGAGAGCAATGTTGTTTTCCATCACATAAAGGAGGATTTTGTATGGAACTCGGAAGTCTGGTGCTCACTATCTGCGCCGTTCTTATGGCTGTCGTCGTTTGCCTCGGTCTTTTTGCCGCCAAGGCTTATAAGTAAATCTCTTACCTGCGTTCAGCAGGATCAACACGTTCGCTTGCGGGAGCTTCTTCGGAGTTCCCGCTTTTTTATATTAACGTCACGATCGAGACTTTCATTCGAAACATATTTTCCAAGACATTCGTCGCCCATCGTCTTATCGCCCCACTTCCCGCCTTCCTACACGCCGCGACTCTTCAGAAACAGGCCGCTCTCCTCCCTCGAAGTATTTCTTCCTCTCCTTTTCGATAAAGACGTTTTCCTTTGCCGCTCTCCGCGCGGCGCTCCTTCTTTTCAGATGACGACGCGTCCGGCTCATGATATATCCAACACGCGATCTTTTCCGCCAGACATGACGTTTCCGAGGCAAGCCCGTCTTTTCAGACAGCTGAAAACATCCCACAAGACGCTTGCTCTTTGCGCCTTCATGCGTCGCGATCGCCGCTTCGTGACGGAACGATGCGCCTGACGCCGTTTTCGCGTTGTGCGGCGCGATCCGCGTCAAGGCTTCTTTGCGGCGGACGCCGCCACTTCATGACACAGGACCGCGAATGATCATACTCCATACCTCCGACTGGCATCTGGGACACAGCCTCTGCGGCAAGCGTCGACACGAAGAGTTTCGCGCCTTTCTCTCCTGGCTGCTTGACGCCATGCGCCGAGAAAGGGTCGACGCACTGCTTCTTTCCGGCGACATTTTTGACAGCGCGCTTCCAGGCAATGCCGCGCAATCGCTGTATTACGACTTTCTGCGCCAGACGACGCTGCCCTCAGGGCCGTGCCGCCATGTCGTGATCATCGCGGGCAATCATGATTCCCCCTCCTTTCTCGACGCGCCAGGAACGCTCCTCTCCTCCATGCACATTCATGTCATAGGCAAGGCGCGCGAGCCGGAAAACGAAACCCTGCTGCTTCGGGATCCTAACGGTCAACCGGAACTTATCGTGTGCGCTGTGCCCTTCTTGAGGGACAGAGATCTCTACCGCGCCGGAGACGGAGACGACATGGACGACCGGGACAGACGCATGCTCGAGGGCATGCGAGAACACTATCGCCGCGCCGCGCTGGAGGCGGAACGTCTGCGCAAAGGGCTCGATCTGCCTGTGCTGGCCATGGGACATCTTTTTGCGGCGGGAGGAATGACCGGCGGAGATGACGGCGTGCGCGATCTCCGCGTGGGCTCTCTCGGACAGGTGGACGCGGATGTTTTTCCCGCAACCTTCGCCTACGTGGCCCTCGGTCACCTGCACAGAGCGCAGAAAGTTCACGGCGAAGAGCGCATACGATATTCCGGCTCTCCTCTTCCCATGGGCTTCGACGAAGCGGGCCTGCCTCGCGAGGTGCGCCTGCTCTCGACGGAAGGTTCCCGGGTGCTCTCCCGCGGGCTGAGCGTCCCTTCCTTCCAGCGTCTGGAACGCGTGGAGGGCAACATCGACGCCGTGGAACGCCGTCTTGACGAACTCGCCGCCAGCGGGGAAAGCGTGTGGGCGGAAGTCGTCCATACCGGTCAGGATCGCGTCGCCGATCTGCGCGAGCGCGTGGAAGCTCGCGTTCAAGGAGGTCTGGAAGTTCTCCGCATACGCAACGTCCGCTCTCTGACCGAAGGCATGAACGCCGATCCGGAAGAAGAGCATCTGGAAGAACTCAGCGTGGAAGAAGTCTTTGAACGACGTCTCCGGGACGCCTTTCCGGAAAGCGATCCCGACGATCCGAAACTGGCGATCCTGCGCGCCACATTTCGGGAAAGCGTGGCCGCCGCGCTGCGCGATGACGACGAGGAGGATCACGCATGCGCATTCTGAGCGTCCGCATCCGCAATCTCAATTCGCTCGCCGGCGACTGGACCATACGTCTTGACGGGCCGGAATATGAAGCGGACGGCATATTCGCCATTACCGGCCCCACCGGAGCGGGCAAAAGCACCATCCTGGACGCCATCTGCCTTGCGCTTTACGGCCGCACGCCGAGACTCGACAAAATCACGAAAAACAGCAACGAAATCATGTCGCGCCAAACGGCGGAATGTCTGGCGGAAACGCGTTTCCGCACGGCAAGCGGCGAATTTCTCTGTTCCTGGAGTCAGAACAGAGCCGGCAAAAAAACGTCCGGCAAGCTACAGCAGCCGAAACACAGATTATACGACAGCGAAGGTCGCTCTCTGGCGGAAAAGACCACGGAAGTGGTGGACCAGGTCACGGCGCTCACCGGCATGGATTTCCAGCGTTTTACCCAGGCCATGCTGCTGGCGCAGGGACGTTTCGCGTCCTTCCTGCTGGCCGACGGCGACGAGCGCGCCCCTCTGCTGGAGCAGATCACGGGCACGGCCGTGTATTCGGACATTTCCATCAAAACCCATGAACGCAACCGGGCGGAACAGGCGCGATTGGACGCGCTGGACAACGAACTTGCCGCGCTGAACGCGCTTTCCCCGGAAGAGGAGCAACGTCTCGCCGACGAAAAAAACGAAACGCTGGCCGAAGCGGAAACATGGGCCGCTCGCGAGCGGGCTCTGCGCGACGACCTTGCGCGCCTGAAAACGGCCGAGGCTCTGGAACGAGATAGGAAAGCTCTTGTCGAGGAACGCGAAACGCTGCGCCGCGACGAAGAGACCTTCGCGCCGGACAAGCGACGTCTGGAGCTGGCCCGGCGGGCGTCCGGTCTGGTCGACCTTTTGGAAGCGGCCACCGCAAGACGGGACGAACTCCGACGGGACAAAGAAAGCATGGCGACGCTCGCGGAACGACTGCCCGTTCTTGAAAAGGAAGAGCGAGAGGCAACGACTGCCCTATCTGAAGCGAAAAAAACGTGGAACGAAGCTAAAACGCGCGTGGAACGCGACCGTTCGCTGTGGAAACGCGTTCGGGGCATGGACGCCGACATCAGCGCGAGACGACGTGAAACGGACGCTCTCGTCCGGGAACTGGAAACGCGTCTCGCCATAGTGGATCGGCGCCAAAAAACTCGGGACAACACCGATCGGGAACGACGTCGGGCGGAAAACGATCTCGCCCTTCTGCTCACGGACAAAGCGCGTATCGCCGGAGACGCCGCGCTGACCGACGTCATAGGGGCCATGGAAACGCGCCTCTCCCGTCTGGAAGAGGAAAACGACGCGCTCATCTCCGCCGAGGCGAGACTGTCGGAACTCGAACGACAATCGCTCGATCAGAGATCCGCGCTCGACGCGCTCAAAAACGCCGCCGACCAATTGACGCAACAGCGCGACGAAGCGCGGGAACGAGCCCTCGCGACCCGTCGGAACGCGCTGACGCTGCTCGACGGAGAGAACGTTTCCGCCAAACGCGCCCTTCGTGACGCGCTGGCCTCCAGCGCGTCAGCTCTGGAAAAAGCTCGCGACGCCGCGAAGGATCGCGCTTCCCTTTTCACTCGCATCAAACGCCTCGCGAACGAGAGACGCGCGTTGGATGACGTTCTGCGACGCGAAGAGGAAGAACTGCGCCTGTCCCAAGAAAAGCTCTCCTTTCTGAAAGAAAAAATATCGCTTCAGGAAACCATCCGTTCGTACGAAGAAGAAAGAAAGAACCTGCGTGACGGCGTTCCCTGTCCGTTATGCGGCTCCTTGCTCCATCCCTTCGCGGAGAGAGAACCGGAGGCCGTCGCTCCCGAAAACGCAAAGAGCGAACTCTCGACCCTGGAACGTCTCACGGAACGATTGACCATCGAGCTTGCCGGGCACAGACGCGACGCCTCGCACGCCGACGACGAGAAGGAAGAAAACGAACGTGCGCTTCAGGAAAAAACGCGCTTGCTGAGGCGCGACGTGGCCGCGCTTTCCCCCACGCTCCGGGCCGCGCTTGACGGTGCGGCGGGCACGACTCCCGTTCCCGCTCTCGAACCGTGGGAAAACGGCCTGCTCTCGGCCATGACGCTTACCGAAAGCGCGCCCGATCTCGAACCGTTGCTGACGACGCTCCTTCAGGAACGTTCCACGCGGCTTGCGGAAACCGACGCCTTGCTCCAACGCGTCGAAGCCTTGGAAAACACGGAACGCGCGCTGAGAGAAAAGACGGAAGCTCTGCAACACCAATGCGACGCGGCGCAAAACGAAGTCCGGGCCGCCGAGGCGAACGCCCTCGAAATTCAGGCGGAAACCTCATCGCTCTGCAAAGAGATCTCGGAAAAGAAACGCCAGGCGAAGGTAGATCTTGACGAGCTCAACACGCTGATGCGACCGTTCAACGCCGGAGGAAACGACGTCTCCGAGCTCCGCGCCTCGCTGACCTCCCTGATAGCGCGCCGAAATCGTCTCGCCGCCCTTCTGGAGCGGGAAACGACGCTGCGCGACGCGCTGGCCGAATGTCAGAAACGGCTCGCCGTGGAAGAAGAAGCGGCGCGGACCGCACGCCGTGAATGGGAAGGCGCCAACGAAAGCCTCAAGGCGCGTTCGGCAGAGCTTTCCGCGCTGGAAAAGGCGCGAAAGGAGCTTTTCGGTTCGCGCAGCGCGGACGAAGAAGAACAGACCGCCGACCGGAACCTGCGCCAGATGGAAGAAACGGCGAACCTGCGACGCGACGCGCTGGAACGGGTCTCACGCTCTCTTGCGGAAAACAAAAGCGCGTCCGCCGCGCTTACCGAACGGATGACGCAACGGGCCGCAACGCTGCGGGATACGGAAGCGAGCATGCGGGAACGTCTCAACGCCGAAGGCTTCGAGCGGGAAGAAGACTGCCGCAACGCGCTGCTTCGCAAAGATCGTCTGGACGAACTTTCCATGATCGAAAAAACGCTGGCCGAACGAAAGGTTCGCCTGGACGATCGCGAGAATGAACTTCAACGCAAAGCGCAGAATCAAACGACCCCGCTTCCTTCCCGGGAAGAGACCGAACGCGCGCTGGCTGAAACCGGAACGGCTCGCGAAGCCGCGCTGCAACGGCTCGGCGGCATTCAGGAACGCCTGTCTCTCAACCACAATAAAAAGGAACGCACCGCACAGCTCAGAACGCAGCGTGAAGCGCAGGCCGCCGTCTGCCGCCGCTGGGCCGCGCTGAATGATCTCATAGGCTCCGCCGACGGAAAGAAGTTCCGAAACTACGCGCAGGAGCTGACGTTCCGGCGTCTGATCATCATGGCGAACCGTCAGCTTTCCTTCATGACCGACCGGTATCTGCTGACGCCAGACCAAGATGAGGCTCTGACGCTCAACGTCATCGACCGTTATCAGGCCGACGCCGTACGCTCCTCCCGAAACCTGTCCGGAGGCGAAAGCTTTCTTGTCAGCCTCGCGCTCGCTCTGGGACTGGCGCAAATGGCGGGACGAACCGCGCGCGTGGACTCCGTGTTCCTTGACGAAGGATTCGGCACGCTGGACGAGGAATCGCTGGGCGTCGCGCTGGACATGCTGGCCAGTCTGCGCCGGAAGGGAAAAACCATAGGCGTCATTTCCCATATCCAGGCCGTTCGAGACCGCGTGAACGTTCAGATTCAGGTCTCGCCCACGGGCAACGGCAAAAGCGCGCTTTCAGGGCCCGGCGTCAGCATGACCAACAAGGGTTGAACGTCACGCGATTCCGACAAGTCAACGGCTGCGGTGTCCGTTTCGCAGGAGAAGAAAACGTCGTCGCAGGCTCTCCGGCGCGCATTATCAGAACGCCGCGCCGACACTATCCCTGCAAGACAGTGAGCAATTCCATAGGCGAACGGATAAAACGTTTGGCTCCAGCTTCCCGAAGCTGCGTTTCTGAACGGAATCCCCATGTCACGGACACGCAGTCTATTCCCGCGTTGACCGCGGTGCGCAGATCGACCTCCGAATCCCCCACATAGAGCGACCGTTCCGGCGTGGATCCCAGTTCCTTCACGGCCTCCAGCAAGCCGTCCGGTTCGGGTTTGCGCCTCACGCCTTCCCGTTCGCCGAGAGCCGCGGAAAACAAACCGCTGAAACACGCGCGATTAAGCTCCTTCACTTCCCTGTCGGACTTGTTGGACACGATGCCCAGACGCAGCCCTCTCGCCTTCAGCTCTCTCGCGAGATCCATAATCCCAGGATACGGACGGGTTCGATCACGACAATGCGCGGCGTAATGTTCGCGAAAGGCGGCAAACGCTTCTTCAAATTTCGGATTCTCCTCCCCTCCGGGCAAAGCTCGACGCATGAGCACGCGCACGCCGTTGCCCACAAAGGTTCTGACCTCATCCAGGGTGCGTCGGGGAAAGGAAACCTGATCCAGGGCATGATTGACGCTGGCGGTAAGATCCTCCAGCGTGTCAAGCAGCGTGCCGTCCAAGTCGAAAATAATGGTGTCGTATGTTTTCATGCTTCATCCGTGACGCGGAGACGCCGCGCCGCCGCTTATCCTGCCCCCGGAACGCCCGGCTTTTCTTTCCGCCTCAGAACGAGTCTCCGCGTTTCGGAGCGTTCCTTTCGCTCTGGAGACAAATAAAAAAAGGGAGAAGGCTTGAACCTTCCCCCTTGTAAGTTCACGCGCCTTTCCGCCACGGCGGCCAAAACGGCCGCTCTCACGAAACATCACGTCGGGGAACGACAACGTCCGACGCGCGGCAGACTCCGGCGCGGAAACGGTCCTCTTTGACCGCCTCCGCGCCATCGCGCTAGAACGCCTGTCCCATGGAGAACTCGAAGCGACCGCTGTGACGTCTGGTGCCGTCCGCGTTTTCCGACAGCGGATAGCCATAGGCAAAACGCAGATCGCCCATGGGCGAACGCCAGCGCACTTCCAGACCGGCAGACGAGTATATCTTGTCGAACATGCCGGACTGTTCGCTGTCCGAGTTGAAACCGATATCATAGAAAGGCACAAAGGCCAGACCGATATCGGGCTTGACCACCCAGATATATTCAAAGTTGGCGTACCCCATGCGGTCGGAACCGATGGTTTCGCCGGTCACCGTGTCGCGCGGGGAGATATCGTCATAGGAATAGCCGCGAATGCTGCGGATGCCGCCTATCCAGAAGCGTTCGAACACGGGGATGGTCTTGTCGCCGTCGGCCTTGTAGACCGCGCCCACGCGACCGCGCACATGCAGAATGTTGGTGTCGTTGAGGCCGTAGTAGAAGCCCGCTTCCAGCACCGGTTTCCAGAAGCTGTCGTCACTGCCGGTCCAGGGGCCGCCGTACTGCACGTTGAACGACACGCGCGTGCCTTCCGTGGGGAAGCTGGCGCGGTTCGTGGTGTCGCGGGTGACGCCCATGGACACCGTGCTCGCCCAATGTCTGCCCTTGTAGGCGCGAATGATGCGCGACGCATTGTCGGACATATTATAGAGGTTGTAGCGTTCGAACTTATACCCGAAGTTTACGTTGGTATACTCGCCGATGGGATGGAACAAGCCCAGCCGCACACCGGTGGACCGCTTGTCGAAATACGACCATTCCTCTTCAATGGTATACGGACTGATGGAGAAGCCCCAGTAGGTGTCAAACAGACGAGGGTTCACAAACGAGGCTTCCAGATACTGTTCGCGGGAAGCCGTGTAGCCGGACAATCCGAGCGAATATCCGCGGCCGAACAGGTTGTTTTCGGTGATGGACGCCATGATGCCGAACTTGTCGTAGGAAGAATAACCAAAGCCCACGCTCACCACGCCGGTCTCGGTTTCCTTGACGCCCATTTTCAGATCCACTTCCCCGGGAACGCCGGTCGGCACCACGGTGGGATTGACCTCGCTGAAATACTGCGTTTTTTCCAGACGCTGGGCGGAACGGCGCATCTTGGCGCCGCTGAACTGCTGACCGTCAGCAAGACGCATTTCACGCAAAATCACGTTATCGCGGGTACGGTTGTTGCCCTCCACCTCCACGCGACGAATGTACTGACGTTCGCCGGGCTTGATGGTGTACGTCACGTCCACCACCCCATCTTCAGGACGAGGGTGGGGGTTCACGTTGATATCGGCAAACGCGTAACCGTAATCGCTGTAGAAATCGGTCAGTGCCTTGATGTCGTTCTGAAGCACTTCCACGTCGAAGTAGTCGCCGGCCGCCTGACGATCATCCATGGAGATCTGCTCGCGGATGCGCTCTTCCGTGTCGATAAGATCTCCCTGAAGCATGACGTTGCCGACCTTGTAATGCGTTCCCTCGCGCACGCGGAACACCACGCGGATGCCGTCCTCTTCATACTGCACTTCGGGCGCGGCCACCTGACCGTCCACATAGCCGTTCTTCATGAAGTAGGCCCGGATGGCCTGCGAATCGCGCTCCAGCAGATCGTCCTTGAGCACGCCCGATCCCGTGAACCACGAGAACATGCCCCTTTCCTTGAGGGAAAGATAATCCTTGACGTCGTCGGGAGAAATTTCCTTGAGGCCCTCGATGGCCACTTCCTTGATGTAAAGCTTGCTGCCTTCCTTGACGTGCAGCACAAGCACGGCGGCCGCGCCGTCAGCCCGGGACTGCACTTCGTAGGTCACCTGAGCCAGATAGAATCCCTGCTTGTGATAGAGATCCGTCACCTTCTGAAGGTCTTCAGCCAGCACCTTCTCATTGAGCACGGAATCGGTATGCGTGGACATGGCTTCCGTGATGTCGTCAATTTTCACGGCTTCGGAACCTTCCACGCGCACTTCGCTGATGCGGGGTTTTTCCGACACCGTGAACACCAGCACGGGACCCGTCGAACCGCTTTCCACGTCGGCCCGCACGTCGTCAAAATAACCGAGATCCCAAATATTGCGGACGTCCTCGTCCACCCTGTCCTCGTCAAGCGCGTCTCCCGTGCGGGAACCCACTCTCACAAGCACTCTGTCCTTATCAATGAACTTGAGACCGCGCACCTGAATGTCGGCAATGCCGCCCCGCGACGCTCTGGCCTCCGTGCGCACGGGAGAAACCGTTTCCATGTCCATGACCATCTGTCCGACAAGACTGTTGATCACGGGCTGAAGTTCCAGCAGATTCTTCCCTTCCATATGATAGGCGCGCGAGCCGCCCGACGAGGCGGACACCATCTGCATGTCCAGACTGAACCCCTCGCCAAGCTGATTCAGACTGCCGAACACGGCGTATCCGGCGCGAGCGGAACGGGCTCGCGCTCTTGCGCTGCCGACGTCCGAAGCCGGGCTTTTTCCGGAAGCCGACGTGGGTATGGCCGTTATCCCGTGATTCTGAAGCCCTTTCCGCACCTGCGTGGGAATATCCCTGGCAAGCTGCGCCTGCGCCGTCGGAGCGTTGACGGCGAAAGGCAGCACCAGCACACGGGGTTCGGCCGCGCGTGCCGCCGCCGTCCATACGAGGAGGCAGGCCGCAAGGCAGGCCAGACTAGAAAGAATCTTGCGCATAGAGCTCTCCCGATCTCAATTCAAGGCTGCGGTCCATATCGGCCGCAAGTTCCCGGTTATGCGTCACTATGACAAGGGTCATACCCGTATCGCGGTTCAACTGCCTGAGCACTTCCGCGACGCGCGCGCCCGTCTTTTCATCCAGATTGCCGGTGGGTTCATCGGCCAGCAGCACCTTGGGACAAAGCAGCGTGGCGCGAGCTATGGCCGCGCGCTGCCTCTCGCCCCCGGAAAGCGTGGACACATGATGATGCAGCCTTTCGGCAAGCCCCACCCGTTCCAGAGCTTCGGCGGCCCGTTCCAGAGCCTCGCGACGCGGCATTCCCGCGATGACGGCCTGCATGGCCACATTTTCCACCGTGGTGAACTCCGGCAGCAGATGATGGAACTGAAACACGAATCCCAACTCGCGATTGCGAAAATGCGCCGCTTCCTGCGCTGACAAGGAAGAAAGATCACGCCCTTCGAAGAGAACGCTCCCTCCCGTGGCGCGATCGAGCGTGCCGAGAATGTGCAGCAGCGTCGACTTGCCGGAACCGGAAGAACCCACGATAGCCAGAGCCTCGCCGGCCTTCACGTCGAAGCAGACATCCTTCAGAATGGTCAGCTCGCCGGCCGGACTTTCCACGGTCTTGCGCGCGTGCCGCACTTCATAGAGCGGTTGAACCGCATGGTCGAAAGGAACGTCCATCTCGTTATTCATAGCGAAGAGCCTCGGCCGGCACAAGACGCGCCGCCTGTCTGGCGGGATAGATGGTGGCCACAAAACACATCAGCATGGAGACAACTCCGATGATGAGAAGATCCAGCGGATCAATGATGACCGGCAACGTGTCCATCATGTACACGCCCGGAGGCAATTCGATGAACTGGTACTTCTTGAGGAGCAGCGCCAGCACGATTCCTAGCACATAACCTATGGACGTGCCAACCACTCCGATGATGGCTCCTTGCAGCATAAAAATGCGCCGGATCCCCGCAGCGGTGGCCCCCATAGACATCAATATGGCGATATCCTTAGTTTTTTCCATCACCAACATCACGAGCGACGTAATAATGGAAAAAGATCCCACCAGAATGACCATGAGCAGCACAATAAACATGCCGAAGCGTTCCAGCTGAAGCGCGGCAAAAAGATTGGCGTTCATGTCTATCCAGTTGCGGGCGTAGAAAGGCGGACCGAGTCTCTGCGCCATGTCTGCGGCGATTTCCCGCGCGTCGTAGGGATTTTTGACAAAGGCTTCCACGCCGGACACATGACCGTCGGGATAGCCCATGAGATCCTGCGCGGCCGCCAGCGGAACGTACGCGAGACGACTGTCGAAATCGGACATGCCGGACTTGAACACGCCTTCCACGCGAAAAGAACGCAGCTTGGGTACAAAGCCCGCCGTGGTGCGCTGCCCCGCCGGCGACATGAGATTCACGCGGCTGCCCACGCGCAAATTGAAGCGTCGAGCCAGATCGTGCCCCACAAGCATGCCCGCGGGGCCGCTTTCTCGGGAAAGGTTGTCCACGCTCCCGCTTTCCAGATGATGGAGCAGCGGCATGGCTTCGCCCGCGGAAGCTGGATCAATGCCGCGCACGACCAGGCCCGTGGCTCCCTGCGGCGTGGAAAGCAACACTTCGGCGTACAGAAAAGGCGTGGCGGACACCACGCCCGGCGTTTCGCGTATGCGTTCGATCACCTCGCCCTCGCCCTTGGCGGCCGAAGGACCGAAGGCACCGGCCTGCGTGGCCATGACCATGATATGCGGATTGGCGCCGAGTATTTTCTCGCGCATCTCTTCGGTGACGCCGTTATACACGCTCATGACGATGACGAGCGCGGCCACGCCTATGGCCACGCCCAGCACTGACATGAACGAAATGATGGAAATGAACGTGCGCTTGTTCCGCGAGGTGAGATAACGCGAAGCAATGAACAGCGAATACGACATAATTTCCCCTTTCATGGAAGCTCCGGCCAAAAACGCCGGAGCGTTGTTCCCGAAAGACTACAGCTCGGGCCGGAGCAGCGGGAACAGCAGTACCTCGCGGATGGTGGATTCGTCGGTGAGCAGCATGGTAAGGCGGTCGATGCCCACGCCTTCGCCCGCAGTGGGAGGCATGCCGTATTCAAGCGCGCGCAGATAGTCGTTGTCGAGCGGGCAGGCCTCGTCGTCGCCGGCGGCCTTGGCTTCCACCTGGGCCTCGAAGCGCAAACGCTGATCCACGGGATCGTTGAGCTCGGAGAAGGCGTTGCCGTACTCGCAACCGCAGATGAAGAATTCAAAGCGGTCCGTGATGTCGGGATTCTTGTCGTTGCGACGCGCCAGCGGAGAAATTTCCGCGGGATAGGCGTAGATGAACGTGGGCTGCACGAGCTTATCTTCCACGTCAAGGTCAAAGAGACGCGACTGAAGCTTGCCTATCCCCTCGCTTTCCATGTACTTTTCCCCGCGCGAACGCAGGTAGGCGCGCACGGCTTCCATGTCGTTGTAAAATTCGGGCTTGTGGCCGCCCACTTCCTCAAGAGCCTGATGATAGGTCATGCGCTTCCAGTGGCCAGGAGTGAGATCCACTTCCTGGCCCTGATAAGTGATCACCGTGCTGCCGCACACCTCGCGGGCGATGTGCGCAAAGAGCTCTTCGGTGAGGTCCATGAGGTCCTCAAACGTGGCATAGGACCAGTAGAACTCGCAGGACGTGAATTCAGGATTGTGACGGGTGTCGATGCCTTCATTGCGGAAGCAGCGGTTGATTTCAAACACGCGCTCCATGCCGCCCACGATGAGACGTTTCAGATACAATTCTGGAGCGATGCGCAGGTACAGATCAATGTCCAGCGCGTTGTGATGCGTGACGAAAGGCTTGGCCGCGGCTCCGCCCGCCAGGGCATGCAGCATGGGCGTTTCCACTTCCATGAAGCCTCGCTGTTCCATAAAACGACGAAATTCCCGCACAATCTGAGAACGCTTGCGGAAAATCTCCCTCGCCCGCGGATTCATCACAAGATCGACATAACGCTGACGGTAGCGGGATTCCACGTCGGTGAGGCCGCTGTGCTTGTCGGGCAGCGCGCGGAAAGACTTGCTGAGAAGCCGCACGCTCGTGCAGCGCAGCGTAAGTTCCCCGGTCTTCGTGCGGAACAGGTGACCCGTCACGCCCACAATGTCGCCCACGTCGAGCTTCTTGAACGCGGAAAACGCCTCGTCGCCGAGCACGCTCTTTTCGGCGTAGCACTGGATGCGGCCGCTGCGGTCCATGACATGGAAGAATATGACCTTGCCGAAGGAACGCGAAGACATCATGCGCCCGGCAACGGCAAACTCCTCATCCAGAACGGCAAGCTCCTCGTCGCTCATGGAGCCGTACTTTTCACACACTTCGCCCGCGTTCTGCTTTCGCTTGAAATCGTTGGGGTACAGCGGAATACCCGCATCCAGAAGATCGCAGGCTTTGCCCACGCAGTTCTTCACAACTTCGTTCAGCTCGCCGTGCTCGGCGAAATTTTCCAGCATGGGCATGAAATACGCCGCATGTTCCGACTTCGTGGCAAGCTTGATGGGCTTGCGGGCTTTCTTCTGTGCTTCCAAAAGACACTCCATTATCCGGCAGAGGTTCTGCCCTCTCATGTATGAAAAAATACGGTCGGCCGCGCCGCGCGCTCCTGAAAAGGCCACGACAAAAGACTCGCTTTCCGGCGCCGTAAAAATATGGGCGTAGGACAAATACGCCCCGCCGTCAAGTCTCCTCCGACGACGGTCGGGGCAGCGGGCATGCCTCAGGAATAAATTCCGAAACCAGTCCGTCCCGAAGCCCGCGTCATGTTTTTCCTTGCCCATCCTCGGCGACCGGCATACAAAGAGGGCATGAACACCCTTCGTTCCATAGCCATCGCGCTGCTTCTGCTGACGCTTCCGGCCATGCTGCGCGCGGAAGACTCCGAACCCGCGCTCACGCCCGCGGGGGAAGAAATTCTCTGGCGCAGTCCGGAAAAAGGCCTGGACATGGCGAAACTGGCCTATTCGGAAAACAAGGAAGGGGAATTTTCGCGACGCCTCGTCATCCGCGTTCTGCGCTTCGACACGGAACAATACGATTTTTGCCTGTTCAGTTCGCGCTGGGAAGGGCAAAGCGTGCCCACCATGCGCGAATGGGCCGCCAGCAAAACGCTTACGGCCGCCATCAACGCCAGCATGTATCTCAAGGACGGACAAACCTCCACCGGCTACATGAGAAGCGGCGAACGCACCAACAACGGCCGCATCGTGAGCCGATACGGCGCGTTCTTCGTCGCCGGTCCGAGAGAATCCGGTTTGCCCCGGGCCGCCGTGCTCGACCGCAGCGTGGACGACTGGCAAAACCTGCTTCCCAAGTACGACATCGTCGTGCAGAACTTCCGCCTCATGGGGCCTGACGGCCTGCAGATCTGGCCGGAACGCGGCCCGGAACACGCCATTGCCGCCATTGCCGAAGACATGAACGGCCGCATTCTTTTCCTGCACTGCTCCGATCCCGCCTCCGTTCACGACTTCGTGGAAGCCCTCAACGCGCACAAGGATCTCAATCTGAACAGCGCCATGTACGTCGAGGGCGGCAGCGAAGCATCGCTTCTGCTCAGCCTGCCGGGAGAATTCCATCTATGGAACGGCATGTCACCGGCCTCGTATATGTTTTCCTCCCGCGGAGACGCCATTCCCCTGCCCAACGTTCTCGGCGTCGTGCGACGTCAGGAGTCGCGTCGCTGACTCCCAGCCGTCCCAGGCAGTCCTTTTTTTTCCTCGCCGCCCGAGACTTCGGACTCCGCGCCTTCCGTCAGCATGTCCCGAAGCCGCCGCGCCGCAAGACTCAGCGTGTGCCCTTCATATTCCAGAAGACTGATGCTTCTGGACGGCAGCTCCTCCGCCACCTGAACGACAAACACGTCCCCTTCCCGCAACGCCTTTTCGGCCGCCTGCTCCGGCAAAAAACCAACCCCGAACCCATGTCGAGCCAGTTCCAGCACCAGATCCGACGTTTCCGGCTCCATGGCGGGCTCAAGCTCAAGGCCGCGAGCCTTGCACAGTCCCTCCAGAAATTCGAAAGTCAGCGTGCCCCTCTTGTGGCAGATGAGAGGATGCCTCATCAGCTCCTCCAGCGTCACGCGTCTTCCTTTAAGAAAAGAAAACGACCGCGAAGCCACAAACACATCGCGAAACGACCGCAGCCTGGTTTCCTTTAAATACCGAAAACCTCCGCCGTACATCGCCGCCACCGCAAAATCTATGGCCCCGGACTTCAGCTCTTCCATGGCCTGTCGAGACGTTCCTCCGTACAAACGCAAGGTCACGCCGGGATAGCGAGCGTGAAAACGATCAAGTCTGGACATCGCCCAAACGCGCAGCGCGGTCTCGCTCGCCCCTATGGCCACGCTGCCCGACTGAAGCCCCACCGCCTGCGCTATTTCCTCCCGACCGCGACGGAATTGCTCGCAACCGGCCTCCACATGGGCGTAAAACAGCTTCCCTTCCGGCGTCAGCTCCACGCCCCGTCGATTGCGGATAAAAAGACGGCATCCCAGTTCCCGCTCCAGCGCGGCCATAGCCCGCGACACGGCGGGCTGACTAGTAAAAAGCATGCTCGCCGCCCGGCTGAAATTGCGACACCGCGCCACTTGATAAAATATGCGGCAAAGTTCCCAGTTTAGCTCCATATATCATCTCTGCCATGCAATTATGATATGCCTACCATATCAAATGAGTATTTTACCGTATCATCCCCCCTTGCTATAGGCAAGAAATGTCCTGCGCGCGGATGTTCCGCGCCTGCCTCGGATTCGCCCGGAGAAAACGCTCGCTTTTCTCCCCGCGCCCGGAACTGCCCAAAGAACGGGATGTGTCTCCATGAATCGCGGATATATTTTTATTTTTCTGGCTACCGTCTTTTTCAGCTCCATGGAAGTGGCGTTGAAAACCGTGGCTACCGACTTCAACCCCATGCAGCTTACCTGCACCCGGTTCCTCATCGGCGGCCTTCTGCTCATTCCCTTTGCCCTGCGAGGCGTGCGGCAGCACGGCGCCACCGTCACTCTCGCCGCGTGGAAAGGCTTCGCCGCGCTGGGCTTCGTCGGCCTGGTGGTGAGCATGATGCTCTATCAGGTTTCCATACTTTACGCCCCCGCTTCCGTGGTCAGCGTATTGTTCAGCTGTAATCCCGTGCTGGTGCTCGGCTTTGCCTACCTTATTTTACACGCCGACATACGCCCTCAGCATATCGTGGCGCTGACCATGGAAGTTCTGGCCGCCGTCATCATCATCGACCCGCTGCATACGACGCTTGATCCCATAGGCGTCGCTCTGGTTCTGCTCTCCGCGGCGACGTTTGCACTGTATGCTGTACTCGGCAAAAAACAATGCGCCCAGTATTCCGGCGTTGCCGTCACCTGCTTCAGCTGCCTCACCGCCAGCGCGGAAATGATAGTTCTCATGCTGATAAGCCACATCGGTCCCGTAGCCCACGCCCTTGAGGCCATCGGCGCGCCCATGTTCGCCAACATGCCTTTCTTCACCGGCTACACAGCGGACAACATTTTGAACGTCCTGTATATCTGCGTTTTCGTCACCGCCGGCGGTTACGCCTGCTACTTCATGGGCATGGAAGCCACGTCCGCCATGCAGGGATCTCTCGTTTTCTTCTTCAAGCCCGTGCTGGCCCCCATTCTCGCCATGATCGTTCTCGATGAAAGCATTCCGTGGAACATGTGGGCCGGCATCGTCCTCATGCTCATCGCGTCCATTGTTTCCATGATCCCCACATGGGAAGCCCTCATTGCCGCGCGACCCTTTGTCATCAGCCACCTCCTGCACAGACGGCACTAGGTCGATTGCGACATCTCCGGCGCGAACCGGAAAAGGCCCGTTTCTCCATCCCCCTGCCGAGAAACGGGCCTTCCTTTTTATGCTCCCGAGACGTCTCAAACTCGCCGAGCAAAAGACACAGATCGCGACGCATAACGACGACGTTTCACGGGGAGATTTTCTGAAGAACGCTTTTCTGATCCACTCAAAGCAACCCGAGATGACCTTTGCGAATCTTTCCCGCACACCTCTGAAGCGGCCATAATGATAAAAACGAACTCATGCTCCAAAACACGACCTCGTGAAAAGCGCACGCGCAAACAGATACGCAAAAAAAAAGAGGCTACGCTTGCATAGCGTAACCTCTCAAAATTCATGGTGGGGCGTGCGCGATTCGAACGCGCGACTCTCTGCTTAAAAGGCAGGTACTCTACCGACTGAGTTAACGCCCCTTCCGGTCGAAAAGACATATCGCTATCAGAAGGCGCAGTCAAGCAAAACTTGCCTTCTTTTTAGAAATTCCATGATAAAACGCTCCCAAAGCACAGGACATCCCGTCTATCGAGCCGCGTCAACCGTCAAACGCCAATCTCAAATGCGCGTTTCGCGCTTCGCCGTCCAGAACGTCGCCCGGCTGGCCCCGAACGACGCCGACTTGTCAATCCACGCGCTTGAGCGTCAGGGGAATGACGTGCAGCGCGCGGGAAATCTCGTCGGTGCTTCCGAGACTCCATTCCCAGGATCCGTCCGGCCAGCCGGCCCGACGAGCCAGCTCCGCGGTCACTCCCTTGATGTCGATGACGGGATGGCGGAGAAACACCGCGGGCAGCCCGTGCGTGAGATTACAGGCCAGGCACGCGTCGCCGCGCTGATGCAGCTCAAACAGAAAATCGAGCTTTCTGTCCGACGACGACAGCAGCGACATACGAATATCGTATGCGCCCTCTTCAGGATCTCCGAACAGAGCCTCAAAAAAACGATCGGTACGTTCGGGAGGAAAAATCTCGTTCAGACATGCGGGGGTGAAGATTTCTTCATAGCTGGGCATCGGCCTCTCCTTAAATCTTGTCATCGCGCACGCGCGCTTTCACTGTTATAGCCTCCCCCCGAAAAAACGGCAAGGAGCAAACGTTATCGCCTTGGCCGGGGCTGTCGAAAAGACGCATTCGCAGCCCGCTTTTTTTCATAACGATGAAGAAAAGGATCTCGTCGTTTCAAGCTCTGCGGTCACATCGGGCCGCTTGCTCGCGTCAATTCGCCTCTTCTCCGCGAACATCTTCCGCGCCGTCAAGAAGACGTTCCAGATCTCCTTCCTCCATGCCATCGGGATTGGAAATCTCACAACGAAGCCTGCCTTCTTCCATAACAGCCATAAACGACGCCAGACGCAGGCTCTGCGCCAGACCGTGCGACACCATGATTACAGGAAGCTGTTCTGAAAGCGCAAGCAACAGATCCTCCACATGGCGGGCGGAACGCACGTCCAGCGAAGCGGTGGGTTCATCGAGCAGCAGCATGTCCGGCTCCAAAGCCAGAGCTCTGGCCAGGCAAAGCCGCTGCTGCTGTCCCCCGGAAAGACGTTCCGCGCTCATGTCAAGCCTGTCCGCCACTTCCCGCCACAAGTCGACCCGCACAAGCGCGTCCTTGACTCTGTCGTCGAGTTCGGAACGTGGGCATCCCATGGTTACGCTCAGGGGAACGGAAATATTGCGGCAAACCGTCACCGGAAACACCTGCGGCGTCTGAAAAACCATGCCCACGCGCCGCCTCAGCTCGGCCAGGGGCACGGCGTCAGGGCCAACGCCGGGCCACACGTCCACCTTGCCGCCGGGCAGGCGAAGCTCCACGCTTCCCTCGGTACGGCAGCCGGACACTTCTTCATTGAGTCTGTTCACGGAACGTAAAAACGTCGTCTTGCCGGAACCTGAACGTCCCACCAGAACGGCTATGCCTCCGGCGGGCACGTTCAGACTCACGTCGCGCAAAACGGCATGATCGAAAAACGACACCGACAAACCGCGAGCGCAGAGCACAAAACGAGAATCCTGTTTTTCCATAAGCGTCACGCCTTTCCCCGCCATCTTCTGCGAAAGCTCCTTTCAAGGCCTCTCGCGGTCGCCAGAAGCAGGCAGGACACCATAAGCAGCAGAGCCGCCGCTCCGAAACCGCGCAGCAGCTCCGCCTGATCCTGATACTGGGAAGAAATGTAATAGATATCGAAAGATAACGCCTCGAATTTACCGAACAATCCTGAAGGCAGTCCCGCGTTGGCGACCACGCCGGTGAAAAGAATGACGGCCGTGTCTTCCGCCGCTCGCCCTACGGCCAGCACCGCGCCGCCGAGTATGCCGCGGGCCACCGCGGGCAGAAGAAGATAAAACAACGCCTGAGACCGGGAAAAACCGCTCGCGGCTGCGGCAAGTCGCAACGACGCGGGCACGGCCTCCATGGCCTCGCGCGCCGAAGCGGCCAGCACCGGCAGCACAAGAAGAGCCAAACAAGCGGCGGCAAGCAGCAGGCATGTGTTGGCGTCAGGCAGAACGGTACGCCGCATCAGAAGAATAAGCATAAACCCAAACAGCCCCATGACGATGGAAGGCATGCCCGCAAGCATGTCCACGGCCGAGCCGAGCACCCGCTTCTGCCGTGGCGTGGCGAATTCGGCGAGATACACGCCGCACCCCACGCCGGGAAACAGCGCAAGAGCCATGGTCAGAACAACCAACCAGAACGTGCCTACGCAGGCGGGCCATAATCCATCCCACACCGGAGCGCGTCCAAACACGGCGTCCAGCGGAGGCGTCCGTCCGAAAAGCAGCTCCTTCCCCATGACCGGAAGTCCGCGCCAGAGCAGATACCCCATGAGCGTCAGCACCACGCAGGGAACCAGCATGGAAGACAACAAGGCAAGAAAGCGGAAGCCAAGAAAAGGAAGAGAACGCTTCATGCCCGTCCTCCCATGTGACGGATGACCAGGCTGACGGTTCCGTTGATGACGAGCAGAAGCAGACCGGCCATGAACAGCGAATCGTACGCCTGTCCGCCGACCTCATTGGAGGTGACGAGAGCCATGTGCGCCGTGAGCGTGCGTACGCCGGAGAGCAGAGAATCGGGCATGACTGGCGCGTTGCCCGCGAGCATGAGCGGCAGCATGGTGTCTCCCACAGCGCGTCCGAAACCAAGCACGGCGGCGGAGAGAAGCGTGGCTCGCGACGCGGGCAGCACCAAGTGCCAAAGCAGTTCCAGTCTGTTCATGCCCAACGCCACGCCGGAAAGAGACAGGGCTTCCAGCCTCGGAGCGAGTCCGGCCTGCAGCACGAGCACCACCGTGGGCAGGATCAGCACGCTGAGCATGACGGAAGCGGCGAGCCAGGAAAATCCGGAACCGCCGAGCCACATGCGTAACGACGGAGCCAACAAAAACACGGCGGCGAAGCCATAGACCACCGTAGGCACGGCGGTCATGACGCGCACGAGTCCGGCCACCAGAACGCGCCACGGTCCGGGTCGACCGGCGCGCGTCGGTGAAAGGAGCCAACAGCAGAGACATACGCCCGTCACCCATCCGGGAATCACAGCCAATCCTCCCACGGCGACGGATCCGACCATCATGGGCAGTATGCCAAATTCACCGTGCCCCGGAGACCAGGACCACGAAAACGGGCCGCCGCCCCCGTTCTGAACAAACGCGGGCAGAGCGAAGGCGACGACCATGAGAAACAGCAGAGCCATGCCCCCCATGGCCAGAACCACGGAAAGGCGCAACATGGCGAGGCCCGCTTCCCCGCTCCGGCTCATGCGCCGGACGGACGTTGCGTTTCTCATCTCAGGCCTACTTTTTATCCAGCGGGATGTATCCGGAAGAACGGATAAAGCCCTTGCCGTCTTCGGAATAGATGTAGTCGATGAACAACGCGGTCAGCCCCTGCGGCTTGCCCTTGGTGTTCATGTACAGCAGACGCGTGATGGTGTAGGAACCGTCGGCGGCGTTGGCCTGAGAAGGAACCATGCCGTCCACGGTGACGCCGCGGATGGAATCGTCAAGATGACCGATGCCCACATAGCCGATGGCGTTGGGATCCTGCGCGATGGCGGTCTTCATGGCGCCGTTGGAATTGACCACGTTGGCGCTCGGCGTGGACGTTCCCTTGTCGAGAGCGCGCTCTTCGAAGGTTTCACGGGTGCCGCTGCCGTCTTCGCGCACATAAAGGGAAATAGGAGCGTCCTTGCCGCCAAGTTCTTTCCAGTTGAGGATCTTGCCCGCAAACACGTCCTTGACCTGCGCTTTGGTCAGAGACGTGACGGCGTTGGCGGGATTCACGGCGACGGCCACGCCGTCAATGGCGAAGGGGAAGGTTTCCAAGCCATATTTGGCGATTTCGCTCTCCTTGAGCGCGCGACCGGTATTGCCGATCTGGACGAGCCCCTCGCCCACCTTCTGCACGCCCACGCCAGAGCCGCCGCCGGCCACAGTGATGCGGATATCGCCGTTGGCGGACATAATGGCCTGCGCGGCCTTTTTCATCACCGGAATGTGGGCGGTGCCGCCCGCGATGTCCAGAGTGCCTTTCTGCCCCTTGAAAGAGTCAAGAGGAGCGGCCACAGCCAAAGACGCGCCGAGGAGAACCAGCGCGAAAGCGGAAAGAATGCGATTCATGCACACCTCGCGTTACGAGGCGGCGTTCTTCGGGAACAACAGAAAACATTCGCAGAAAACGGTCGAGAGAACCGTCACGAAAAGCCGGCAAGACACACCTTGTCTCTGCGAACGAATTCGTCAGGTGTTCCTGAAAAACATGCCGGCCTCTCTTTGAGTAAAAACGTGACTACCGGACGCGACGCCCGCGTCCTTGCAAAATTTTTGCCTCACGGGGTAAGCAAAGTCAAGCGAGTCTCCCTGCGGCGCATTTCTGACTCGAATCATGCCGAAATAGCCCGCGTATTACACGACGCCGCGGGAATCGCGAGCGGAGCTCTCCGCTCTGTCGTCAAACGGCGACCTCCGCGAAAAGCCGGCGTCAGGCCAACGCGAGCAGCCCTTCCACGGCGGCACGCGCGTCGACGGCGGCGAAACGTCGCGTGACGTTCTCTTCCGCTTCCGGCAGGCGCACGTCCACATCCAGAAAACCTTTCCGTCGGATGAGGTCCACATCCAATCCCATCTTGCGCGCGCTTGCCTCTCCCTTGCCGGTCAGCACCAGCGCGACCGCGCCAAGTCCCGCGTTGACGCCGAAAAGCAGATCTTCCGTCTTGTCGCCGATCATGGCGCATCGCGTCGGATCCAGCGCGTGCGCCGATCGAAGGCTCTCCCACATGCCCACCCGGGGTTTACGGCAATCGCAGTCCTGATCAGGCGCATGAGGACAAAATCGTTCGTCGTCAATGGCCGCTCCGAAAGAGCAAAGAAGCTCACCCAGCCTTTTCTCGCAGGCATGCCATCCGGATTCGGGAAAATACCCTCTTCCTATCCCGGACTGATTGCTGACGACAAAAGATTTAACGCCTCGCGCGCGCAGCAGGGCCAGCGCGTCGCCCACGCCGGGAATAAGTTCCACCCCGTCGGGTTCGCTGAGATAATGCTTGTCCACTATGAGCGTGCCGTCGCGATCGAAAAGCACAGCCGTCAGGTTCATGAAGAGCTCCTTGCGCTGAAAACGAGGGCGCGCCGACGAACGCCGTTAAAAACGCCCTTTTCCTCGTTATCCGAAAGCGGACGGGCCTTGTCAACGTTCCCCGCCGTGTTGTCCCTCGCTCACTGGCATCAGGCAACGCTTCGCCGGCCGCTCCTTTTTCACGCTACGGCAAAAATGTCGCCCGACCTCTTGACGCTGACGCGGCTTTTTTTCATGCTTTCATGATGCTGCTGTACATTCACGTTCCCTTTTGCCGACGCAAATGCCGCTACTGCGCCTTTTATTCCGAACCGCTCCGCGGCGACGGTCAGCTCCGCCTGTGGCTCAACGCTCTTCTTACGGACATGCGTCGCCAGGCCGACGCGCTGGGACATCCCCGCGTGCGCACGGTTTTCTTCGGCGGAGGCACGCCGAGTCTCCTGTCCCCCGCGGCTTTCGGCCAAATTCTGGACGCGGCTGCGGTGTGCTTTTCCCTTGACGGTGACGCGGAAATCAGCATGGAAGCCAATCCCGATTCCGTGAACGCCGAGAACGCGGCCGGATTCCGAACCGCGGGCGTGAACCGCGTTTCTCTGGGCGCGCAAGCTCTGGACGACGCCCTGCTCAACGCCGTGGGACGCGTGCACGACAAGGCCGCCGCCATTGCCGCCTTTCGCGCCCTGAGGACCGCCGGCTTTGACAATGTGGGACTGGATTTCATCTGGGGCCTGCCCGACGAAACCCTGGCAAGCTGGAAAACGCAGCTTTCCGAAGCCGTGGCGCTGGGGCCCGAGCATCTCTCCTGCTACGGCCTCACCCTGGAAGAAGGCACGCCGCTCTTTCGCGAACGCGCTTCCCTGAACTTTCCCGACGAAGAAGAGTCCGCCGCCATGTACGAAGAAGGCGGCGATCTGCTGGAATCCGCGGGCTACAAGCAGTATGAAATTTCCAATTACGCCAAACCGGGACGGGCCTGCCGCCACAATCTCGGGTACTGGGCGGGGGAAGACTATCTCGGACTGGGACCGGACGCCGTAAGCTGTCTCAACGGACGCCGCGTCACGCAACCCTCCGATCTCGGCGCATGGCTGTCCGCCGTGGACGCCGGACAAGACGCCGCCGAAACGGAAATTCTCGGCTTCCGGGAACGTGTCGAAGAACTCGTGATGCTCAGACTCCGCACGGCGGAAGGCCTGCGTCTGGACGACTATCGAGTGCTGACCGGGCGAGACTTTCTTGCCGACAACAGGTCTCTCATTGACGCGCTGACACGTCGAAGCATGGCCGAACTCCGCAACGGACGCTTTTTTCTCACGCGCAAGGGCATGCTGGTGTCCAACGCCGTCATCGAACAATGCTTTGAAACCATTCCCACAACCACGGAGGTTGACGTATGAACGCTTTTTCTTCCGGCGCGGCTGTGACGGGACGATTCGCTCCCAGCCCCACAGGACCGCTGCATCTGGGCAACGCCTGGTCGTTTCTGCTGGCGTGGCTGGCGGCGCGCGCGGAAGGAGGCCGCGTTATCCTCCGTCATGAAGACATTGATCCCGACCGTTCCCGCCAGGAGTGGATGGACGCCATAGAACGCGATCTGCGCTGGCTTGGACTGGACTGGGACGAAGGTCCCAACCACGGCCCGCACGGCCCCTATCATCAAAGTTTGTGCCGCCACCTGTATGAAAAGGCTCTCGACAAGCTCAGAGCCCGAGGATTCGTCTACCCCTGTTACTGCACGCGCAAGGAGCTGCGCCTGATGGCAGGCGCGCCCCACGGCGCGGCGGACGGCCTCGGCGACGAAGGAGCGGCCTATCCCGGCACATGCCGTCACCTCACGCCGGAAGAACGCGCCCACAAGGAAGCCGAGGGGCGCAAGCCCGCGCTGCGCCTGCTCTGCCCGGACGACGAGGTGACATGTTTCGACGATCTGGTTCTCGGCCCGCAGCGCATTCCGCTGCAACGCTGCGGCGGCGATTTCGCGCTGCGCCGTTCCGACGGCGTATGGGCTTATCAGCTCGCCGTGGTTGTCGACGACATGCGCATGGGCGTCACCCAGGTGGTGCGGGGAGAAGACATTCTTCTATCCACGCCCCGCCAACTTCTGCTGTATCGTCTGCTCGGCGGTGATCCCCCGTCGTTCGCCCACATTCCCCTGCTGCACGACGCCCGCGGGGAAAGACTGGCCAAACGCCATAAAAGTCTCAGTCTCGCCGCGCTGCGTGAAAGCGGTTGTTCGCCGCTCGCCGTAGTCGGTTATCTCGCCCGTCTGGCCGGACTGCAGGAAAAAGACGAGCCCATTTCTCCGGCGCGCCTTGCCGACCGGCTGCGGAGGGAAGGCTCTTTTCCGTGGAACGCCTTACCCCGCGGCCCCATTCTTGTGCCTGACGGCGCGGAGCGACGCTGGAAGCCCTGACTCGCCGCTCTGGACGACGCCGACGTTGAAAAGCGGCGAAACTCCTCCTTCCAGGCTCCGCGCCCCTCGGCGTTTTTCCGATCGCGCTGAAACGTGATCGCGCCACGTCGGAAGACGTTCCAAAAAGCGGGGCGAACGCCGTCGCGTCCACCCCGCTTCTCAGGAAACTCTGGAAGAATATCGCTTGTCCGTGCTTCTCAACGCACTCTGGCCGTGGCCCAGCATGCGGACACTTCCTCCGCATGTTTTTTTAGAACGGCAAGCTCGGCTTCTGGCAGAAGACCGGCAAGACTGCGTCCGGAACGCCAGCGCGCCCTGATGAACGTGGAACTGATGTCCAGCCGCGGCACGGGCAGAAAGGTGCATTCGCCTCCGCCGACAAGACGCACGGTTTCACGAGCCAGAGGCACGTCGCTGTCCGCAGGAATGCTTCCCGGCCAGAACGTGCGCACGCTTTCATGAAACACGCTGCCGTCATCCCCGTTTCGGGGCACCATGACCAAGTGCGCGAAATGCGGCAGTTCCAGGCCATGCTTCCAGGTGTCCAGCGCGGCGAAGGATTCCGCGCCCATCATAAAATACGGAAGCGGCTCTCCCTGATGGCGACGTCCCCATTCCCCAAGCGTTCGCCATGTATAGGACGGTCCCTCAAGTTCCCCTTCCAGCGTTTCCACGCCGAGAAAGGAAATCCCCTGAACCGCGGACCGCAAAAGACGCACCCGCAGCTCAAAGGACAGCAACCCCGCGCTTTCCTTATGCGGCGGAGTGGCGCATGGCATGAGCAGCACGCGATCCAGCCCCAGGGCTTCCGCCACCTCTATGGCATGACGCAGATGGCCGTTATGCACGGGATTGAACGTGCCTCCCAGTATTCCCGTTCCGCCCATGCGCTATTTCCTTACCTGTCCCTGACCGAAAACCACAAATTTGGTGGTGGTGAGTTCCTGAACGCCCATGGGACCGTACGCATGAAGCTTGGACGTGCTGATGCCTATCTCCGCTCCAAGGCCAAGCTGGCCGCCGTCGTTGAAACGCGTGGAGGCGTTCACCGCCACCATGGAAGCGTCCGCTTCACGCAAAAAGCGCATGGCGTTCACATGATTTCTCGTACAGATGACTTCCGTGTGATTTGAGCCGTACGCCGCAATATGGGCAAGAGCCTCGTCCATGTCGCGCACCACGCGGACGGCAAGAATAAGATCATGAAATTCCCGACCGAAATCATCAGGAGCGGCGGGAACGGCGTTCGCCCCAAGAAGCGGAAGCGACCTCTCGTCCGCGCGAAAACTCACGCCCGCGCTCCCGAGGCGTTCCGCCACCATGGGCAGAAACGACTCCGCCGCGGATTCATGCACCAGCAGACATTCCAACGCGTTGCACACGCCGGGCCGCTGCACCTTGCCGTTGTACACGATCTCCAGAGCCTGCGGAAGATCCGCGCTCTCGTCGATGAAGGCGTGACACACGCCCTTGTAATGCTTGAGCACCGGCATGGTCGCCTGGCTCGTTACCGCTCGCACCAACGATTCTCCGCCGCGAGGAATAAGCACGTCCACATACTCGTCAAGCCGGCAGAGCTCCGAAACGGCCTCATGGGACGTAATATCGATGAACTGCACCGCATCTCCGGGAAGCCCGGCCGCGTCCAACGCCTCATGCAGAAGGCGCGCCAACGCCACGTTGGAATGGAGAGCCTCGGAACCGCCGCGCAAAATGACCGCGTTCCCCGCCTTCAGACAGAGAATGGATGCGTCCACCGTCACGTTGGGACGAGCCTCATACACCATGGCCACCACGCCAAGGGGCACGCGCATGCGCCCGACCAGCAGTCCGTTGGGTCGCTGCCACTGGGAATCCATGGCGCCCACGGGATCGGGCAAATCAGCCACATAACGGCAGGCTTCGGCCATATCGGCCAAGATGGCGGGCGTCAGTCTCAATCTGTCCATGCGCGGCCCGTCCAGCCCGGCAAGGCGCGCGGCCTCAAGATCTCTGCCGTTGGCGACGAGCAGTTCCCCTTCCTTTTCTCTCAGAAGCTCGGCCATTGTCTCCAGGGCGCGCTTCTTGGCCGCAGGACTTGCGGCCGCCATGTTTCGGGAAGCCTCTTTCGCTTTCCTGCCGGCAAGACGCACGGCCTCGCGGATGTTCCTTTCTTCCATATCCCTGTCTCCTTGGAAAATCGTGCTCACAGCATACGGGGCGGAGAGACGCCATGCAAGCCTTTTCCTCGTCTCCTTCGTCCGAAACGCCGGCGAGCTGACGATCTTGTCGCCTCCGACAAAACCGTTCCCGGCCTTGAGACGCGTTTTTCTTCGTAACGGTTTTTCTTTTGACATTTATGTCAGTCTCTACTAGCGTGCATCCATGCGCCGGAATCCGTCCGGCCTTTCCTTTTGTCCTTCTTCTCCCTTCTCAAGGAGTCATCATGGCACAGCGTCCTACCATCCAGAAGCCAACGCCTCTTTCCGAACCGGCACTCCGCAAAAGCGTCGACCCCGTCATGGGCGGCGTGAATATTCCCAAATTCAGCGCAGAAATGCAGGCCGAAATCAGCCCTGAAGCCGCTCCTCTGTGGAACTTCGTGCTGAACCATGCCCACAAAATCGCCGCCGGCGTCGTGGTCGTGGTGGTCGTCATTCTCTCCGTGGCGGGCTGGCAGTGGTATCGCGAAGAGCAGACGGCTGACGCCCGTCTCGCGCTCGGACGCATCATTTCCATTCAGGATCCGGCGCGCCGCGTGGCCGCGCTGGAGGGCTTCCTCAAAGACGCTCCTTCTTCCGTCGAAACCGCCGCCCATCTGGAACTCGCTTCCTCCGCCGTGGAAACCGGCGACTGGGATAAAGCCATAGCGTCCTACGCCCGAGTGGCCGAACGGGAAGGCGACACCCCTCTCGCTTTCGCCGCTCGTCTCAACCACGCGCAGACGCTTATGCACAAGGGCGACTTCGCCGCCGCCCGTGACGAATTCAAAACGCTCGCGGCCTCCGCGCCGGCCGAAGTCTCGCCCGTCATCCATCAGCAGGCCGCCGAAGCCGCCGTGGCCGCCGGCGACAAAGCCGGAGCCATCGCTTCCTATGAAGCCGCCGTGGCCGCGTTGCCCCCCACCGATAAGGAATCCGCCGCGTTTTTCCGTTCCCGCATCGCCAGTCTCAAGAAATAACGCCGTTCCGACCGTCGGAGGGCTTTCATGCTGCATCATTCCAATAACGCCAACAACCAGGACGTCAGCCCCTGGCTGGAAACCCTGCGCCTCATGGCCAGCGAAATGGGACCCAAACGTCCCTTCCAGACGAGCCTGACGTCCCTGCTGCGCAAGCTTTCCGAACGTCACGGCTTCCTGCGTCCCCATCTTGTGCTCTTTGATCCCGAAACCGGCATGCTGCGCCTCAGTCTGGCCGACACCCAGCCCAAGGCCAACCACGCCAGCTACGCTCCGGGCGTGGGCGTGACGGGACAAGTGTTCGCCACAGGCCGCTCCGTCATCGTGGAAAAACTCAAGGGCGATTCCCTCTTCCTCAGCCTCCTTTTTGAACGGTCGGACGAGGAAATGGAACGACTCTCCTTTATTTCGGTTCCCATTCTCGCGCCCGCCGTCGACGGTCCCCTTTCCGCCCGGGAGGTCATCGGAACGCTCAACGCCGACACGGAATTCGTTTCCCGCGAAGACCTTGAAAAAAGACGCGTCTTCATGGAAGTCGTGGCCGCGCTCATCGCCAACGAAGCCGCCTATCTTCAGGAAGAGCTCAGTCGTCAACGTCGCCTGCCGGGGCAGATAACGCAAAACGTCCCTGAAGACGACATTCGTTCAGACTCCGCGTTTGTCGCGCAGTCCAAGGTCATGCGCAACATTCTCGAACAGGCCGCGCACATCGCCCAAGGACGCGCCCCCGTGCTGTTGTGCGGAGAACCGGGCGTAGGCAAAGAACGACTGGCTTCACGCATTCACGCCTTCAGTCCTCGCAGCGACATTCCGCTTGTGGTCTGCCATTGCGCCGCTCTTCCGCCGGAACGCCTGCAAATCGAGTTGTGCGGCTATCAGAAAGGCGCGTTCCTCGGCGCCATGCAGACTCAAAAGGGACTCTTTGAACAGGCCAACACCGGCACTATCTTTCTTGACGCCGTGGACGCGCTTCCCCCGGCGGCTCAGGAAAGTCTGCTGCGCCTGCTTAAGGAACACACCGTGCTCCGTCAGGGCGGCGGAGAACCTGTGCCCGTGGACGTGCGCGTCATAGCCGCCACCAGCGCGCCCCTTGAGACGCTTGTGGATCAGGGTCGCTTTTCCGGAGAACTGTACGCGCGCCTCAACGTCTGCGCGCTGCATATTCCGCCTCTGCGCGAACGCCGGGAAGACATTGTGCCCCTCGTGGAACACCTGCTTCTGCGCCACGCGGACTATCACACCGAAAAAATCAAACGCATTTCCTATCCCGCGCTGGAGCTGCTGACCCGCTATTTCTGGCCAGGCAACATTTCAGAATTGACCAGCTGCCTGCAACGGGCCGCGCAATACTGCGAACATGGCGTGATCCGCGCCGGAGACCTTCCGCCTTCTCTTCAAACCGCGGAAAGCACGGCAACGGAAGCCGGACTCTCTCTCGGCGACGCCGTCACCCGCTTTGAAAAAGAGCTTCTGGTGGACGCGCTCATCAAAGCCGGAGGCAATATGCTCAAGGCCGCGCGCGACCTAAAGTCAAGTTACCGCATCGTCAACTATAAAGTGAAAAAATACGGTATCGATCCGCATCAGTTCGTCTACCGCAATAAAAGTATGTAGCGCGTACAACCGCGTTTTCCGCCATGAAAAAGCCCTCTTCGGAGGGCTTTTTCTTTCCCTTATCGGAACGTCGCGAATCTATTCTCACAGGCATCTCTCCGCCCAGCCTCCTATCGCGTCCGCGTCCGCCGACAGGCGAGCCAAAATCCACTTTTTCATCAAGCTCACAACGTACGATCGCGCTTTCCGCCCGCCCCACTGCGCGCGACGAACGCTCAAATAAACCGCACGCCGTCAAAAAAAGTCCTACGCCCAGACTGACCTGCGCCACACGAGCTGAACGTATAACGCCGCTCTCACAGGTACAAGCATGCGGCTTTCAAAAACAGCGAGACGAGCTCGCGGATGCGCGGGAATAGCTCCTCGTCAAGGCCTTCTGAACCGATACGCTCAATCTGCGCCGAGAAAGCGCGGACTGACTCCGCAGCACTGCACCTTATGAACGAAAATCGCGCCCGCGCCTTGCAAGGAACGTCAAGCAAAGAGTGCGCCGTCGCCTTTCTTCCGCCAATTCGTCCTCTTTTTCCAGGACGAGCCGAGCGTGTTCGATCGTTCCCCATACGCAAAACGCTCCAGCATGCCCACAAAACGCCATTGCGAACGACGGCGCTCTGTTTCCGCGCTATTGAAGCAGAGAAAGCATTTCCATGCGGCGTGGCGCGGGCGACGCGGAGCGACGCCGCGGGGAACGGCGAACGGCAAGCGGCGTGTTCTCCAAAGCCTCAGCCTGCTCGGCAAGGGCTTCAAGATTGCTGCACGCCAGGGCGACCAACGCAGGGCTGAAAGTTTCAACATTCAGGGAACCCAGGAAAGAACGCACGCTGCGAATATCGTCACTCATAGCCATAGGAAGCTCCTTAAAAATTCATTGATTTTTTGTGCGGAACACGACTTTCTTTTGCCAGTTTTATTTATTTTGTCAACTAAAAATTTATATTTTTAATTTTTTTAATTTTCTAAATTTTCAATTGACTTTCTTTTTTCTTCCCTTTAAAAATAGTGACATGAACAGCGCAACACCGGAAACTCTCGATCGTCTTCTCCAAGGAGCCGGCCTCCGCCGAGACAGTCAGCTCGCCGAACTACTCGGCGTCTCGCCGCAGGCCGTCAGCCAGGCGCGGCGCAAAGGACGCATTCCCGACGGATGGGTTCTGAAAGTAGCCGCTCAGTTCGGCCTGTCCACCGACTGGATATTCTTCGGCAAAGAACCCCGTCAGGGCTCGTCCGAAGCTTCATCCTCGGAAAACGCCGTTTCCAGCCTCGCGGAACGCGAGGAGGCAAGGTTGCGCCGTTCCCGCGGCGAAAGTTTTTTCAGCGAAGTCGACGCGGGACAAGACTCCATCGGTCTCGTCATGGTTCCGTTGGTAGCCGCCCGCCTTGCCGCAGGCAAGGGAAGTCTGGAAACCGACGGCGACGTGCTTTCCTACTTTTCCTTCCGCCAGGACTGGCTTTGCCGTAAAGGTGACCCAGAAAAAATGGTGCTCATGAAAGTTTGCGGCGACAGCATGGAGCCGGATATCCGACACGGCGACATGGTGCTCGTGGATCAAAGCAAACGCCAAATCTATGGGCACGCCATTTACGCCATGGGCATCAATGAAGAGATCTACATTAAACAGGTGGAAACTCTGCCCGGCGGAAGGCTGGTGCTCCGCAGCCGCAATCCCGAATATTCGCCTATCAGCGTGGATCTGCACGGCGATCTCGCCGACAGCGTGCGCGTCATTGGCCGCGTCATCTGGTGCTGCCGGGAAATCTGAGTTCTTTTCCCATCGACGCAACACCTGCCTCGCGAGGATAAAGCTCGATTGCCTCTCCTCCACTTCCGATCAAACGGACTCTTTTCTTCTTGCAGACACTCCGTCGCTTAACGTTCTCCGCCGTCTCCCCCGCGCCTCTCGCCTGATTCTTGTCTTTCCTCTCCCCTGCTCGTCGTTTCCCAAACGGATCAACACGGCTTCCTCATGTTTGAAGACAGAAGAAACGTCCGCCGCTCCGACTAAATCCGAAAAACGCAGAAAATGCGTCTTTACTCTTGATTCTCTCAAACGCGCTTTTACGGTGAAGGACGTGAACTTTTTCCGGTCCGAAACGCCGCCTGTTCATAAATAAAGGCAACGCCCTCAGCGCGACGTCTCGTTCCCGCTAAAACGCGTTCTGGCAACGTCACGACGCGTGACAATGCTGTTCGCTCTACGTTTTATCATACCGCGAAAAAAAAGCCCCGCACAAGCGGGGCGACATCAAAAGAAAATCCATTATCGGAGCATAGCCGAACGTTCGATCATGGAAACGGCGTGCTCAATCTGACCGCCAAGCGCGGAATGTCGGCTCATTTCGCGTTCCACGGCGGTGATGCCCTTGATGACCGTGGAATGTTTGCGATTGAAACGTTCGCCGATCTGCTCCAGGGTAAGATCAGTGTGCTTGCGAAGCAGGAAAAAGGCCGTATTGCGGGCCAAAACAAGGTTCTGCCGGCGGGATTTGGAACTGAGTTGCGCGGGCGTCAGATCGAAGCTGCGGCAGATAAGCTCCACCACATCTTCCAGGCTGAGACTAGGACTGGTGCGCGCGACATTGCGGATAACGTCAATGGCCATTTCCTCGGTAACCGTGTGCCCGGTGAACTGCGACTGCAGCATGAGATTGTGCAGACAGCTTTCCAGCAGGCGCACGTCGCCGGTGATACGGTCGGCCAAAAGATCGGCCACGGCGGAAGGAAGCACCATGCACTGACGGCGTGCCTTTTCCTGAAGAATATGCAGACGAGTGTCACGGTTCGGCCTTTCCATGCTGGCCACGAAGCCGGAGCAGAATCGGGACACGAGCTGAGAATCCACGCCCGCCAGATCGCGCGGGGCAAAGGAACTGGTGAGGACCACGCGACCGCCGTGATCCTGAAGATTCTTAATGGTGGAAAGCAGTTCCTCCTGCGTGCGATCCTTGCCGCGCAGGAAATGCACGTCTTCCAGAAGCAGCATGTCCAGCTGCCGGAAACGTTCCTTGAACTGATCCATGGTCTTGTACTTCATAGCCTGCACGAACTGAGAGGTAAATTCCTCAGCCGTGAGGTATTCCATGCGAACCTGACGCTTATCGGCCTCCATACTGAGAGCGCGGCCCACGGCCTGCGTGAGATGCGTTTTGCCGAGCCCCGCGCCGGAACAGAGAAAAACCATATCTACGGGCGCGCTGGCTTCCAGAATGTTGCTTGCGGCAGCGTACGCGATCTGATTGCAGGGGCCGACCACGAAATCTTCAAACGAGTGCTTCCAGCCCTTCATCATGGCCGGATTGAACGTGCGCACGCGAGGCAGTGGCATAGGCAGATCGAGCTGCTTATCGGCCATCAGCACCGTGGGAGCCGTGGAAGGAATGGAGGCGGCAAGCTGTTCCAGACTGGCGGGACGGGGAAGTTCCGTCTTTTTCCGGGAAGAAGAGGCGCGCACCGTCACTCTGGCGCGACCGCCGAGAATCGAACGCGCCACTTCCGCGATGGCCTGAGAAAACTGATCGCGCACCTGGGCCGCCATAAAATCGTTCATGGCGGTCAGGCGAACTTCCCATTCGCAAACGCCCACAGACTCAATGAGGAGCCCCTGACCGCCGGAACGGTCAGCCTGCGACAGTTTGATCACATCCCCCTTCAGGGGTTCAAGAAAAACCTTGAACTTGCCTTCAGGAAGTCTGCTGCGAAGTTCGTTAAGTATAGAAGACCAGATTTCTTTCATAACAACGCGTATCTGAGGGAAAAAAAGACCGGCGGCGTGATTCTCACCCCTTCCCATCACGCCGCGCTCACCGTTTCCATAAGGCGATCAACAAATAACCGCTTATCATGTTTGAAAAAATTTTCAACCTGGCCTTTCGCGTTCTTTTAATATTAACCCAGTGATAAAATTTGATAAATTGATAGGCATATAAATTTTTCGTTCTTTTTCTTTTTTTCACACGCGCCTTATTCCATGAGTTTTCCCGTCCTTCAAGACTTTTCGCCTTTCTTCTCGCGCTAAGAAATGTCTTTTCCCGAGTCAATCCGTATCTCCGGGAGCGTTTCCCCTCCTCCAACGCTTCATGCGGCTTCCGTTCGGTCTGCCGATCGTTCGTCCATTCCCGGACACCGGCCCAAAACGACCGTCGTCGAAAAAGAGACGCCAAAAATATTCTCCCCGCACTTGACAGAAACGCGCCTTGTATTATGCTCATTTGTACAAAAATCAAACGACGTTCATCCGTCATTCCAAGGAAGAATTATGCCTCGTCCCCGCCGCTGCCGCTATGTGAGCGCGACCCCCGCGGTCACCTATTTCAAACCCCGCGGCATTCCTCTGCGCGAACTTCAGGAAATACGCCTGGAGGTGGAAGAGCTGGAAGCCCTGCGCCTTGCCGACGCGGAAGGACTCACCGCTCAGCAGGCCGCGGAGCGCATGCGGGTCTCGCGCCACACGTTCGGCCGCACGCTGGCCTCGGCCAGACGAGCGGTGGCTCTGGCGCTCACGCAGGGCATGGCTCTGCGCATAGAGGGCGGCAATTACGCCGTGGTCAATCTTCCTCATGAAAACAAGGAGCAAGTCATGCAGAAAATCGCTGTTTCCAGTGAAGGCCCCACGCTCGACGATCTCGTCGATCCCCGCTTCGGACGAGCCGGCGGCTTCGTGGTGGTGACCCTTCCCGACAAGAGCGTGGAATATATTGACAACGGCGCGTCTCAGACCATGAGCATGGGCGCAGGCATAGAAACGGCTGAACGCATGTCCCGCGCGGGCGTGAACGTGGTGATCAGCGGTTATGTGGGCCCCAAGGCTTTTGAAGCCCTCAAGGCCGCGGGCGTCAAGATCTGTCAGGACGTGGAAGGCGTAACCGTGCGCGAAGCGGTGGAACGTTTCGAACGCGGCGAACTTCCCTTTGCCGAAGCCTCCAACAAGTAACGGGGGAACCATGCGGGTAGTCATTGCCAGCGGCAAGGGCGGCGCGGGAAAAACCTGCGTGACGGCCTCGCTCGCCGCCGTGTGGAACCGACCGCTCGTCGCCGTGGACACGGACGCGGAAGCTCCGAATCTGCATCTTTTTCTTCCGCCGGACGTCACAGAAAAGAAAACGGCCTTTCTGGACGTGCCGAACATGGATCCAGAAAAATGCTCGCGCTGCGAAAAATGCCGCGACATCTGCGCCTATAAGGCCATCGCGTCCTTCGCCGGAAAAATCACTCTTTTCCCGGACATGTGCCACGGCTGCGGAGGCTGCTTTGCGGTATGTCCCACCGGCGCGCTCATCCACGGCCGGCGCGAGCTAGGCTCGCTGGAGATCGGAACCGTTCTGGGCGGCTCCGCGCGCTTCCTCATGGGACGCACGCGCATCGGCGAATCCATGACGCCGCCGCTGCTTCGTCAGCAGCTCCGTCTTCTGAGCGACATGCTCGAGGCCTGTCCCGCCGACGCGCTCATCGACTCCCCTCCCGGCGTAAGCTGTCCGGCCGTGACGGTGGCTCGCGAGGCGGACGTCATTCTTCTGGCCCTCGATCCCACGCCCTTCGGTTTTCACGATTTCCGACTGGCGCATCAGGCCTTTCTGCCTCTGGGACGTCCCGTGGCCGCGGTGATCAACAGGGCTGGAGCCGACGGCAACGCCGAGGGCGACGAGGCCGCGCGCCGCTACTGTCGGGAACAGCGCGTGCCCGTGCTCGCGGAGCTTCCCTTTGAGCGGGCCGCGGCCGAACAGTACGCCGCGGGTCGCCTTCTGGCGGAACTCTCCCCGGCGTGGCGGCAACGTTTCGAGCGTCTGAGAGACGCGCTCATCGCCTTCGGCGCGGGGCGCGCCGCGGAGGAAACGAACCATGCGTGAAATCGTCGTCATCAGCGGCAAGGGAGGCACGGGCAAAACCACCGTAAGCGCGGCCTTCGCGCATCTGGCGGAAAACAAAGTCATCTGCGATCTGGACGTGGACGCTCCCGATCTGCACATTCTGCTCGATCCGCAAGCGCGGGAAACGCACGCCTTCGTTTCCGGACACAAAGTCGTCATCCGTCGGGAGGCCTGCCTGGGCTGCGGCAAATGCGCCTCGCTGTGCGCCTTTGACGCCATATCCCTGGGCGACGACGGGTACGCCGCGGATCCGCTGCGTTGCGAAGGCTGCGGCGTGTGCGCGCATCTGTGCCCCGCCCACGCCGTGGAACTTACCGAAGAACATTGCGGCGACTGGTACCGCAGCGATACCCGCTTCGGCCCCATGGTGCACGCGCTGCTCTTTCCCGGTCAGGAAAACTCCGGCAAGCTCGTGAGCCTGCTCAAGGCCGAAGCCCGAGCTCTGGCCCGCGAGCGGGGACTCGACACCATACTCTGCGACGGGTCTCCAGGCGTAGGCTGCCCGGTGATCGCTTCGCTTTCCGGCGCCAGTCTGGCCGTGGGCGTGGTGGAACCCACGCCTTCCGGCCGTCACGACTTCCTGCGCGTGGCGGATCTGTGCCGTCACTTCCGCGTGCCGCTGGCGGTCATCATCAACAAAGCGGATCTCAACGCGCGCGAGGCCGACGCCATGGCCGAAGAGTGCGAAAAACGCGGAGACGTTCTTCTCGGACGACTCCCCTTCGATCCGGTGGTCACGCAGGCCATGGTGGCCCGCAAAGCCCTGACCGAATTCGACAATGTTGTGGGAAACAGACTGAAGGACATGTGGTCGGCCCTTCAGAAGCTGAACGTGCGTCGCTGAAACGCGCGCCTCTACGACCGTTTTCAGGAGTTTTACCATGAGCGAAATCGTCGCCATTCCTTCCGCCCTTCCCGGCGGTCTCGACGCCCAGATGGGCATGCATTTCGGCCATTGTGACATCTACACCATCGTGGAAGTGGAAGACGGGCAGATCAAGTCGGTCTCCACGCTGGAAAACGTTCCCCATCAGCAGGGCGGTTGCATGGCCCCCGTGCAGCATCTGGCCTCGCATCACGTCAACGCGCTGCTGGCCGGCGGCATGGGCATGCGTCCCCTCATGGGCTTCCAGCAGGCCGGCGTCAAGGTGTTCTTCGCGGGCAACCAGCTTACCGTGGGCGGCGCGGTGCAGGCCTATCTCGCCGGTCAGCTCCAGCCCTTCAGCCTTGAGTTCACCTGCGGCGGCGGACACGCCCATTGATCCGGAGTCCGTATGGACATTCTCGTCATCACCTCTCGTCACGAGCTCTGGCAGACGCTGAAGCCGCGCTTTGAAGCCCGCGGAGCCGTCCTTCGCGTCGCCGAAACGCTGGAGGACGCGCGGAAAGATCTGCAGACCAGCAAGGCTTCGCTCGTGATTCTGGATATCGGTTCCGATCGCGCCGCCATCCGCAACGCCGTGTTCCAGATTCTCTCCGTGGACGCCATGATCCATACCGCGGCGGCGGTAGCCATGAACCCCGAAGAATTCCACGACGCCATGGAAGGGCTTGGCATGCTCGGTTCGCTTCCCGAACGGCCCGCAGCCGAAGACGTGGACAAACTTCTGGACGCGCTGACCGCACTTTCCGCCTGAGCTCCGATCCTCGCTTCGCGAAGACCGCCATACCAACGTCTCCGTTTCGCGGAGAAACGTTGTTTCTGAAACGCGCCGCTTTCCTTCTCCGGGAAGGCGGCGCGCTTGTAAAAACGGGCTATGGACAAACGCGAAGCTCGTTCCCGCGCGAGCGTCTCGTCTTTCCGCGAAACGCTCGTCAGCCAACCTTCGTCAGCTCGCGCGAAGACAACGCCCTTTCCGCCGTTGTTCCCGTTCCTCCTCTCGGCAATGATCCCCTGTCGGTGAAAAACGCCAACGCCGTTTGTTCCTCCGCCGCCTTCCGTGCTTCCCTGACGAACGCCTGCCGACGTGTCGTTTTTCGTCCTCCGCGTCGTCGTTCTGGCCACGCGTCTTCCGCTTCCGAAACGAATTTGCGCTTTTTTTTGTTTTTAAATTGACATTGACTTTCATTTTCACTAACTTCAGAACATCCGCGATGGAGCGGCAAACTTCGCCCAATCAAAAGGAGACGGAAACATTGCAACGCCCCGTGTTAAAACGAACGCCGCATTTCTGGTCATCCGTTTTTCGAGAAAGAGCGTCTCCGCCGCGACGGGAAAAGAAAAACACAGCCGAACGTTCGCAATCCTGAGTTGTTTGCCTCGTTGTCAAAAAAGACGCGGCGCGTGCCGTTGTTGTTTTTTTTGAAAATTAATTGAAAAAGAATTTCATTTTTATTTATCAGGAGGACGCCATGTCACAGATGAATCTCCGCCGGCTCGCTCCCGGCCAAACGGCGAACATCGTCAAAATCACCGCCCGCGGAGAACTGGGCCGACGCATCCGCGACATGGGACTCGTTCCGGGCATGTCCGTTCAGATCATAGGCAGGGCTCCGCTGCGCGATCCCGTGGCGTTGCGCATTGAAGGTTCCACCATCGCGCTCCGCAACAGCGAAGCCGATTACGTCGACGTGGAGGTCAAATGAGCTGTCCTTTCTGCGAACGACGCGGCGAGGTCGGAACTCCCGCCTTTACCGAGGAAGAAAAGAAAAACGGCGTGCGCATCGCTCTGGCGGGCAACCCCAACTGCGGAAAAACCACGGCCTTCAACAAATACACGGGCGCGCATCAGCATGTGGGCAATTATCCCGGCGTCACCGTCGAAAAGAAGGAAGGCTGGACGAGCTGCGGCGAGCGTAAAGTATTATTGGTCGATCTTCCAGGAGCCTACTCGCTCACCCCCTACTCCATGGAAGAGCGCGTGGTGCGCGACGTGCTCGCCCCGGAACGGCCGGAAGAACGCCCTCGCGCCGTCATCGACGTCATCGACTCCGCCACGCTGGAACGCGGTCTGTTCCTTGCCGTGCAGATTCGCGAACTCGGCCAGCCCGTGGTGCTGGCCTGCAACATGATGGACGAAGCCCGCAAGGCGGGCATGCGCCTCGATATCGAAAAGCTGTCCGCCCGATTCGGAGCGCGCGCCGTGCCGACCATAGCCCGCTCCGGCGAAGGTCTTGACGAGGCGTTGCGTCTGGCCTTGGAAGAAGCGCAAAAACCATGCTCTCCCCTGACCATCAGTTACGGGCCGGACCTCGATCCCGCGCTGCTGCGCATGACGTCCATCATCGAGAAGAAAAAAATTCTCATCTCGCGCTATCCGGCCCGCTGGACGGCCCTCAAAATTCTGGAAAACGACGACGTGATTCTCGCTCAGACGGAAGCCGCGGATCGCGAAGCCGCTCTGGAACTGCTCGCCATTCGCGACGAGCTGACGACGCATCTGGCTTCCACGCTGGAAACCACGCCCGACGCCGTCATTTCCGATTACCGTTACGGCTTTATCCACAGCGCGCTCAAGGACGGCGTCATCCACAAGGACAACGCCAAGGATCGTCTCGCTCTCACCGACAAGCTGGACAAAGTGCTCACCAACACCATTTTTGGTCCCGTCATCATGTTGGCGGTGGTGTACTTCATGTTCTGGACCACCTTTATCGTGGGCGCGTACCCGCAGGGGTGGGTGGAAGACTTCTTCGGCTGGCTCGGAGAGCTCATGACGAGCGTGCTCCCTGAAGGACTGGCGCGCTCGCTGGTGGTGGACGGCGTCATCGGCGGCGTGGGCGGAGTGCTCAGTTTCGTGCCGCTCATTCTCATCATGTTCCTTATCGTGTCCTTCCTTGAAGACAGCGGCTATATGGCGCGCATGGCTTATATGCTCGACCGTGTCATGCGGGCCTTCGGACTGCACGGAGCGTCGGTGATGCCCTTCATCATCGCGGGCGGCATCGCGGGCGGCTGCGCCATTCCCGGCGTCATGGCCACGCGCACCATGCGCAGCGAAAAGGAACGCATGGCCACCATGATGACCCTGCCTCTCATGACCTGCGGCGCGAAAATTCCGGTGTTTCTCATGCTCACCGCGGCCTTTTTCGCTGAGAACCAGGCCGGAATCATGTTCGCCATCACCCTCTGCGGCTGGGCCGTGGCTCTGCTGGTGTCCCTGTTCCTGAGAAAAACCGTATTCCGCGGCGAGTCCACGCCCTTCGTCATGGAACTGCCGCCCTATCGCCTGCCCACGCTGCGCAGCATTCTCACCCATACATGGGAACGCGGCTGGATGTACATCAAAAAGGCGGGAACCGTCATTCTGGCCATATCCGTCATTCTCTGGGCCGCGCTCACCTTCCCCGCGCTTACGGCGGAACAATCCGCGCCTTTTGAAGACAAAATTGCCTCCATCGACGCGCGAATCGCCCCCCTTGACCAGCGCATCGACGCGCTGAACGCTCAGATTGAAGGGGCCGACGACGCTTCAAAGCCGGCCATGCGACAGATTCTCACCGAAACGGTCGAACAAAAAGAGGCCCTGGAAGCGCAGAAAAACGACGCGGAAAACGAACTGGCCTCCGAAACCGTGCGCAACACCTGGGGCGGCCGCATCGGTCAGTTCGTAGAGCCCGTATTCCGCCCCCTCGGCTTCGACTGGCGCACCGACGTGGCCCTTCTTTCCGGCGTGGCCGCCAAAGAAGCCATACTGTCCACCATGGGCACCGCCTACTCCATAGGGGAAACGGATCCTGACGAACCTGATTCCCTTTCGGCACGACTGGCTTCCGATCCTGGCTGGTCCAAAACCGTGGCCCTCTCGCTCATGCTCTTCGTGCTCATTTACTCGCCCTGTTTCGTCACTCTCGTAGTGCTCAAGAACGAGGCGGGTGGCTGGAAATGGCTGTTCTTCAGCATGGCATTCAACACGGCGGTGGCCTACGTCGTTGCCTACGCCGGAACCCTGGTCGGCAGACTGCTCTGGGGCTAGAGGACTTTCGCACTCTTCCTGAAAACGCCTTTACACGGGAAAGTTCTTGAGAACTTTCCCGTTTTTTTATTTCCCACTGCGCCCGCTCCGGCTCTACGATCCTTGCGCCGCAATGGAAAACGCCTAAAAAATACGCCTCCTTCCCCCAGCTTTCCCTTTTATCCGAAATTCGTTAGATTCTTCTGTACCCAATAAATCCCTGATCCGAAAAATGCCCTTACCGCCCAACGAGGTTTTCATGCGTCGCATCTATCAGCTGTTCCCCGCTCTCGCGCACAGAGCTTTTTTCTGCTTCATCATCGGTCAGACCATTTCCATGCTCGGCCTGTGGATGCAGCGACTCGCCATGAGCTGGCTCGTTTTTCGACTCACCAAGTCCGCCTTTCTGCTCAGCATTGTGGAGTTCGTCAGCCTTGCCCCCATCCTTATCTTCGGCCTCATGGCCGGGGCGTGGCTGGAACGGCACGATCTGCGCAAGGCTCTCATCACCACGCAGGCTCTCTGCATGGTGGAAGCCGCGCTGCTCACCTTCGTGACCTTCACCGAGGCCGTCAACTACCCTCTGCTGGTCGCGCTCAGCCTCGGCCTCGGCATTATCGGCTCGTTCGACATGACGGCGCGGCAGTCGTCGGTGTCGCTCATGGTGTCGGATCCGTCCGCTGTCAAGAGCGCCATCGCCCTTAACTCCATGGCCTTCAACATCAGCAAGCTGGTGGGCCCTTCCATCGCCGGACTCGTCATCTATCTCTGGGGAGAAGGAGTCTGCTTCCTCATATCGTCGATCACCTACCTGCCCATCATCTACATGCTCGCGTTTCAGGTGCGTCTGCGCGAACGCGTCGCCTCGCACGGAAAAAAGAGCATCGTCGGCGATATCGTGGAAGGCATACGACACGTGCAGAGCGAATTTTTCCTGAATCATATTTTCCGTCTGCTCGCCGTGTTCTGTCTGTTCGGCCTCTGCTACAGCGTGCTGTTCCCCATGTTTTCCACCGCCATTCTCGACGGCGGTTCCCAGACGCTCGGCTGGCTTTTCGGCGCGGTAGGCGCAGGCGCGTTCGTCGGAGGCATGGTGGTGTCCGTCTATCTTCCGCTCAGGCGCACCCCCGTGTTCATCGCCCGCGTCACCTCCGTCACCGCCGTCGCTCTCATCGCGTTCAGCTTTTCCGAAACGCTGTGGATCTCGCTTGTCGCGGCCTTCTTCATCGGTTTCGGCATCACCGCGAACAACATCAGCATCAACACTCTCTGCCAGACCACCTCTTCCGACGACTGCCGCAGCCGCGTCATCAGTCTGTACATCATGTGCACCGCAGGTCTCGGCCCCGTGGGCGGTCTGGCCTTCGGCGCGCTGGCCGACGTCATCGGAGCTCCGCGCACCATGCTCTTCTGCGCGCTCGTGATCTGCGCGGCCATCGTCATGTTCACGCGGCACCTGCGCGCCATTCACCACAGTCTCACGCAAACGCTCGCGCACATGCGATAGCTAAACCCATCTCCCGGACGCGCCGCGCGTTACGCGCATCCGGCTTTTCCTCCAAGGAATCTCTTTCCCATGAGCAGTATTTTTTCCGCGCTTCTGACCGTTTTCGGCATCATGTTCCTCGGCCTCATAGCCGAACGACGCCGCATTCTCGCGCCCACCATGGCGCTTTGTCTCAATCAATTCGTCTACTGGGTGAGCCTGCCCGCTCTGCTCTTCACGCAGATGTGCTCCATTCACATGAACGAAGAAGCCGCCACCTTCATGTGGGCCACGCTCGCCTCCTCCATGATCTGCTACCTTGCGGCCTACCTCTTTTTCTCCAAGTTATGGCGCGTTCATCGTCCGGAAACCACCATACGCACTCTCGGCGCGGTGTTCCCCAACGCGGCGTTCTTCGGCCTGCCCTTCATTTTCATGGTTTTTCCCGACAATGAAGCCGCCGCCACCGCAGGCATGCTGGGCGCGCTGCTCTACTCCGCGCCCTTCCTCACCGCGGACGCCACGCTGGACATCCTTTCCTCCGCCGAAGGCGGCGGCTCGCGGCGCAACCTTGGCAAAAGACTGTTCGGGGAGCTGGCCCACAATCCCATGATCGTGTCCGCGGTTGTGGGCGCGTGCGCTGGCTTTTCCGGCGTGCCTTTGCCCAAGGCCCTGCTCAGCATAACGCAGATGCTCGGTTCCACCGCCGCGCCCTGCGCCCTGTTCGGCATGGGCATGGTGCTTTCCGCGCAGCTTTCCGGCACGTCGGGAACGAGAGGATCGTTCAACCGCAAGGATCTTGCCGTCGTATGCGCGGCCAAGCTGCTCATCCAGCCGCTGTTCACCTTCTTTGTGATGCTCGCCGCGGGATGTTCGGGCGTCGCCCTCGCCGTAGCCGTCGTAACCGCGGCCATGCCCACGGGAACCATCGTGTACATCGTCGGCGAACGTTATCAGGCATACCCCACGGAAGCGTCCATGACCGTCATCGTCACAACGTTGCTCTCTCTGGCGTCCCTGCCTCTGGTCATGCTTGCCCTGGGCTGGGCCGGTCTCGTCTAGCGCCGCGCTTGCATATCGGAAACGAGAGCGTTATCATGCGCTCCGCAAATTTTGCGGTTCCGTCCGGCGGAACCCGTTTCCAGCAAGAAGGAGGTTGTTATGCCGGACAGCTACCTGCCACCCATTCTTCCATGCTCCACCTGCGGAGGGCGAGAGCAGAAGCTGGAATCCTGCTTACCCGCCGGTCGACGCCACGAGCTGTGGAGAGTCGCGTGTCCCTGCGGATGCGCGCTGACGCAATGGGCCGTTTCCCAGGGAGCCGCCATACGCCTCTGGAACCGCTTTCTCGGCGAAAACCGCGAACACTGATCGCCCGCAAGGACGTCAGGCAACATTTCACCCAGGCGCGCCGCGCCGTACCAATGCCATGGCCACATCCCATCCCCGCCCGAGAATGCTCCTGGCCGACGCCCAGGGCCAGATATACGACGATCCCGACCTGCTCATGCTCTGCCGCAAGGGCAACGAATGGACGCTCCCCCGTCCTGACGAACTCATGCCTCTGCCGCCGGAAAGCGAACTCTTTCTGCTGCCCGGCCGCCATGCCGTGGGACTCGATCCGGAAACCGGAGACACCGTGGAAGTCGAGGAACTGGCCGTGGCCGCCTTCATCGCTCCCGCGCACACGCTGACGGGACACCCCGTCTACGTTACGGACAAGGACGCCCCCACGCTGCCCCTTTTCGCCTACGCGGCCGTGGGCATGATCGGCGACCGCTTCTACGTCTGCGCCAAAAAGGTCGATGAGGATCCGCGTCAGATATTCACCGGCATTCCGCAAAAAAAAATCAACAAGGCCGCCAAAGAACTCATGGCGAAGTACCCCGACAACCGCTTCATTCAGCACCTTATGCGGAACTGCGTGCTGAAATACGGCTGTCCCGCGGCCAAGAATCTGGCCATTGGCCGTTACGAAGCTCCCATTCCCACCTCTCGCGTGTGCAACGCGCGATGCGTGGGCTGCATATCTCACAAAAACGAGGACTCCACCATCTGCGCCACGCCGCAGGATCGCCTTACCTTCACCCCCACGGCGGATGAAATCCTCGAAATGATGTTCCATCACATGAAAAACGAGGAGCATCCCATCTTTTCCTTCGGTCAGGGATGCGAAGGAGAGCCGCTCACCGAAGCCCCGCTGCTGCTGGAAGTGGTGAAACGATTCCGCGCCGAAGGCGGTCACGGCACCATCAATCTGAACTCCAACGCCTCCATGCCCGACGAGGTGGCGAAACTCGCCGAAGCCGGCCTTTCCTCTCTGCGCGTCAGCATGAACAGCGCCAGAGACGACGTGTATCTGCGTTATTACCGTCCGCGCAGCTTTACCTTCGCCGACGTGCGCCGCTCCATCAAGGAAGCCAGCAGCCGCGGCGTGTTCGTGTCGTTGAACCTGCTGTACTTTCCGGGCATCACCGATTGCGAGGAAGAAATCGAGGCTCTTGTGGACCTCATCAACACCTGCGGCGTGAGTTTCATTCAGCTGCGCAATCTGAACATTGATCCGGAACTGTACATGAAACTTATGGAAGGCGTGACTTTCGGCCCCTCCGTGGGACTGATCAATTTCCGCAAAAGGCTCAGGAAATACTGCCCCGGCCTGAAGTTCGGCTACTTCAACCCCTATGTCGGGGACGAAGCGGGCGAAGAACAAAGCGAAAACGACGAATAACCCCTCGGGGGCGTCCCCTGTTTCCGGGGTCGCCCCTTTTTTAAGAGTGTTTCGCGCGACCTCCCCATTTCCTCCTTTTCTAAAAGATTCTTCCATGCTGTCGACGCTCCTTTCTTCTCTGCGCAGACTTGCGCGTCAGATTCTCCGCCTTGCCGAGTCTCCCGCTTCTCTGGCCCTCGCGTGCGCGCTCGCCGTCACGTTTATCCCCGCCGCAGCGATGGCCTACGACACGCGTTTCGTCTTTCGCGCCGACGGCTCTCCGATGTTCGCGCTGCATTTCGCCGATCAGGGAGAACGCTACAACGGTACCGATGTCTCCACATGGACGCTTGACGAGGAACAAAAAAACGCCATCGTCTCCGCCATGACCAGATTGGCCGACATGCTCGGCCCCGGCAGTCAAAACGACACTCCGGCTCCCCTTGTCATCGGCACCTATGACAACGACAACGCTGAGGCTGAGAGCGGCTTTTCCCCCAGTGGAAGCGTGCGACCAACCATATTTCAGGAGACGATTATCGAAGGCGTGCCCTATCAATCCCCCGCTATCGTGATCGTGGGCGCGCTGGATCTGGACGTCGCCGACCGAATTTCGCCGATTCCCGTCACGAAAAACTTCGACATGGAGAGCGTGCTGTATCACGAAGTAATACATGCGCTGGGCGTATCTAGCAAGGCGGACACCGGCGTGAACGATATAATTTCCGTCTGGGACGCCCACCTCACAGACGCCTTTGGCGTCACTCTTGCTCCAGGCGTGACCGTCAGCAGTCTGTATGCCAACGGCACGCCGGGCACAGACTTTTTGGTGGGCGATTATAGCGCCAGCGGCGTGACCTTCAACGGCGAACATGTGGCCGAGGTGCTGGGATCGGGCAAGGGGCTGCCCGTGAATGGCTACGAATGGTCTTATGATGAAAATGGAAATTTGACGGGATTTCCCGACCTTGCCCATATCGAACTTGAACGCAGTCTCATGAGCCATCAGTCCTACCGCAACTACACATCCCTCATGGAGGCGGAACTGGCCGCGCTTCAGGACATCGGCTACGACATCGACAGGAAGAGGTTCTTCGGATTTTCCGTATACGGCGACGACGAAACCATCGTCAGCGATCACGGCTACTTTGCCCGCAACGCCGAAGGTAACGCCTGGCTGGCGGGCATTCCCAACACAACCACGCTGGGCGTGGGGCTGCATATCTACGGCAAGCGCAACGTCGTGACGCAGATCGCCGACTTGCTGGCCTGCGGCGATGGAGGAACGGGCATACGCGTGGATGGCAGCGACAACGACGTAACCGTCGCGCCCGGCGTCCTCATCGCGGCGGACGGACGCTGGGGCACGGGCCTGCTTGTCGCCTACGGCAAGAATCAGACTATCGTCAGCCGGGGCGACGTGCGGGCGCTGGGCGACGAAGGCGTGGCCGCCCGCTTCGACTTCGGCAACAATTTACTGGGCGTCGACACGGAAAACCGCGGCTCCTGGATATGGACCGGTGGAACCGTCGCTCCCGGCGTCACGGATGAGAACGGCTTCGAGATCAATCTTGACGGTCCGCTGGTCTCCTCCTTCGACGTGAGCGGACGGCTCGCCGGCGACGCGGCGTCCATCTTCATCTCGGACAACGCCTTTGTGCAGAACGTCAACATTCTTTCCGGCACGTCGGTGTACGGCGATATCGTTTCGGCCTGGGATCCGGACAATCCGGACATTCAATATCCCGGCGACAGCAACGATCTGCGCACGACCCTGACCTTTGGGCTGGCCCCGGATGAGGAAGGCAAAGCGGGCGAGAAGGACGGCAACTTCGCCATGACGCTTTACGGCGGCATAGACGGAAAAAAAGGGATCGACATGAATCTCGAAGCCGGACGACTCGCCGTCACCGGGGTGGTGAACGTCCACGCGCTGAACAACGCCGGCCACCTTTCCCTGTTCGGTTCGGACGCGTCGGGCGACGGAGCGCATGTCGCCTCCAACTTCGTCAACGGCGCCGACGCCGTGCTGGAAACGGGCTTTTTCGCCTCCGGCGCGGTAAACGGCGTGCGCTCAGACGCCTCGGCGTCGCTGGACGGCACCTGGACTTTGCGCCCCATGCCGGATTTCTACGCCTCCAACGCCGTCATCGCTCCGGAAGCTCCGGTCACGGCCACGGACATCGAAGGAACGTTCCGCAACGTGACGCTGGGGGACAATCATTCGCCAACGCTTGATTTTAGTCTCGCCGACTCTTCGAACGCGCCCTCCGTGCTGGTCTCGCGAGACGCCGACGCCTACAGTCGCTACGCCGAAAACGCGGGCGCGCGTTCCCTGGGAAACGCGCTCTACGGCGTCGCCGGACGGGCTGAAGGGGACATGCGGAGGCTCATCGCCGCGCTGGACTGGTCTGGCAAAGACGGCGCGGGCGTGACGCGCGGACTGAACGCCCTCGGTCCCGACGCCTACAACGTCGCCGCCCGGGATTCGCTGACCCGGCAAAACGAACTGACCTCGCTCCTTCTCCGCCGAACCCTCGCCGCCGAAAGCGACCGGCGCGTCTCGAACTCGTCGGTCGATGACGGGAACCATTGGCGTTTCTGGCTCACCCCCTACGGCTCCGGATCATGGCAGGACGCAAGCGGAGGGCATGACGGCTGGAGCGCGTCGTCCGCAGGCATCCTAGCGGGCGCGGATCGCCGTTTCGAAAACGGATTCACGTTCGGCGGCCACCTTGCCGCCGACGCGCGCCGCGTGACGTTGCGCGGCGACACGGCCACGGCAAACACGCGTTCCTTTTCTCTGGGCGCGCACGGGCTGTTCTCTCCAGAGAACTGGAACGGTCTCTATATCACGGCGCAGGCCAGAGTTGGCCTGGAGAACGGAGACATGAACAGAACCGCGGCCGTCGGCGGCTACTTCCGGCGCAACGAAAGCGATTGGACGGGATTCACGGGAGGCGCCATGATCGGCGCGGGCAGGGACTGGTCGCTGCGTTTCGACAGCGGCGAGCTGTTCGCCGGCCCCTTGGCCTGGCTGGAATACGACGTTCTGCGCCGTCCCGCCCTCTCAGAACGCGGCGGAGACGCCAGTCGACTGCATCTGGACGACGAGACATGCCGCTCCGTTCCCCTCACGCTCGGAGCGCGAGCGGGATGGAGAACCGAACTCGAAAACGGCTCGCGCATGGGCCTGGACGTGCTGGCCGCATGGCGGCGCGAGCTGGCGGACGACGAGCTCCGCGCCGACGCGCACTTCCGAAACTACGGCGAATTTCCGTTCTCTTCAGCCACGGACGCCGCAGGCCGAGACGCCCTGATCCTCCAGGGCGGCGTGAGTCTTACCGGCAAGGATAATTTCTTTCTCCGCCTGGACGCAGGCGGAGCGTTCCGGGCGAAGGGGACTTCCGCCAACGCGTCACTTTCGCTCGGCTGGACGTTCTGACGCGCAAGACGTTCCCTCTTCCGTACGTCCGGACTCTCGCTCAGCGACGCCCTTTCGGCCGAGTTTTTTCCTCCGTTCGGCAGGGGCAGAGCCCCATCACCCGCTCCCGGGAAGGTTCGGCTGGCGCGCACAGCGAGGCGGCCGCGCTCTTCAACATGCCTATGGGCGTCAGCGGCACAGGAGCCCAGTCCACCCTCATGCCCACAAGCGCGCCGAAAGGCAGCGGCAACGGCCACAGATTGAGCGGAGCAGCCGCCCGGCGCAACGAAGCCAGCGCGCCGGAAGAGCCGTCCGGCCAGGTTCCCTCCCAAAGCGGCAGCGCGGACACAAGGGACACCCGCCTTCCGGGACAAACGCGCCGCACCATGGCGAACAGTTCCCAGGGTTTCACCCCTCCGGCGTCCTCATCGCACACGGCGCACTCCGCGGCTTCTGGAGCTTCCCAGTGCTCGCGCGCGCTTTTCGGCACGCCGGCAAGCGAAAAACGGTTCCACTCCATAATGATGATGCCGCGGGCGGCCACGCGCAACGCTTCCCGAAGCATGGTCTCCCCCGCGTTTCCCGGCGCGGACGTCAGACCGTGGTGCACCAGCACCGCATAGTCGAAAAAGCCGTCGTCGAAAGGAAGAGCCTCCGCGCTTCCGCAAAGATATTCCACGCGCGGCCCGGTCTGTTCTCTGGCCGCGACGAGGCAGGCCGGAGAACGATCCACGGCCGTCACGTCGAAACCGGCCTCCCAGAAAAATTCCGGAGAAAAGCCGGCGTTCAACCCTACCTGAAGCAAGGAAGAACCGCGCCGCTTCCAGCCGGAAATCAGCTGATGCAGCACTTTCTGACGGGCTTCGGAAAGAAACCTGCGACGATATTCGGCCATGAAACTTCTCCCTTCAGGGCTTGCCCGAAACCGTCACCGGAACAGAGATGACGCTCCGCGCGTTGGATGGATCTATTTGCGTTCTCCGGCGTCCTCGTCGGACATCCAGCGGCTCAGGGCGTCCACAATGCGACGGGCCTGATCGTTGCTGGATATGGTGAACTTGGACTGCTGACGATACTCTCCGCCCGACTTCTTGTACCGGCGGATGACATAGCGGTCGGGTCCGTACGTATCGTTTTCCTGCCACTCGCGATAGCGGAACAGCACTGTCGCCCACGCGCCTTTGGAGAGCACTTCCTTGTCGATTTCCTTGATCTTGAGAATGCCGTCTTCCTCGTAATCCACCGTCAGTTCGTCAACCGTATTGTTCATGGGAATCCCCCTCCCGAATAAATGTTGAAAATCGCGCCCGCTCACGCGCGGGTAAACTGTTCGCCCACTCGTCCAATCTTCAGCGACGCTCTCGAAAAAAAGCCCGCAGAAGCCTCGCGCAATCCTCCGCTTCCACGCCGCCGTAACTCCACGGCGCGCCCCCCGTGCGCGCGTAATCCAGCCCTTCCAGGCAGGAACACACGGCTCCGGCCCGAGCGTCGGACGCGCCGAACACCACGCCGGACACCCGCGCTTCCCGGAGCGCGCCCGCGCACATGAGGCACGGTTCCAGCGTGACCACCAGCACGCTTCCGCCCAGCCTGTGATTGCCCACGACGGCCGAAGCCCGACGCAACGCCAGCACCTCGGCGTGAGCCGTAGGATCGCGCAGGCTCTCGGTTTCGTTATGGGCGGAAGAGAGCACGTTGCCTTCCGAGTCCACCACCAGCGCGCCCACGGGCACCTCGCCCATGCGGGCGGCGCGCCCCGCCAGACGAAGCGCGCGACGCATGAGCGCGCGCCAGCTCGTTCCCGGAGGCGCGGGAGGTTCCGGCCCCCACGACGACAACGCGCGCCAGCGATCCTCTTCGGCGCAGAGGTTGCGAAGCTCCATATCTTACAGCACCACGCGCCGACGTATGGTGGAAAGCACCTCTTCGGGCGTGTCGCACACGGTGACGTAATCCAGCTCGTCCTCGCGCAGATAACCGTCCTTGATCATGCGGCCCCGTATCCAGTCCAGCAGACCGTCCCAGAAAGCGTGACTGTAAAGAATGATGGGAAACGGCTTGATACGATGCGTCTGCGCCAGCACGAAGGCTTCGGAAAGTTCGTCGATGGTGCCCATGCCGCCGGGCATGACCACATACGCGATGGAATACTTCACGAACATCAGCTTGCGGATGAAGAAGTAACGATAATCGCTGCGTATGGTCAGATACTTATTGGGCTCCTGCTCCATGGGCAGATGAATGTGCAATCCCACGGAAGGCGCGTTCGCCTCGCTCGCGCCGAGATTGCCCGCTTCCATGAGTCCGGGCCCGCCGCCCGTGATGATGCCGTAGCCGGCCTCGCCGAGCATTTTGGCCACGCGGCGGGTTTCCTCGTACACGGGATGATCGGCCTTGGGACGCGCGGAACCAAAAATGGAAACACAGGGGGGAAGTCCGCTCAAATCCTCGAAACCGTCAACGATTTCCGCAAGTATGCGGAAAAGACGCCACGATTCCTGGGCGGACAGGGTGTCGATGATGTATTGCTGCGACGATGCGCTCATATTCAGCTCCTGTAACATAATTCTGTATCTTCATCATAGCCCGCGTGCACGAGAGGCGCAAGACGTGACGCGACCCGCGCATGGGAAAAACGGACTCATTTCAAGTCCTCTGCCGAGCTTTTGAAAAACGCGCGACTCCGCTCCCCGACGCGTCGTCCTTCACTTTTCCACAAAAGGCCCTCGCCGGCCCTTTTCCTGAAATCCGCCATTCTTGCGGATCTGTGGGAAAACGCCTATACTTTTGACTTCCGGAACCCTCATTCCAGGAGTTGTGTCATGAAAATCACCTTTCTGGGCGCGGCCCAGACTGTCACAGGTTCCTGCTACGTCATAGAAACCGACGCGTCGCGCTTTGCCGTGGATTGCGGCATGTTCCAGGGCAACTCCGCCATTGAAGAACGCAACTTTCAGACCGACAACTACCGTCCTGAACATCTGGATTTCATTCTCCTCACCCATGCGCACATCGATCATTCCGGCCTTCTGCCCCGCATGGTGAAAAAAGGATTCAAAGGCAGCATTTACTGCACCTACCCCACGGCCGATCTGGCCTCCATCATGCTGGAAGACAGCGCGCACATCCAGGAAATGGATCACGAATGGAAAAGCCGCCACGACAAGCGTCGCGGCACGGCCGAAATAGCCGGCGACGAAGCCCTCTATGACACGGACGACGCTCTTGCCACGGCCAAGCTGCTGCGGCCCGTGGGATTCGACACCGAAGTCTCCCCCGCGCCCGGCGTGAAAGTCACTTTCCGCCATGCGGGCCATATCCTTGGCGCGGCCTTTCTTGAGCTTACCGTCACCGAAGGCGAAAAAACCACCCGTCTGGTATTTTCCGGCGACCTGGGACGTCCAGGCGCGCTGCTTCTGCCCGACGCCGCCATGCCGGAAACTCCGGACTGGCTCTTCGTGGAATCCACCTACGGCGACCGCGATCACAAGGGTGAGGCAGACACGCTGAAAGAACTCGCCGAAGCCATCGAATACAGTCACTCCCACGGCGAAAAGGTCATCATTCCCGCGTTCGCCGTGGAGCGCACTCAGGAAATTCTCTACAGCCTTCTCATCCTGAAAAAGCAGAACCGCCTGCCGGATCACATGCCCATCTACGTGGACAGCCCGCTGGCGTCCAAGGCCACGCAGGTGTTCATGAAATACGTCGATCATCTTCGCACGCCGGAATTCACGATCGACGACTTCAAGGCCACGCCTGACGGACTCGTTCGCTTCACGCAAAGCGCGCAGGAATCGCAGAAGCTCAACACCATGGAAGGCCCGGCCATCATCCTGTCAGCCAGCGGCATGTGCAACGCGGGCCGCATACGCCACCATCTCAAGCACAATCTGTGGAAAGAAGGCGTCAGCATCGTGTTTGTGGGCTATCAGGCCATGGGCACCCCGGGCAGAAAGCTGGTCGACGGAGCTAAGACCCTTCGCCTCTTCGGCGAAGAAGTGGCCGTGGCCGCCAAAATATTCACCATCAACGGCTTTTCCGCGCACGCCGGACAAAGTCAGCTTCTGGAATGGATCGGCGGCATGGCCCGCCCCGGCATGAACGTCGCTCTCGTGCATGGCGAACCCAAGGCGCAGACCATACTCGCCGGACTCATCAAGGAACGCTTCGGCATCACGCCGTTCATTCCCGAATATCTGGAAGAAGCCACCATCGAAGGCTCGGCCACGGCCGAAGTGCATGTGCCCAGCCCCTCCCGCGTCAAGCCGCGCGTGGACTGGAATTTCCTGGCCGGAGAGCTGGAACAGCGCGCCGCTCAGGTGCGCGAACGTCTGGCTCACATCGACGACATTCCCTGGGAAGAACAGACCGAACTGCGCGATCGCCTCGTGGAAATCGAACGTTCCCTCGTGCTCTTCCTGTCCCAGCTCTGATGAACCTTTTCCGGCGTTCCGGAGCGTCTTTCCTCTTTCCGGAACGCCGCGCGTCGGCGACAAACGCGTCAGACCCGCTTCCGGATCGGACAAAACGCCTCTTCTCGCGTCGCACGCGACGCGGCAACCCTTATCCCGGAAAAACCGTTTTTCCGGCGCGCGCTTGAGCCGCGCCTCTTTTCAGGAAACATTCCATGCGAATCATTGCCGGAGCCTGCCGCGGACGGACGCTCCAAACCGTTACCGGTCCGGGCTACAGACCCGCCATGGGAAAGGTCCGCGAATCCCTGTTTTCCATGCTTGAATCCCGCGGCGTCGTCTGGGGCGCGGTGCGCGTTCTCGACGTGTTCGCGGGCAGCGGAAGTCTTGGATTCGAAGCCCTGAGCCGCGGCGCGCGCTTCGCCGACTTTATCGAAAAGGATCACAAGGCCGCGGAATGTCTGCGCAAAAACGCCGCCAACCTCGGCCTTGCCGAACGATGCGCCATTCATGAGGAAGACGCCCTGCGCGTCACCGCCCGCCGTCCGGCCGAACCCTGCCAGCTCATCTGCGTGGACCCTCCCTACGGGGCCGCGCTCTTCAAGCCCACGCTGAAGAACATCATGCGCCAGGGCTGGCTCGCCGACGACGGTTTCCTCGTCGCGGAAGTGGAAAAAGGACTGCCTCTCCGGGCCGACGCCCAGTATGATCTCCGCCTCGAAGCGGAACGCCTGTACGGCAACACAAGGATTCTGGTATGGGTGAAGAACGTATAGCCATCTATCCCGGCACCTTTGACCCGCTCACCAACGGACACGAATGCATCATCCGCCGAGGTCTGGAACTTTTCGACACCGTCATCGTGGCCGTGGCGCAGGACTGCGGCAAGCACCCGCTCTTCAGTCTCGAAGAACGCGTGGCCATCGTGAAGGAAGTGTTCGAGGGGATTCCCGGCGTGAAGGTCATGCCTTTCGCCGGTCTGCTCGTGGATTTTGCGTCCAGCGTGGGCGCAAAGGCCATTCTGCGCGGTCTGCGCGCCGTTTCGGATTTCGACTACGAATTTCAGATGGCTCTCATGAACCGCAAACTGCAGCATGACGTGCAGACCATATTCCTCATGTCCGATCTGCGCTGGATGTACATAAGCTCCACCAACATCCGCAACGTAGCCTCGCTGGGCGGCGACGTTCGCTGTCTCGTGCCGCCCACCGTCATCCCCCGGCTGCGCCGCGCCTACGGACTTCCGGAATCCTGGCCTGGCGAGTCCGATTGCGGCCGCGCGGACATGGACGACGACGCGTCGCTCGAATGTCCCGGCGAGGAGCTCCGCTCATGAGCGCACTGCCCCGCGCGCTCTGCCTCATGGGCCCTACGGGGTCCGGCAAGACGGCCGCAGCCCTGCATCTGGCCTCCATGCTGAAAAAGGCCGGTCGACCGGCCGCGGTCATCAACGCCGATTCCAGACAGGTGTATCGCGATTTTCCCATCATCACGGCGCAGCCCTCGAAAGAAGAACGCGATGTCTGTCCGCACAAGCTCTACGGCTGGCTGGAAACCACCCAAAAAATCTCCGCCGGTCAGTGGGCGGACGCGGCCGAAGCCGCCCTTCGCGAAACGCTGACCGAAGGTCGCGTGCCCATCCTGGTGGGCGGCACCGGCTTCTACCTCCGCGCCCTGCTGGACGGCATAGCTCCCATTCCCGCCGTGGATCCGGCCATCGGCGAACGCCTCACCCGGGAATGTGAAGAGCGAGGCGCGCCCGCTCTGCACGCCCGTCTCGCCGCCGTGGATCCGGAGTACGCCGCCAGAATCCATCCCAACGACAGTCAACGCAACGTGCGCGCGCTGGAAGTATGGGAAGGCACTGGAAAAACGTTTACCTGGTGGCATAATCAAACCCCGCCGCCCGCCGCGTACGACGTTCTTCGTCTCGGCATAGGCCTGCCGCTGGCCGAGCTCGCGCCTTTCCTTGAGCGACGCATCGAACTCATGCTTCAAGCCGGAGCCCTCGACGAAGCCCGTCGCGCCCTCGAGCGGTGCCCCGACACCGACGCCCCCGGCTGGACGGGCATCGGCTGCGCCGAAACGGCCGCCTTTCTGCAAGGCAGGCTGACCCTGCCGGAATGCGTGGAACTCTGGGCCCGCAACACCCGCGCCTACGCCAAGCGACAATGGACATGGTTCCGCGCGGACAAACGCATACGCTGGAGCCGACCGGGAGAATACCGCGAGTTGGAAACAATCGTCAGGGAATTTCTCTCTCTGCGTCCGTAACGCGCTCCGCTCCGACGCGCCTTTCTTTTCCCACGCGAGGCGTCAGCCGCCGTTGAGGCCGCGTTTTTCCCTTGTTTCGGCGAGGTTGCGCGGGTCTCCCGCTTGACAGCGCGGCCGGGCCGCGTACAAGATGGGCACATTGCCAAGGAGGCGAGCCATGACCACGGTGCTTTACCGCAAAGACGATCTGGAATTCTGCTTCAGTGACACGTTCGAAGGCAAGTTTCTCGTGTCCCTGCTGGAAAACATGAAGGAAAAACTCCTCACGGAAACCTGGGACGATTACAACGAGGTGCATCACTGCTGCAAAATCATCCACGATTTCCGCCAAACGCCCGGTCTCGTCATGGACTTCCATACCCTGCGCCGCGACGGCGAACAGCTCGGCATGGTGATGATGACCCACGGAGCGATTGATCCGAAAATCTATGCATGTTCCGGACTGTCCATTTCCGACCCGCTGGATCAGGTGGCTCTGCTCAGCTATTTCCACATCGCCCCCGCCGGACGCGGCAACGGCACGTTCTGGCTGCGCGATCTCATCATGCCCTTCTACGCCGATCAGGGCTACACGGCCGTGTATCTGAAAACCAGTCACCCCAAGGCGTTCCCCCTGTACGACAGACTCGGCGCGGTCATCGGCAATTACACGTTTCCCAGCGACAACGGCGAATTCACGCGCGTGGGGCGGATTTACCGCCTTCCGCTGGTGGAGCGTCCTCTGCCTGAGGCGTAAATCATGCCCGCCATCGTTTTCGACATGGACGGAGTCCTCATAGACTCCGAACGGATCGTTTTGCGCTCGTGGGAAAGCGTGGGGCGCGATCTCGGCCTTGACGGCCTGCGCGACCTGTTTTTCCATTGCGTCGGCTCGACGCATGCCAGCACGCGCGAACGATTCGACGCCGCGTACGGCGGCCGCGTGGACTATCAGGATTTCCGCGACCGCACGCGCGTCTATTACATGGAATTCACAAAAGACGGCGTGCCTCTCAAGCCCGGAGTCATGGAACTGCTCGAATGGCTCAAGAAAAACGGATGGAAAACCGGCCTCGCCAGCTCCTCGCGCGAAGTCAACGTGCGCCGCAACATGGACATCACCGGCATGGGCCGCTATTTCGACGCCCTCGTCTGCGGCGACATGCTCACCGCCAGCAAGCCCGCGCCGGACATCTATCTCCGGGCCTGCGCGGAACTCGGCGTCGACCCCGCGCGAACCTACGCCGTGGAGGATTCCCGCAACGGCATCCTTTCCGCCGACGCCGCGGGCATGAAAGCCCTGCTCGTTCCCGACATGATTCCTCCCGACGACGTCATGACGCGACACGCGCTCCGCGTGTTTCCCGACCTTTTCGCCGTGCGCCGCTGGCTCGAAAAACAGGACGCGGACGCATGATTCAGGACATCGCCCCCTGGCGTCTCGACAACGCTTTTCTCCCCATAGAACCTGACGTCCGCGACCTCGTCCTGGATCTCACCGCCGAGGGGATTCTTCTCGCGGAAAACGAACCGCGTCTGCCATGCGTCGAGGAGTGGCGAGCCTGGTCGCCTTCAGATAATACATCGCTGATCTACGCGTTCCGCGTCATCCGCGACGAAAACGCTTCCTGCGACGAGGACGAAGGGAGCCTTGCGGACGAACGTCGGTTCTTTCTTGCGCTGCGCGATTCGGAAGCCTCCCTGTCCGTCCCCGAAGGCTGGCGACGCACGCCTCCTTCCGCGCTGCGCCCTTTGCCCAGTCCGTTGCCTCTGGCGGCCGCCACGGCCCTGCATCTTTCCCGATGGTATGACGCGCGACGCTTCTGCGGCCGCTGCGGATCCGCGCTGCGCCGCTCCGAACGCGAACGTGCCATGCTCTGCCCCGCGTGCGGAAACGTCGAATATCCCGTCATCGCTCCCTGCGTCATTGTGGCCGTCACCGACAAGGACCGGCTGCTGCTCACCCGTTACGCCAGAGCCGGCGCGCCGAGATTCGTACTGGTGGCCGGCTTCGTGGAAATCGGAGAAACGGCGGAACAAGCTGCCGCGCGCGAAGTCATGGAAGAAACGGGACTAAAAATCAAACGCCTGCGCTATGTGGGAAGTCAGCCATGGGGACTTTCCGGCACGCTGGCCATAGGCTTCACAGCCGAGCTTGACGGCTCCGATCGCGTGTGCCTTGACACCTCGGAACTCTCCGAAGCCGTCTGGGTGAAACGCGACGCCCTTCCTCCCTGCCCCGACCTCTCCTCCCTCACCATGGACATGATACTGCGGTTCTCCCGGGGAGAACTGTAGCCACGCGCCCTGCGGATCGAAAACAAGTTCCGCGACCGCGTCCCCTCCGTTCCTTTCCCTCACGAAAAAACGCAAACCGTCCCTCTCCCTTCCGCGTCCACGCGACGCCGTTCTGAAACGCGCGGTTCCCGTTTCTCGGAAGTTTCCGCTCCGCTTTTCTCTTTTCCGGCGCGAAAATGAAAAATTTTACGGAAACGCCGTTTTTCCTCTTGCCAAACGTCGCGGCTTCCTATACAAAGTCTTTCGTCGTGCCGAGGTAGCTCAGTTGGTAGAGCAGGGGACTGAAAATCCCCGTGTGGGCAGTTCGATTCTGTCCCTCGGCACCATATTTTAAGCCCGGAACGTGCGGAAGTTCCGGGCTTTTTTGTTTTCTTCCCAGCCGATTTTCTTCCCGCTTCCCTCTTTCAAAAATGTCGTTCCAGGACTCTTGACATATTTCAAGTTTTATTGAACTGTCCCGTCCATGGAAAGCAGGAAAGCCAGCAAACTCTTTGAAGCCCTTTCGTCGGACGTGCGCCTCGACGTGTTCCGTCTGCTTGTCAGGAACGCGCCGGACGGACTCGTAGCCGGCGACGTCGCCCGACTTCTCGACATTCCCGCCACCAATCTTTCGTTTCATCTGAAGGCGTTGACGCAAAGCGGACTCGTCACCGCCGAACGAGAAGGACGTTTCATCCGATATAAAGCGTCCATTCCCCTCATGCTGGACGTCATCGCCTATCTTACGTCGGAATGTTGCTCCGGAAATCCGGAGTGCTGCCGAAAATTTCGGGAACAAAGTAGCGTCGATCCGCGCTTTCTGCCCACGCGCTGAGCGCGTCGTCGTTATTCGCGGACTATATTTCAATTATTCAACAACTATCATTTCAAAGGAGAATCTTCATGAACGACACCAACAGCCGCGCCAAAACACGCGGGCTCTGGAACGACGCCTGGCTTCCGCGCTACGGCGCGGCCATCGTCGTTCTCGCCTCTCTCTGGTGGACGGCGTACTCCTGCATTCAGCGTCTTTCCTCATGGCTGGTCTACGACGCGCTCGCCCTGCCGCGCGACTCCCACCTCGGATCCGCGCTGGAATTCTTTCTGTACGACACGGTCAAAATTCTGCTTCTTCTCATCGCGCTCATCTACGTCATTTCCTGGTTGCGCGCGTCCCTGAACGCGGAACGCGTGCGAGACTTTCTGTCTGGAAAAAAACGCGGTCTCGGCTACGCCCTCGGCGCCGCGTTCGGCGCCATCACACCCTTCTGCTCCTGTTCCAGCGTGCCGCTCTTTCTCGGCTTCACATCAGCGGGCATTCCCATCGGCATCACCATGTCCTTTCTCATCACGTCTCCCATCATCAATGAAATCGCCGTAGTGCTTCTGTGGGGACTGCTGGGCTGGAAGTTTACGGTGGCCTATGTGGCCATAGGCATAACGGCCGGCATGCTCGGCGGCCTGTTCATGGACGCGCTGCGCGCCGGCCGCTGGCTCCAGCCCTTTGTGCTCGAATCAATGAAAACGCCCATACGGCCGCTGACCGCGACAAGGCAGAAGCTCTCCGTGCGGCAACGGCACAACTTCGCATGGGGAGAAATGACCTCTATTTTTCGCCGCGTCTGGAAATGGGTTATCGTGGGCGTCGGCATAGGCGCGGCCCTGCACGGCCTCGTCCCCGCAAACTGGTTTGCCGAAAACCTCGGCGCCGGCCAATGGTGGACCGTACCAGTGGCGGTGTTCGTAGGCATCCCCCTCTACTCCAATGTCACCGGCATCGTGCCCGTTATGGAAGGCCTTCTCACCAAGGGTATGCCCATAGGCACCACCATGGCTTTCTGCATGAGCGCGGTGGCCGCCAGCATTCCTGAAGTCATCATGCTTCGGCAGGTGATGACCGTCCGACTCCAGGCCACTTTTCTCGGCTACCTCTGGGGCATGTTCACCCTTACGGGGTGGCTGCTCAACGCCCTTCAAGGCGTTCTCTTCTAACGCCGCTTCGCGCGGCATATCCTCTTTCTCACGGGAGTATTGTCATGATCGTCAAAGTTTTCGGTCCAGGCTGCGCCAAGTGCAAGGAAACGGAACAGATCGTCCGTGAAGCGGCGGAGGCTTCCGGCGTTTCCGTCACGGTGGAAAAAGTCTCTGACCTGCGCGAGATGATGGCTGCGGGCGTTCTCAGCACGCCCGCCGTGTCTATAGACGGATCCGTCGTCAGCGCGGGCCGCGTGCCTTCAAAGGGCGAAGTCGTCAGCTGGATCGCCACCGCGGCGTGCAAGCAATAACGAACCCCGTTCCTTTCTTTGACGTTTGCCGTGAGGAAAATGACAAAAACTCCGGCTCCCCCACCTGGTCGAGCGTTCGCGTTTCCTTCTCCCCCATGGAGACGGTTCTCCTCCATCCGCCTCACGGTTCGCGGCATAGAACAGGGAATCCCTCGCCGTTCAATTAAAAATACGGCCCCGCTTCGATCGCCGTTCCTGTCAGGAGCAGGATCGGTTCGACGAAGCGGGGCTTTTTTCAAGGATGGCCACGGCCGCCCGCGTCATTGGCGTCGGCCGGGCGTGTTCGCCTACCGGCGATAATCGCGCAGGAACGCGGCCAGCTTGTCCACCGCTTCTTCCAGAATGGAAATGCGCGGCAGATACACGATGCGGAAATGATCCGGCTTCTTCCAGTTGAAACCGGACCCGGGCACGAACAAAATGCGAGTCTCCCGCAGACAGTCGAGCGCGAACTGGGTGTCGTCGACAATATGATAGCGTTCGGTGTCTATTTTGGGGAAAATGTAGAACGCCGCCTTGGGCTTGGTGGCGGAAATGCCCGGCACGCTGTTGAGAGCCTCATAGATGAAATTGCGCTGCTCATAAATGCGGCCGCCGGGAACGATGTATTCATTGACGCTTTGGTAGCCTCCAAGGGCCGTCTGAATGATGGACTGTCCCGGCACGTTGGAACACAGACGCATGTTGGAAAGCATGTTGACGCCCGCGATGTAGTCTGAGGCCACAGCCTTGTTGCCGCTCAGAATCATCCAGCCCACGCGGAAACCGCACACCATGTGCGACTTGGACAAACCGCTGAAGGTCACGCAGAAAAGATCGGGCGCAAGAGACGCGATGGAAACGTGCTTTTCCCCGTCCATGACGAGACGATCGTAAATTTCATCGGAAAAAATGATGAGTTCATGCCGTCTGGCAATGTCCACGATGCGCTCGAGCACTTCCACGGGATACAGCGCGCCCGTGGGGTTGTTGGGATTGATGATGACAAGAGCCTTGGTTCTGTCGGTGATCTTGCTTTCCATGTCCTCCAGGTCGGGGTACCAGTCGGACTGCTCGTCGCATATATAGTGCACGGCCTTGCCGCCCGCCAGATTGGCGCAGGCCGTCCAGAGCGGATAATCGGGAGACGGGATAAGAATTTCGTCGCCGTTGTTGAGCAGAGCCTGCATGGAAAGCTGAATCAGCTCGCTCGCGCCGTTGCCCGTGTAAATATCCTTCATGGTCACATTGGGGATATGCTTGATCTGGGCGTACTGCATGATGGCCTTTCTGGCCGAAAAAATGCCGCGGGACTCCGAATATCCCTGCGAATTCACGATGGAATCACGCATATCGAAAATGACTTCTTCCGGCGCGGAAAAGCCGAACGGCGCGGGGTTGCCGATGTTCAGCTTCAGAATCTTCATGCCGCTCTCTTCCATGCGGGCGGCTTCGTCCACGACGGGTCCGCGCACGTCGTAAAGCACATTATCCAGTTTGCTGGATTTGGAAAACGTCCTCATCGTTTACTCCCGGGCTGTTACGCCTCTTGTCTATGAAATCTTGCGCCGGCGCAAAGGGCGTCATGAAGCTGACCGTAGCACTATTCTTTGCGGACGCAAAGAAAAAGCGCGTCAATTTCGAAAAATTTTTCATCGGATTCCACAGGGTTCCCCTTTCAGGAGCTCCTTTTTTCCACCGCTCGTCCCATGTCCGACCTCTGAGTCAGGAACGGACTTTCCACAAGAAACATCCTCTTGCCGTTTTTTCCAGGCCACGACAAAACACGCATAATCGCAGGAGCGAAACGTTTCGCGCCTGCGATTTTACTCCGAATAACGGGAGAAATACGTTTTTTTATATCTCCGAGCCGCACAAGTCTGGTAAAATTTCTTCCCCGTATTGACCGAGGAGACGGAGTTTCGTATTCTGAAGCAAAGCCCTGTCACCCTCTAGCGATAAAGGAGAGCGGCCTTATGCGGTACGTGTATCTGTTCCATGAAGGGAATGCACAGATGAAGAGTCTGCTGGGCGGCAAGGGAGCCAATCTGGCGGAGATGACCAATCTCGGCCTTCCCGTGCCCTACGGCATGACCATTTCCACCGACGCCTGTCGCGACTACTACGCTCACGGCGGAGCCCTGCCTGAAGGTCTGGTGGACGAGGTGATGACGGCTCTCGCCAGGGTGGAAGAAAAGGTGGGCAAGCGTTTCGGAGACGAACGCGACCCGCTGCTGCTTTCGGTCCGCTCCGGCGCGGTGTTCTCCATGCCCGGCATGATGGACACCATCCTCAATCTCGGCCTGAACAAGGTGACGTTCCCCGCGCTGGCCAGACTCACGAACAATCTCTGGTTCGCCTGCGACACCTACCGCCGCTTCATCCAGATGTTCTCCGACGTGGTCATGGAAGTTTCCAAGGAAAAGTTCGAACGCATCCTGCAGGAACAGAAGGCCGCGCAGGGCGTGAAACTCGATCAGGAACTCAGCGTGGAATCGCTGGAAACCGTCATCGCCCGCTACAAGGAGCTGTACCGGCAGGAAGTGGGAAAGGACTTCCCCGAAGACGTGCATGAACAGCTTCTGCTCGCCATAGAGGCGGTGTTCCGTTCGTGGAACAATCACCGGGCCATCGTCTACCGCACCATCAACAAAATCGACCACAATCTCGGCACGGCCGTGAACATTCAGTCCATGGTCTTCGGCAACATGGGCGACACTTCCGGCAGCGGCGTGGCCTTTACCCGCAATCCTTCCACGGGCGAAAAGAAGCTCTACGGCGAATATCTCGTCAACGCGCAGGGCGAAGACGTGGTGGCCGGCGTGCGCACGCCGAAGCCCATCGCCAATCTCGCCGAAGACATGCCCGACATCTATGAGCAGTTCCGCAACATTGCGGAGACGCTGGAAACCCATTATCGCGACATGCAGGACATCGAGCTCACCATCGAGCGAGGCAGACTCTTCATTCTTCAGACGCGCAACGGCAAACGCACGGCTCAGGCCGCGCTGAAGATCGCCTGCGACATGGTGGACGAAGGCCTCATCGACAAGAAGGAAGCCATTCTCCGCATCGACCCCGAACATCTCGCCAACGTGCTGCATCGGCAGATCGACAGCTCCGCCAATCCCCACGTGCTGGCCACGGGCCTGGCGGCCTCGCCGGGCGCGGCGTTCGGTTCCGTGGTGTTCGACGCCAATGAGGCCGAACATCTGGGCCGCATGGGCGCGAAGGTCATTCTCGTGCGCGTGGAAACCACGCCCGACGACATTCACGGCATCGTGCTGGCTCAAGGCATTCTCACCAGCCGGGGCGGCATGACCAGTCACGCCGCCGTGGTGACCCGCGGCATGGGCAAGCCCTGCGTGTGCGGCTGCGAAGCCGTGAAGGTCGATTACGACAGACAGGAATTCTCCGTGGGAGACACCGTGGTCAAGAAGGGAGACCTCATCTCCATCGACGGCACCACGGGGCGCGTGATTCTCGGCGCCGTTCCGCTCAAGGATCCGGAACTTTCCCACGAATACCAGACCATTCTCGGCTGGGCCGATGAAGTGCGCGACCTTGAGGTGCGCGCCAACGCCGACACGCCCGAAGACGCGGAAAAGTCCCGCCGCTTCGGCGCCGAAGGCATCGGCCTCACCCGCACGGAACACATGTTCATGGCGCAGGAACGCCTGCCCTATGTGCAAAAGATGATTCTGGCCGAAACCACCGAAGAACGTTCCGCCGCACTGCTGCCGCTCCAGATCATGCAGGAAAACGATTTCTACGGCATTCTCAAGGCCATGAACGGTCTGCCCGTGTGCATACGTCTGCTCGACCCGCCGCTGCACGAATTCCTGCCCAGCCTGGAAAAGCTGCTGGTGGAAACCACGGAACTGCGCGTGCGCGGCGACAACCCCGAGCTGCTGGCGGAAAAGGAACGTCTGCTCGCTCAGGTGGAAAGACTGCACGAAGTCAATCCCATGATGGGACATCGCGGATGCCGACTCGGCATCACCTATCCCGAAGTGTACGAAATGCAGATGTACGCCATCTTCAACGCGGCTTCGCGCCTCACGCGCGACGGTTACACCCCTCGGCCGGAAATCGAGATTCCGCTCACCATCAGTCTTGCGGAAATGGCCATTCTCAAGCAACGCTGCGACCGCATCGCCAAGGAATGCATGGCTCTGCACAAGGTGGAATTCCCCTACCTGTGCGGCAGCATGATCGAACTTCCCCGCGCGGCTCTGCTCGCCGGAGAAATCGCGGAATCGGCGGAATTCTTCAGCTTCGGCACCAACGACCTCACGCAGACTTGCTTCGGCTTCAGCCGGGACGACGCCGAAGGCAAATTCCTGCCCGTATACATCAATCAGCACATCCTGAAGGACAATCCCTTCGCCGTGCTCGATCGCAAGGGCGTGGGCCGACTCATGGAAATCGCCATCGAGGAGGGACGGAAAACAAGACCCGGACTCATGATCGGCATCTGCGGCGAACACGGCGGCGATCCCAGCTCCGTGGAGTTCTGCCACCTGGCCGGACTCGACCTCGTGAGCTGCTCGCCGTACCGCATTCCCATCGCCCGTCTGGCCGCGGCGCAGGCTGCGCTGAAGCATCCGAGAACCAAGTAGCGTGACAAAGGCTCGCGCCCGCGCTTCTTCCGCAAACGCCGGGCCTCGACGAAAACGCGCAACGCATCAAAAAAGAGGCCGTTCGACAACGCAACGTTTCGGACGGCCTCTTCTCTTGTCTGTGGCGCCGCGGTCAGAACCGCCGCACCGCACGGAAAGAGGATCTCTCTTTCAAACCGCGCCGCTCAGACGCGGATAACCTTGTCGGCAAGGTCAAGGCTGGTCACAATGTCCAGCATATTGGTGGTTTCCCCCACCTGCTTCTTGTCGAGCAGATGATAGTAGTCCAGACACGTGCCGCAGACCAGCAAACTCACGCCGTTCGCTTCCAGTTTCTTCAGCGCGTCCAGGCAGGGACCGGGAGTGGAGGCAAGCCGCACGCCGCCGTTCACCATAACGACGCGCCACAGATTCGACCCCATTTCCGGCAGCGTGGCGAGAAAATTGGCCATAAGTCGACCGCCGAGTTCGTCGCTGCCGCTGCCCACGGTGTCGGAGCTCAAAAACACCAGCGTGCGGCAGGGCTTTTCCTCGCCATTGCCGGCCGCGGCAATCACTTCCTCCGCCGCCGCGCAGGAAACTCCGGCCCGACTCGCCGTCACGGCCCACAATTTTTCTTCCCGACGCTCCACCTGCGGCGCGTAGCCGCTTTTCGCCAGCAGCCGACTTACGTTCTCCGAAGCCGGAGCGTTATCCACCAGCACTTCCACCTCTTCCGGCGAGCTCTGCAAGAGCGCGCGGGTACGGATAACCGGTTCCGGACACACCAAACCTCGACAATCCAGCGCTTCAGCCATGACAATTCTCCTTGTTAACCGTTGCGGACATCGCCGCACGACGCCCGAAAAGCGGATCGAAGGCGCGCCTGCCGACGCTCGTTTCCGCGTCGACAGTCCGTCGTTTCCTTCGAAACTCTCGTCCGTCATGCCCACGGATTAACGGCTTTTCGCCGACGAGGCAAGAACGCGCCCGCCTTTACTTCGCGTTTTCCGACTGCTATGGTTGAGGCGGCCGTCCCCGGCTCAGCCTTTTCAAAGGAAAAAACATGCTGCTTTCTACCATCGTCAAGGCCTATGCGAACATCAGAGTATTATGCGTCGGCGACGTGATGCTTGACCACTTCCTTTATGGAAAGGTGGAGCGCATCTCTCCCGAAGCTCCCGTGCCCGTCTTCAATTTTCAGAGCGAAAAAAAAATGCTCGGAGGCGCGGGCAACGTGGTGGCCAACCTGAGAAGTCTCGGCTGCTCGGCCGACATTCTCTGCCTTGTGGGGGACGACGCCGCCGGCCGGGAAGTGCGCGCTCTGCTGGAAGCCGTCTGCGATCACGCGTCCGCGCTGGTGATCCCCGGCTTTCCCACCATTGAAAAAACCCGCGTCATCGCGGGCAACAGTCATCTTCTGCGCATCGACAACGAACGCCGTTTTCAATGCGCCGACGACATTCTTGACGACGAACTGGAACAACGCGTGAAGGAAGCGGATATCGTTCTCCTTTCCGACTATGCCAAGGGGCTGCTCTCCCCGGAACGCTGCCGACGCGTCATTGCGGCCTGCGCGGCGGCGCAGAAACCCGTCATCATCGACCCCAAGGGCGACGACTACGCCAAATACGCCGGAGCCACCGTGGTCAAGCCCAATCTCAAGGAATTCAATCAGGCCACCGGCATGGCCTGTCATCCTTCCGAGCCGGACTTTCAGGACAAACTCCGGGAAGGCGCAAACAAACTTTTCCGCAAACACGACATCCAGAATCTTCTCGTCACCCTGAGCGAGCACGGCATGGCCTTCGTGTCCGCCGCGCGCCCCGACGAGGTGTTCCAGATCCCCACGGAAGCGCGCGAAGTCTTCGACGTCTCCGGCGCGGGCGACACCTCGCTCGCGGCCTTTGGCGCGTCTCTCGCCGCCGGAGCGGACATTCAGGACGCCATGAAGCTGGCCAACGTCGCATCCGGGGTAGCCGTGGGCAAACTCGGCACCTCCTGCGTGACCGCCCAGGAAATACTCGACGCCCTTTCACGCAGACGCAGCTCCTCCGGCCTCGGCTGGAAGCAGAAAAGCAAGATCGTCAGCCGCCACGAGGCCGCGGCCATTGCGGCCCAGTGCCGCGAACACGGCCGAAAGGTAGGCTTCACCAACGGCTGTTTCGATCTGCTGCATCAGGGGCACCTTCATTCGCTCATGCAGGCGCGCCAGCAGTGCGACGTGCTCATGGTCGGTCTGAACACCGACGCCTCCATCAAAAGGCTGAAAGGGCCGGAACGTCCCGTTCAGGATGAAAAGACCCGCGCCCTGCTGCTCGCCTCGCTGGAATTCGTGGACTTCGTCATCATGTTCGACGACGACACGGCCCTTCCCCTCGTAGACGCCATACGACCCGATTTCATCATGAAAGAGGGCTACACCATCGATCGCTGGCCCGAAGCCCAGTTCGTGGAAGGCTACGGCGGAAAGGCGATCACGCTTTCCAGACTCGAAGGATACTCCACTACGGAGACCATCAAGAAAATGAAACGCCTGGAAGAAAAAAAGTAGCGCAACGGAGAAAAACGCCACGCTCCTCCCTCCGCTTCGTCGGCATGCTTCTTGAAAGCGTCACCGAAAGAGCCTTCAGCTTCTTTCCTGTTCCGCGTCGCGGCTCGGCTGCTCAGACGCGCATTTCGTCGTTGCGTTCTACCAGAATTCCGCTTCTCCCCCCTCGCCCTTCGGCAGAAAACGCAGACCCTGCCCGATCTCGTACAGAAAATGGCAGGAGACAAGACAGGCCCATGCGGCGGGGACGCTCCGTCGTCTGACAAAGACGGAGAAAAACGAACTCCGCCGCATGAACCGGCGTTCTATCTGCTGAACAGACGACGCCGAGTTCACAACGCGCGCGTCATGAGAACGTCGTCAGACCGCAGGGGGTCTCGCTTCTTGTCCGTCCCCTAGTCTGAAAAAGACTGCGAAAGAATGCACAACCGTTCATGCCGAGTCCCCGCGCGACGCAAAAACGCTTTTTTTTCCGAAAAGTACACTTTCGCAAGAACGGCTCTCTCTGAAAATTCCCTAACCCACATAAAACACTTGTTCTTTTACAGTCTTTTTTTTCTTCGCAAAAAATCTCTCCCTGTATTTGACAATTTTTAAAAACCTACTAATCTGAAAAAAATCGTCTTCCCGGAACGTCTTCTCATCCGCCTCAGGGCGGAACGTCGGAGAAGGTCACGGTCCGCACGCGGAACGGGGCATAACCGACGTTCGGAGGAGCCGAGCTGTCTCCTTTGGGGGAGGTAAGTCATCCCGGGCAGATGTCCGCCGGTTTTTTCTCTCTCCTTGTACGGTACAGGGCCAGAAGCCGCGCGGCAACTTTTTCCCTTTTCGCCATGGATCGGCTGCTGCTCACTCTGACCATCATCTTTGTCAGTCTCATCGCCGGATACGCGTTCCGGCAATGGGTGAGCTCCGGCTCGTCTCCGCTCAATGAAACCACTCTGCGAGCCCTGCGCCTGCTCATTCAGAAGGTCGCCATGTTCGGGCTCATTCCCGTTTCCGCCATGCTGTCTCTCTGGGGACTTCCTTCCCCCGATCCGCGTCTGCTCTCTCTGCCGCTGCTGGGACTTGCGGCCTGGATCTGCGGCGGCGCGCTGGCCCTGCTTTTTTCCCGCTGGATGCGCCTTTCCCGCGCGCAGACGGGCAGCATGTACTGCTGCGGAACTTTTACCAATATCGGCGCGGTGGGTTCTTTGGTCGCGGTCATGCACTTCGGCGAGCAGGCCATCGCCATGGCCTCACTGTACAGGCTGTGCGAGGAAATGTTCTATTTCGGCGTTGCCATTCCCGTGTCCCGCAGCTTCGGCTCCGCGCCGGACGACCGCGCTCCCCGTTTCCGCGTCGATCCGGTGCTCATCGCCATTCTCGCGGCTCTCGGCCTGGGCCTTTTCCTCAATCTTTCCGGCGTGTCCCGTCCGGAGTTTCTCGGCGTCGTCTCCACCGCCGCCATGGTGACGGGAACCGTCTGCTTCCTCTTGTCCATAGGCATGGGACTGCGTCTCTCTCGCATGACCTGCTACGCGCGCCAGTCCGCCGCCATTTCCCTCATCAAATTCGCGTTCGTTCCCCTCGTCATCACTACTCTGGCCTCGCTGGCCGGACTCGGAAACGTGGAAAACGGACTACCTCTCAAGGTCGCGTTCATTCTTTCCGCCATGCCCGTGGCCATGAACGCGCTTATTCCCCCGTCCCTGTTCAATCTTGACCTGGACCTGGCCAATGCCTGCTGGGTGTTCACCACGCTGGAACTCGTGGTGGTTCTGCCCATTCTCGTCATTATTCTGCCGCTGCTGTAGGCGGCCAAAACGAGCTTCCGCCCCTGTACCCCGGGCGGGAGTACTCTCCTTTTACACCGGGTGCAACGTGGCTTCGCGTCACCGAGAATATATCCGAGGAGGAATTTATGAAGCGTTTTTTCCGTACCGCCCTCATGGCCGCCGCCTGTGTGGGAATCCTGTCCGCGCCGGCTCTCGCCGCCTATAAGCAGGAATACAAACTGAGCGTGGTGCCCTCCGCCACTTCCGGCTGGGGTCTTTCCGCAACGTATTTCGCCGATCTCGTCAAAGAGCGCACCAACGGCCGCATCAACATCAAGGTCTACCCCGGCGCGCAGCTCATGGCCGGCAAGCAGACCTCCGAACTGCTGCTCGTCCGCCGCGGAGCCATCGACTTCGCGCTCGCTTCCACCATCAACTGGTCGCCCCAGGTGCAGGAACTCAACCTTACCGCTCTGCCTTTCTTCGTGGCCAATAACCCCGACCGCTACAAAGCCATGGACGCCATTGAAGCCGGAAAATCCGGTCAGATGCTCGTCGACGCCGTGGAAAAGACCGGCGTGAAATTCATCGGCTGGGGCGAAAACGGCTTCCGCGAACTCACCACCAGCAAGGGCCCCATCAATCATCCCTCTGACATGAAAGGCATGAAGCTGCGCGTGTGCGGCACCCCCATCTTCGCCGATATCTTCACTGCGCTCGGAGCCAATCCGCAGGCCATCAACTGGTCCGAAGCCGTGACCGGCTTCCAGCAGGGCATCGTCGACGGCCAGGAAAACCCCACCAACGGCATCAACATTACGCTCCAGATCTGGACCTGGCATAAGTACCACACTGACTGGCACTACATGATCGACCCGCTGCTGCTCACCGCCAACTCCAAGGTATGGAAGTCCTTCTCCGCCGAAGATCAGGCCATTCTGCTCGACTGCGCCAAGGAAATGGAAAAGTACAGCAAGGCCCTTTCCCGCCTCGGCTTTGACGACGGCTCCTCGCTCGCGTTCCTGCAGAGCATAAACAAGGTGCCCGCCGTGACCGATCCGTTCAAGACCATGGAAGAAAAAGGCATGACCATCGTGAAGTTCACGCCTGAACAGATCGACGAATTCTACGCCGCCACCCAGGGCGTGCGCGACAAATGGACCAAGGAAATCGGCCCTGAACTCGTGAAGGCCGCCGAGGCCGACATGAAAGCCGCCCAGTAACCGTGTTCCGGGAGCGGTTCGCCGGGCCGCTCCCGCTTTTTTCATCATCGGGGATTTTCATTATGTGGAACTTTCTGAACGCCCGCTTCGAGGAACTGCTCGGAGCCCTGCTGCTGGCCGTCATGGCGTGCATCTCGTTCATCAACGTGATCGTACGCTACTACACCAACTTTTCCTTTTCTTCGTCGGAAGAACTCACCGTCAATCTGTTCGTGTGGATAGTTCTTCTGGGAACGTCGCGAGCCTTCCGCGAAGGCAGCAACTTCTGCATGAATCTGCTGTACGACGCCATGCCCCGCCCCATCAGAAAGATCCTGTACATTTTCAGCGTGCTGTGCTGCATCGCCTTTTTCGCCGCGCTCTGCTGGCAAGGCAGCATAGAAGTCATGGACGAAATCGAACTGGACGTGATTTCCGAATCGCTGGCCATACCGGTCTGGATTTATACCATAGCCACGCCGCTGTTCTCCGCTCTCATCATCGTGCGCATTCTCCAGAAAGTCTGGGAAGACTTCCGCACCAGACGTTACTGAGCCGCTTGCCCGCCGCCCGCGCTATCTTCCGCGAGCCTGAGGGCAAAAATCACAACCGCGCCTTCGCGGCGCGTCCCGCACACCCTTGAAGTCTTCGGCGGAAGACGCGCTCCCATGAACGTCGTTCCGCCGTTACGGAGAATTCCGCATGGATATGGAACTTTTTAAAGATCCGGCCTTCTGGCTCCTCGTCACTTTTGCCGTCCCGCTCCTCTTTCGCGTGCCCATCGCCATTTCCCTCGGCGTTTCCGCCCTGTTCGTGGGCTGGTGGTGGGACATGGGCGTGGACATGCTCTCCTACAACTTCTTCGCCGGCGTGGCCAAAGTGCCGCTGCTCGCCATCCCCTTCTTCATTCTCGCCGGCTTCATCATGGAACGCGCGGGCATAGCCGCCCGCATCGTCATGCTTGTGGAAACCATCGTGGGCAATATGACCGGCGGCCTCGCCGTAGCCACCGTTGGCGTGGCCACGTTCTGGGGCGCGGTGAGCGGCTCCGGACCGGCGACCGTGGCGGCTCTCGGCCTCATCCTCATTCCCGCCATGGTCAAAAGCGGCTATGACAAACCCTTCGCCGCAGCCACGGTCTCCGTCACCTCCGGCCTTGCCATCGTCATTCCGCCGAGCATCGCCTTCATCGTGTACGGAGGCATCGCCGACGTGTCCGTGCCCGCCCTCTTCGCCGCGGGCTTCATTCCCGGCGTGGTGGTCGCCCTGTTCCTCATGGCCTCCGTGCTCATCACCTCCCGCAAAAAAGGATATCGCGGCAAGCCCAGAACCATGCCCGTCTCCAAGGCTCTGCGCGAAGCCTTCTGGGGCGTGATGACCCCCGTGGTCATTCTCGGCGGCATCTATGGCGGCGTGTTCACGCCCACCGAAGCCGCGGCCGTGGCCATTTTCTATGGTCTGTTCGTGGGCGTGTTCATCTACCGCACCATCAACAAATTTTCCATTCTTGTGGACGTGCTCGTGGAATCGGTCAAGGCGACGGCCGTCATCATGTTCGTGGTCACCTGCGCCGGTCTTTACGCCTGGGTCGCCAGCACCGTGGGCCTCGTGGAACGCGGCGCGGCCGTGCTGCTCTCGCTTTCCGACAATCCCATCGTTCTGCTGCTGCTCATCAACGTCATTTTGTTCATCGCGGGCATGTTGCTGGACGCCATCTCCATTTACTACGTTCTGCTGCCCTTCCTGCTGCCCATCATGGCGCATTTCGGCTGGGATCCCGTCTGGTTCGGCGTGATGATGACCATCAACCTCGCGCTCGGTCAGGTCACTCCGCCCGTGGCCGTCAATCTCTATGTCGGCGCGAAGATAAGCAATCTCACCATGGAGGAGATCACCCCGCCAGTGCTGCCCATGTTGGTCGCTTCCGCGCTTGCGCTGGTGGTCATCGTCCTGTTCCCCGATATCACGCTGTTCCTGCCTCGCCTGCTCGGCATGTAACTTCTGCGTCGATTCCGTTTCCAGGATGAGGCCAAATTCTTCGGAACGCCGTCGACGCGCAACAGCTTGAAAACGCGGCGACGTCGGAGAATCCATGATAAAAAGCCGCTCGAAACAATATGTTTCGAGCGGCTTTTCGCCTTTATCTGAATTGCGCAGCGGCGTTTCGTCGCGACGTTACACCGCCGCGTTGATCAACAAATTATCGCGGTGAATGACTTCGGGATAATGAGCGTTGCCCAGGGCGGCGGCCACTTCCACACGCTTGAGTCCCTTGATGCGCTCCAGTTCTTCCGAGGAATAGTTGGTCAAGCCTACGCCTATATGACGCTCCCCGCACATGACGCGCACCAGCGCGCCGGGTTCGAAAACGCCCTCCACGGCGATCACCCCGCCGGGAAGCAGACTGCCGCCCTTCTGTTCCAAAGCGCGGGCCGCGCCTTCGTCCACCAGAACGTTGCCCTGCGGTTCAGACTGATAGGCCATCCAGTACTTGCGGCGGGACACGGCCTGCGCCGCCGGACACACCCATGTGCCGACCCGTTCCCCGGCAAACGCTCTGTCCAGAATGTCCGGACGACGTCCGGGAAGAATAAGCGTGGGAACGCCGAGCTGCGCCGCGCGACGAGCCGCCATGAGCTTGGAACGCATGCCCCCGGTCCCTACGCTGGTCTTCGCGCCGCACAGCGATTCGATATCCAGATCCGCAATGTTTCTGATGCTGTCAAGGTAGGGAATGGTCTCCCCGGGCGCGGCGGATTCGGGATTGGCCGCAAGCACGCCGTCCGCGCTGGTGAGATTGATGTACAGATCCCCTTCCACCAGATTAAGAAGAAGACTCGCAAGCTGATCGTTGTCGCCGAACTTCAGTTCCTGAACGGCCACGGTATCGTTCTCGTTGACAATGGGAACAACGCCCCAGTCCAGAAGATTCATGAACGTGTTTCGGGCGTTGAGAAAACGGGGGCGGCTGCGCAGATCGTCTCTGGTCAGCAGCACCTGCGCGCAGAGAAGCCCCTGCGCGGCGAAGGCATGCTCGTACTCGCGCATGAGACATCCCTGTCCTATGGCCGCCAGAGCCTGCTTGCCGGACACGCCTTCCACCGTGCGGCCGCGATCGGGCAGCGCGGTTCGGCCGGCGGCCACAGCTCCGGAGCTCACCAGACAGATCCGACGACCTTGTCGGGCCAGACGAGCCAGCTGCTCCACAAGATTGTACAGCACGGAGAGATGCAACCCTTCGTCCGTGGTCAGCACCGCGCTGCCCACCTTCACCACAAGCGTGTGCGCTGAAGCCAGAGTTTTTTCGCGAACGTCCATCATTCATGCGTCCATATCACTTCGATATCGGGGAATTCTTCATCCACCACCGTTTCGTCCTGATAATGAACGAAGGGATCGTTGATGTCCAGCTCGTCGCGCAGCTTCCACATGCGTTCCACAAGCGGCTCAAGGCCTACGCTCTCGCGAGCCGAAATAAAGAGAATGTCGCGTCCGTCGGCTTCGGCGCGCGCCTTCAGCGCGGCCAACTCCTCGGGCGTGCGCAGATCGATCTTGTTGACGACTTCTATCTGACGGCGCAAGGCCAGTTCCGGATCAAAGCGGGACAGCTCGTCATTGATGAGATCAAATCCTTCCCAGGGATTTTCCGCGTCAAGATCCACGTCTTCCACGCTGAGAATATGCACCAGAAAGCGCGTGCGCTCCACATGGCGCAAAAAACGATCGCCCAGGCCCTGACCGGCGTGCGCGCCCTCGATGAGGCCGGGAATGTCGGCGATGACCATCCGCCTGTCGGGATCGCAATCGTCGATAAGCACGCCGAGATTGGGCGTCAGCGTGGTGAAAGGATAATCCGCGATCTTGGGGCGGGCCGCTGACACTCTGGACAGAAACGTGGACTTTCCCGCGTTGGGAAGTCCCAGAAGGCCGGCGTCGGCCAGAATTTTCAGCTCCAGACGGAACGTTCTTTCCTCGCCCGGCTCGCCTTTCTGCGCAAAACGGGGCGCGCGCATGGTGGAAGACTTGAAATGTTCGTTGCCCTTGCCTCCTCGGCCTCCCGCCGCGAGCAGCACCGGCTTTTCGGGATCGGACACGTCGGCGAACAGCACCTCCCCTTCCCCGGTGCGTTCGTAAAGCTGGGTTCCTACGGGAAGATCGATGATGAGATCCTCGCCTTTATGCCCGTCACACTGACTGCCCATGCCCCCCTGGCCGTTGGGAGCCTCATAAATGCGCTTCAGCCGGAAATCGTACAGACTGTAGAGTTTATTCGATGCTCTGGCGTACACGTTGCCGCCGTCGCCGCCGTTGCCGCCGTCGGGACCGCCCTTGGCCACAAATTTTTCGCGGCGGAAGGAAACGCAACCGTTGCCGCCCTTGCCGGCCTTGACCTGAATGGTGGCTTCATCCACAAATTTCATAAGTTCCTCACGACTGGGGCGAGACCGTGAAAAAGTCCGGCCCATGCGCGACGCGCTCGCGCCGCCGCGTTCATGTTCGCGCGACGCCTTTCCGACGAACACGCGAGCCTTGGGACGTTTTCGGAGGGACGGACGCGCCGGATGCAGAGAGGGGACGCCGCCGGGCAACCCGACGCAAGGCAGAAAAGCCATCTTCCCCGAAAAGACGCAAAGAGCGAGAAGAGCCATAGCCCTTCTCGCCCCAACAATCATATACCTAAAGCGCGATTACGCCGCGGCTTCCGCGGGCACGATGCTCACGCGCTTATGCACGCGACGCTTGCGGAAGAACTTTTCGAACTTCACCACGCCGTCGCACTTGGCGAAAAGGGTGTAATCGCGGCCCATGCCGACATTGGCGCCGGGATAAACCACGGTGCCGAGCTGACGCACGATGATGTTGCCGGCAAGAACATGCTGGCCGCCGAAGCGTTTGACGCCTCTGCGCTGACCTTCACTGTCACGACCGTTGCGGGAGCTGCCGCCTGCTTTTTTATGTGCCATGATGAAACTCCTTGGAAAATAGCGGTACGCCCGTTAGGCGACGATACCGGTAACAGTAAGAACGGTGTATTCCTGACGATGGCCCTGAGTGCGGCGTTCGGCCTTGCGGCGCTTATGCTTGAACACCACGATCTTGTCGCCGAGGATGTGATCAACGACCTTGGCGGTCACCTTGGCGCCTTCCACAACGGGAGTGCCGATCTTGGTGTTTTCGCCGCCGATCATGAGCACGCGGTCGAGGGACACTTCGCTGTCCTTTTCAGCGTCCATGAGGTCGACAACAACCTTGTTGCCTTCCTGAACGCGGTACTGCTTGCCGAGCACTTCAACAATAGCGTACATTAAAACCTCCGAAAAACGGGTCAAAAATGAAGCCTGCTTCCCATATACAGGTAAACCGGCGAACCGGAAGCCGCTGACGCGGCGCACACTCCCTGAATGATGCTGGCAGGCATAATGACCTGTTCCCGTCGGTCGGTGCAGGTGCGTCTCTCCGAAGACAGACGACTTTTTCCATTACAGGCAAGTGCATGCGTATGGCCGTTCGGACATACGAAGGACGTTCATAGCTTGTTTTCTCTGGAATGGCAAGTCTTTTTTCGGGAAAAAAAATTTTTCCGTCTCAAGAAGGATGCGAAGCCGCCATCCAGCGTCACAGAACCATGGAACTCCGCAGCGCGCCGCGTCAGGACGATTGCGATACGCGCGTTCCCATGCACTGCGAAGGCCTCTATTTCTTTTTGAGCAGCCTTTCCGCCGCGCCCAGCCAGCGTTCCAGAGCGGCGTCCGCCTTGGCGCGGGTCTCGTCGTCCACATACATGGCCACGGCGGCCAACGCGGCCGCGAGAATGCCTATGTCGTCGGTAAAACCGAATACCGGTATGAGGTCGGGAATGATATCCGCGGGCAGAATCAGATAGCCCAGCGCGCCCAGAATAATGGCTCGCGTCCTTGTGGGAATGTCCTTGCGCTGAAGCGTATAATAAAGAATAAGCGCGGAACGCAGCCCTTCCTTTCCTATCAGGCCGGCAAAACGCAACAATTTTGCATGAAACGCCTCTTCGGAATACGCGCCGCGATACTTCTCGTCCGTCACGATTTCCGGCTCCACGATTTTCCGACCGTCCTTGTCATATTCTTCCGCCACGTTCTTTCTCCTGACAGCGTTCTCCGGCGTCGCGCCGCTTTAACAAGCGTGCGAACATTCTTTGTCATCGCCGCTCGCCCGATCCTTTTACCCCCATTCAGAACACTAGCACCGGCCAAGGGCTCACGCAAACCACAAGCCGTCGTTCGCGGCGTGACGAGAGACATAAAAAAGGCCCGCTTCCGAAGAACGCGGACCTTCTCTTGATGAAAGAAAAAACGCTACTTTGCGGCCTGTTCTTCAGCCGGCTTTTCGGCGGGAACCTCGGTCTCGTCGATGGGCGTGGCGTTTTCAGGTTCGGGCAGCGCAGGTTTTTCGAAAGAAGGAAGATCGCCGAAGCTGGCTTTGTCGGCGTCGAGAATTGCCTTCACGGCGTCGGTCATATCCACTTCCGGGCTGTACGAAGGCATAACCTCATCGCTGAACAACCCAAACAGGGAATGTTCGGCACGACACTTTTCGAACGCCTTCTTCATTTCGGTCTGCAGCACGTTCATCACATGTTCCTGGTCCTGCTTGATGACGTTCTGCAGGAAGAACACGCGGCTCTGCAATTCCTTTTCCAGACGCGCGACTTCGGCCTCATTCTTGTCCGCGCGGGCCTTTTCCAGGTCCTTCTGAAGACCGCCGAGCATGGCCATGGCCTTGTCTTCCAATTGTCCGACGCGGGCGATGCCGTCCTTGCCGAGCTGACTTTCCTGGTAAAGCTTGGCCATCTGCACCACGCCGAACTGAGGCGCGGGCTTCTGAGGCTTCGCCTCCTCGTTGCAGCCGCCGAGAAGCGCGAGCATGGATACAAGGGCAAGAGCGGAAACTATGTTTCTGTTCATTCTCGTTATCTCCTGTGGTAAACTGTTCCGCCGGGCATGGGCGGGACGGAAACGTCCTGAAACAGATACGCTGTTTGGGCGTTCTCGGCAATGGGAAAGCCTGCGGAAAAAATTTTTTCTCCCCGGCGAAAGCCCCCGATGCTCTTGACAGGGCGGCCATGCGGGAGCATTTCCACAACCACGTTCCCTCCCGTTTTCCTTGCCGCGGCGACCGGCGCGCAGGCGAGGAACTGTTTACGCCGCCACCATGAGGCAACCCATGGCAGACCCGAAATCCGAAGAAGCCATCGAAAGGCT
>CALUUX010000035.1 GCA_944324085.1 uncultured Mailhella sp. | reverse complement strand
GATGAGCGTAGCGTTGTGTCATGGCAAGAGAAGAGTGTCCCATCAGCTCAGAGACCGTATAAAGAGGAGTCCCCTGCTGTACAAGCCATGAAGCAAATGTGTGTCGGAGTGTATGGAAGACGACCTTTTGGCGTGGATCTGCAATTCCATCATTGAATCCAAGCTCTTTGACTATCCTGTCAAAAACTTTTGATACCTGCCCCCGCTGTCCTCCTGTTTTAGCAGGTAAAACAAGCTCTCCGGGCTGCTGGCCGTGGAATTTACCTTCGAGAACAACTTTCACTTCCGGACTCATATATGCATGACGGTTCTTGCCACTTTTAGGATCACGGATTAATAGAATTTCATTGGAGAAGTCTACGTCAGCCCAAATCAAAGCGTGAATTTCACCAGCTCTCAGTCCACAGGCAAGAGAAAGCAACGCCGTAGTGTACAAGTCAGAGGACACTATTTTCAATGCCTGAAGCAGTGTCTTCGCTTCTTCTCTGCTTAGGAAACGCATTCGGCGATTATCAAATTTTGGGATTTTGACGTTTCGAGTAGGCGGGATACCAGAGACGATACCTCGGCGATTAGCCAGATGCCAGATCTGGGAAAAAATTGCCAAAGCGTATTCGATAGTCCGAGGAGATTTCCCATCGGCAAGCATAGTCTGTTTCAGATTTTCAAGTTGCTCTTCATTGATTTCAATCAATGGCTTTTCGCCGAAGTATGGTTTCAACCACCGTGTGTATAAGTCTTCCTCTTTTTTTATCGTGCTTTCCTTTTTATGGCCTTGGGTAAGTCTGTAGGTGCTGCTCCAAAAGTCATCGACTGTGATCTTAGTAGCCCGTTCTTGAGATTCAGCCTTTTCCGCTTCAGTCCGTTTCTTCCTTGCTTCGTCGCGAGCTTGCCGAAGAGTAACTGCCCCATTGCCTATCCGTTTGGCTTCTTTGAGCTTCGCAAGTTCTATGCGGGCTTTTGTCAGCGTCCAGCCGTCTGATAACCAACCGAGACCTTCTTCTATCTGCTTACCATCGACAGTGAAGCGGAGCGTATAATACCGATCCCGTCTCTTTCCATGCATTCGCGTTTCGTGCTCGTAGTAGCGGATGCCACGCTCCTCCGTAATCCATTTCCGACCACTCACTGTTACCTCCAGACTTCTATCGCATCAAGTGAGGTTGCCATGGGCAAAGTCACTAGTCCAGCATTCTCCCTTATTTCTCCCTAATTTTCGCGTGAAAGAGAGGTAAAGTCAATGACTCTGAACGAAGTAAATTTTGTTTATTGTATAGCATAATTATTTATAAAAATTGTATATTACCTGCTCATAGTGAAGCCGTATGAAAGTATACACCTAGAGATTCGTAATCAGTAGGTCTGGAGTTCAAGTCTCCAAGCTGGCTCCAGTGAATGTCAGGCGTCCGCATGTTCATGCGGACGCCTTTCCTTTTTAAGTCCGCGCGGCGATCCCTCCCCCTACCCGCGCGTTCGCGCCCTTCACCGATCTGCGATCAACCAGAGCCGAACAACACGCCTCGGCTTCGGATTCACCAACCGATTGTTCGATGCGCTTCACCAGCGTCAAAAACGCATAAAAAACGAGGTGAACAGAGTTCACCTCGTTTTCCAGGAGCGAGGAATCTATGGCATGATCCTCTTCGGTCCCGACCGTCTTACGGCCGCTTCCGGGACATGATCATACGGGCAGATTCCCCAGGAGATTACGAGCGATTTTGGCGTGAATGCCGAAACGCTCGTCCACCACCTGCGTCACGCTGAAATCCACCGCAACGCTCATAAGCGTATAGGCGTCATCACGGTTCATGCCGCAGATATCCGTCAGGAAGGCAAGCATGCGCAACGCCGCCTGACGCATGGCGTCGTTGAGATTCGCGTTGAAACCGTGCACCATGAAGTATTCGGGCGTCGCCAGAATGGGGGAATCAAAACGCACGTCGTCCCGAACCTTCAGCTGCATCATGACGTCCATGGACGTCTCGATGGCCGTGCCGGTGATTTCGCTGTCCCCCTGCGCCGCGTGCGGATCGCCCACGGAAAACAAACCGCCGTCCACCTGCACCGGATAATATACCGTGGCGCCGGGACCGACGCCCCAGTTGTCCATATTGCCGCCGTGCTCTCCCGGAGGAACCGTGCTCACCGGATCGGATCCGGCCGGAGCGAGGCCGGCCGTGCCGACGTGCAGACGCAGCGGGACTCGCAAAGGATTCTGAAAGTACACGGGCTTTTCCGTCGGTTTTACGATGCGACCCACCGTATCGTAACGACCGTCCACGTCATAGGCGTAATACGGCGTGGCGGTCTGGCTGAAATCGTCGATTTTAAAAATGGTGACGCGTTCCTTTCTGTCCGTTTCGTCGTACAGGTATCCCCAGTCGGCCGTCAGATTGGAACCGTACGGAACGCGCGGACGCATGGACAGGTATCGAACTTCCAGCATGGTTCCGGGCTTCGCGCCGCGCACGGCGATAGGCCCGGTCATGATGTGACAGCCCGGCGCGCGACGGCTCACGTCCACCTGTTCGTAAATGGCGCGCACGCCTTCATCCATCATGAGGTCGGGGGCGTCTCCCGCGTGCTGAGTCACGGCCTCCACGCAGACAACGTCACCGCTGTCCACGGTGAGAACGGGCTTCAACGCCGCGGAAAAAAAGCCCCAATGCACTGTTTCAGGAGTGGCTTTCAGCACATGCATGGCCGGAAAGCCCTGGCTGGCAAAACTGCTCGTGAGTGGATCCCTGAGAGCCATGTCTCGCTCCTTACTTTTTCAGACCGACAACGAAGTCGATTTCTATGGACGCCCCAGCGGCGAGTCCGGTCACGCCCACGCAGGTGCGCCCGGGAAGCGGCTTGTGGAACCAGCGCACGTATTCTTCGTTCACTTTGGGAAAGTCGGCAAAGTTCACCAGAAACACGCGCGTCATGAGCACATCGTCCAGACAGGCTCCGAACTGCCCAAGAACCGCGGAAAGATTTTTCAGCACCTGCCGGGTCTGTTCCACCACGTCGCCGCTCACCAGCTCGCCGGTTTCGGGCACCGTGGGCATCTGCCCGGTAACAAAAAGCAGATCGCCCCAGCGCACGGCATGGGAAAAGGGAGCCACGCTCGGCGGCACGCCGTCGGCAGGAGTAAAATTGAAAGCTTCGCGAGTGTTCATTGTGTCTTCTCCATCATGGCCAGAAACTTTCTGGTCCGTTCCATTTTAGGATGATTGATAACGTCATGAGCCGGCCCAAATTCCACGATGCGTCCCTCGGCCAGGAAGGCGCAGTCATCCGCCACGTGTTCGGCAAAGCGGATCTGATGCGTGGAAATGAGCATGGTCAGGTTGCCGGTTTGCGCAAGACTGGTGATGAGGTCCAGCACTTCGCTCACAAGTTCGGGATCCAGAGCCGAAGTCGGTTCATCCATAAGCAGTATGCGCGGTCGCGTGGCCAGCGCCCGGGCAATCGCCACGCGCTGCTGTTGTCCGCCGGAAAGTTGCGAAGGCAGAGATTCGTAACGTTCGGACAGTCCCACTCTGTCGAGCAACGCCTGCGCGGTATCGAAGGCTTCTTCGCGGGACACGCCGTAACTCCACACCAGCGGCAGAGCCACGTTTTCAATGGCGCTCAGATGCTCAAAGAGATTGAAGTTCTGAAACACCATCTCGATACCCATCTTCCGGCGTTGTTCAGCCATTTCAGCTTCGGAGAATACGCGACCGTCCTCGGTGCGCCCCACAAGCTGACCGTTCACGCGGATGCTGCCGCCGTTGTACGGATCAAGACCGTTCAAACAACGCAGCAACGTGCTCTTGCCTGAACCTGAAGGTCCAATGAGCGCCACCACCTTGCCGGGTTCCACGGTCATCCCGAGTCCGCTCAGAATGGTGTTGCTGCCGTAGCTTTTCGTCAGATTCTTGATTTCAATGCCCGACGCGTTGCCTCCGGGCACGGAAAGAGCTCCGGCCACCTGATCGCAATACCGGGAGTCGCTCTCCGCGGAAAGGTAGGGACGAAAATGCCGGGCGCGGAATTTCACGCTTTTCTCAAAACTGAACAGGCGTTCCATAGTGAGCTGACCTACGGCGATGATGCCGGTCAAGATCAGATACATGAGGCCGGAAGCGAAAAACACCGAAAAGAAATCAAACGTGGACGACGCCAGCTGCGTGCTGCGCAGGGTCAGTTCGTGCACGGAAATCACCGAAGCCAGAGAAGAATTTTTGAGAGCCGATACGGTTTCATTGCCCATGGCGGGCAGCATGTTGCGAAAGGCCTGCGGAAACACGACCTTGCGACGAATGACGCTCGGACTCAAAGCCAGCGCCCTCCCCGCCGTGATCTGCCCCTGTCCCACGCTGAGCAGGCTGGAGCGGAAAATTTCCGCAATAAACGGAGCCTCATTGGCGGCCAGAGCCACGGCGCCGGCGGCCAACGCGCTGAGACGTATGCCGACGAGCGGCAACGCGTCGTAAACGAAAACCATTTGCAGAATCAGCGGCGTACCGCGAAAAATGATGGCATAACCACGAGAAATTGTAGAAAGAAGCTTAAATCGCGAACCCTGCATGGCCGCCAGTATGGCGCCACCAACCATACCCAGCGCCAGGCCCCACAGCGTGATAATCACCGTATACCCTATGCCCAGCAGCAGGTATTCAAGCGACAGATAATGAAGAAACTGTTCCATAGCTTTTCCAAGGGAAAAGGCTCGTTTTTGAGAGGAGCGCGCCGGCCCCTCTCAAAAACATGCGCCGTTACTTGACCACGATTTCAGGTTCTACCTGCGCGTTGGCGCCAAGCCCCCACTTTTCCAGCAATTCCTTCTGCACGCCGGTCTTCTGCACAACCTTCAGACCTTCCAGAATGGCGGTGCGGAAACGAACGTTGTCCTTGGGCACGGCAATGCCGATCTGGTACGGAAGCGTGACCGCCGTGGCCTTTTCCAGCTTGTCGGGATAGGCCTTGACCGCCTGATCCACGGTATTGACGTCGTTGATGTATGTGTCGGCGCGGCCGGACAAAATGGCCTGAATGCAGACGGCGTTGTTATCGTAGAGCTGGATCTCCACGGGCTCCTTGCCGGCGGCTACGCACTTTTTGGACTGCGCTTCGAGCAGCGGCACTTCGACGAATCCGGTATTTTCAGCGGCGGTGGCCCCGCACATGGAATCGTTGATGCCGCTGATGCCCTTGGGATTGCCCTTGGCCACGAGCACGCCGTCGAACACCTTTGAATACGTGATGAAGTCGGCGGCCTTGGCGCGCTCGCTGGTGGCGTACACGTCAGAAATGGACATATCGGCCTGTCCGGCCTGCACGGTGGCCAGCAGCGACGCGAAGTTGACGGCTTTGTATTCCACATCGAAGCCGAGGCACATGCCTATGGACTCGCCAAGATCGATATCAAACCCCACATACTTGGAAGGGTCATTGGGGTCCAACGCTTCATATCCCGGCGTATGAGGATTGATGGCGTTGATGAGGGTCTTGCCGGACAGTTCGGGATAGGCCTCGCGCAGAGCCTTGCAATCGGGATGATCCGCCAGAGATCCGGCCATGGCCGTGCCGCAGAGCATAAGGGAAAGAAGTCCGCAGCCAAACACATGACCAAGAAAAGCAGAAGAGCGCATGACTAAAACCTCCTAACGTTCTCATTTGTAGACAACCAGGAGAGTGCAATTTTCATGCCATACGCCGCAATTCTCTGAAAATCGCTTACAGGACAAGCCTCCCACGACGCCATGAAATCTCAAAAACCGATAAACACTCTGGGCGTTGCGATACGGAATGGTACCGATATCGGCAGATACAAAGCGCGTTTTGATATCTTTATGTAACAAAGCCGCGCCGCACCCGCTCTGACGGTCGCGCTCTGTCGGAATCCCCGTCTCTCCGCCGCATGCCGACCATCATTCCTCGCCTCAGCCACTGCCTCGGCGGGGGCGTCTCTTTTCGACTTTTCGCGGCACTCCTTTCTCGCCGTCATCGAGAATTCCCCTCGCCAAAACGCAGGCCGATGCCCATTTTCTCTGCTTGCATGTGTAATACATTGAAATAATAGGATGTTACAATCATATCCCCTTAAAAATAATTTTCTTGGCCGGACCACAAGCCATCCCTGCAAAACGCTCCCAAGAGAAAATTTCTACGTACCTCTAAAGGTATTTGATTTTATTTACAATTCTTCAATCTGCCACTGCGGTGAATACATATTTTCATCCTATGTCATGAATAACTTTCAATGATACTTTCTATATTATTAAATACATACTCACATCATTACGATAAATGCTGTCTTTATCAAAGAAAAAGACAACACTATTATAAAAAAATAAATCTATAATTTAAATATTTATAGCTTGATTACATAATAAAATATGACGCATGATGCTATCATGTCATTCTAATCAGGTTATACGCCTGACAACTCAAGGAGGTTACCATGCCCCCAATCATTGATAAGGACAAATGCATTGGGTGTGGCATTTGCGCCGCCATCTGCACCATGGATGTCTTTTCCCATTCCGGAAAAGGCCATTCCCCGGAAGTGCTTTATCCGGAAGAGTGCTGGCATTGCCGGGCCTGCACTATGGATTGTCCCAAGGGAGCCGTCAGACTGCGGCTGCCCATTCCGTATCGTCTACTTTTCGTAGACTCCGCAACGCTCAGACAGGGGAGGCGCGTATGATTCCCATCCAAAACGAAATGACTTGCGACGTTCTGTGCGTGGGCGGAGGCATCGCCGCTTTGCAGGCCTCCATTGCTGCGGCCGAAGAAGGTTCCGACGTTCTCCTGGTGGATAAAGCTCATCCCCGCCGAAGCGGTTCCGGAGCCACCGGATGTGACCATTTCGGCTGCTATCTTCCCGAAGTCCATGGCGATGACATCAACGTCATCGTCCGCGAAATTCTCGGCAGCCAGACCGGAACCTGCCACGACCCCCGACTGACCCGCCGTTTTCTCAAGGAGTCCACGGCGATGGTTCATCGCTGGGAATCCTGGGGCATTCCCATGCGCCCCAAAGGATTCTATGAATTCAAAGGGCACGCCTTTCCTACCCGCCCCCGCGCCTTCCTCCACTACGACGGACGCCAGCAGAAACCCATTCTCTATAAGAAGGCCGGCGAATGCGGCGTGCGCTTTCTTCCATATTCGCCGGTGGTCGATTTTGTGTTCAACGAGCATGGTCAACCCGTCGGCGCGCTGGCCCTCCGCATTGATCAAGAGGATCCCGGATTCACGCTCATACGCAGCAGAACTATCGTGCTCGCCACCGGCGTGGCCACCCGTCTTTACAGCAGCGAGACGTCTCCCGGCATGCTGTTCAATCTCGCCTACTGCGGATCATGCACAGGCACGGGTATCTCTCTGGTATGGCGGAACGGCGGCCATACGCTGAACATGGAAATTCCTTACATCCATGCCGGACCAAAACATTTTGCCCGCTGCGGCAAAGCTTCTTTCATAGGCGTGGCGCGCTATCCCGACGGTTCGCCGGTAGGCCCCTTCGTCACCGAGCCGGACAAGGATTACGGCGACGTGACGCTCGACGTTTCGCACCGCATCCTGACGGAAAGACTGTGCGACGGCCGCGGCCCCATTTATGTCGACTGCCACGGAGCTCCGGAAGCGTGGCTGGACGAAATGCGGGAAGCCCTGCGCTGGGAAGGCGTGGCCGCCATGCTCGACCACATGGACGAAGAAGGCATCGACTTCTCCCGGCACGCCATCGAATTCATGCAATACGAGCCCCATGTGCAGGGACGAGGCGTCGAAATAGATGAAAACGGCGAAACCAGCATCCCCAATGTCTACGCCGCGGGAGATATCGTCGGCAATTTCCGCGTAGGCGTCTCCGGAGCGGCCGTCTACGGATGGATATGCGGCAAAAGCGCGGCCCGGAAAAGCAAAGACGCGCCCTCTTCATCCAGTCTTGACCAGAATTCCCTTGACGCCGCCTGCGACCGTTGTTCCCGCATCTACGACCGTCGCGGATCGGGCGGCGCCACCTGGCGCGAAGCCAACATAGCCGTACAAACGCTTATGAGCTCCTACGCTCCCGTTCCTCCTCATAAAGCTCGCTCCGCCAACCTGCTTTGCGCCGGCCTCAAATACATGAAGGATCTGCGCGCCAAGCTGGACAGAGAGCTTTCCGCCGATAATCCCCACGAACTTATGCGCGCGCTGGAGGTCTACGAACTGCTCGACTGCGGCGAAGCCATCATGCACGCCGCCCTTGAACGTAAGGAAAGCCGCGGCAATCACGTCCGCTCCGACTACACGCTGACCAACCCGCTTCTGAGCAACAAGTTTCTTATCATGACCAACCGGAAGGGCATCGTCGCCGGAACGTGGCGCGAAAAATGGAACTGACGTTTTCGTCCCCTCGCACGGCAAGGCCGTTTTCCTCAACGCCGCACGGCCTTGCCGTTCCTTCCTGATAAGGAGTCCTCTATGAGTCAGGCAATCACCACGCAAACTCGTCATTTCTGGATCAAATGGGCCGTCACTGTAGCCATCCCCGTCCTTATGTACGTCTGGACTTCGTCGATCGGTCTGCCCGCTCCCGCCGTCCGCTTTCTTTCCCTGACATCCTGCGCCCTCGCCATCTGGACGCTCGGAATGCTTCCCGAACCTTTCGTCGCCATGATCCTGCCTATTCTGTACATCGTCACAGGCGTAGGCAAGCCGGGTCAGATACTTTCCGCCTGGTCTGGCTCGGCCGGCTGGCTCGTGCTCAGCGGGCTGTTCATCGCGGAAGTCATGTCCAGCACTGGCATCGCCAAACGCATCGCCGTCTGGTCCATCAAGCTTACCGGCGGCTCCTTCCATCTTCTGCTTTGGGGGTTCATGCTGGCCGGCTACATCATGGCGCCCTTCATTCCCACCGTCACCGGCAAGGCGGCCATTTTCGCCATCCTCGCCGTCGGCATCTGCAAGGGCTTCGACATCAAGCCCTACTCCAGAGAAGCGGCCACGCTCGTCATCGGCGCGTTGCTGGCCGTCGCCATTCCCAAAATGGCTTTTCTCTCCGCAGGCGTGGACGTGGCCATGGCCATGGGGCTTTTTGCGCAGAATACCGGCCAAACCGTCTCCTGGAGCTCCTATTTCATCCACAATTTCCCGCCATCCCTGATTTATGCCGTCATTTCAATCTATACGCTGCTCTTCCTCATGAAGCCCAAGCTGAATTTTGACCTGAAGAGCTTCGTCAAAGAACAATACGAAACGCTCGGCCCCGTCACCGCCTCCGAAAAGAAGTCCCTCCTGCTTCTCGGTCTGCTGTTGCTCTCGCTCATCACCGACCAGATTCACAAGATCGACGCCGGATGGATGATGCTCATGATCGCCTCCTTAGCCTTTCTTCCCGGCTTCTCCCTGCTGAACAAGCAGAGTCTCAGCCGAATCCCCTATCCTCAGGTCTTCTTTGTCGTCGGCTGCATGACCATCGGCGGAGCCGCCAAGGCCAGCGGCGTGGACAAAATTATCGCCGATCTTCTTCTGCCTCTGCTCAACGGCTCCGAAGCCTACATTTCCTTCAGCACCTTCATCGCCGGCATTCTCTGCAACTTCATATTCACCCCCATTGCGGCGTTCTCGGCCATGACGGCTCCGCTGGTGGAAATGGCAAGCCAGATAGGCATCGCTCCGCTGGCTCTGGTCTACTCTTTTTCCTACGGTCTCGATCAGTACCTCTTCCCCTACGAATTCGTCGTGACCCTGTACTTCTACTCCACGGGATACATCAAACTGTCTCACTTCATGACCGTTTTCGCGGCTCGCATGGTTCTGACAGCCTTCTTCTTCATTGCTGTATTGTACCCTTATTGGAATATTGTAGGCGTATACAATTAGCATAAAATATATTTTATATGAAAGGTGATTATGACATATCACCTTTCATATAAATTATATATTTGTTATATATTATATTTACTATATAAAACATATCATGTATCGTATACATATTACAAGGAGAAGCTATGGTTGAACGAGTATACGGCGATCTTCTACAGTGGTTAAGAGGCTTTCATAACGTAGTGTTACACGGAAACCTGACAAAAGCCGCGCAACAGATGGGTATCAATCCTTCCGCCATCAGTCATCACATCAAAAATCTGGAAAATGAATACCAGGTTACCCTGTTTCTTCGAGAAAAAAACAAACTGATCCTGACAGAGGCGGGAAAACTGCTGTATCAACGGACGGAAGAACTGTTCGACCTGTTGAACGCCACCCGAAGCGACCTCTCTCCGGAAACGGAATCGCAACAGGGAAAAATTTCCATCTCTGTTCCCCACTCCATAGCCCAAAACTTTCTGCCGGCTCTCATATCGCGATTCCATAAGCAGAATCCCGGAACCTGCTTCGACCTGCATGGGGGCTCGTCAAAACAAATTTTTGAAGACGTCAAACGAGGAGAAAGTCATTTCGGCATCATAAGCCAGTCGAGGAACTTCGAATTCCATAATCCGGAAATGGATTTCCTGCCGCTCTTCGGTTCCCGGCTGCAACTTATCGCCCCTCAAGGAAATCCCTTTGGGCTTTCCGACGAATGTTCTCTGCGCGATCTCGGAAAAACGCCCTATATAGCCCTATATCCCGACTATGCCGTGGGGCTGATTGTCGAAGACTACGCCATGCGCAATCATATACAGCTGAACATCATCGCCAGAGCCTTCAGCTTCAACTGCCTTCTGGACATAGTGGCGTCAGGGCTTGGCGTGGCCATCATAGACACGTTTTCCGCGCAAAGAACGCATACGTGCGAAACTCGAAGCATCATCGACGAACTGCCCATGCGCCATTATATCATGATCACAAAGAAAAATCGCTATATACCTCCACAGACCAAGGCGTTCCGCAGCTTTCTTTTGGAGAATTGTCCTCCAAAAAACTGCCTATCTCTTTTATAGGGTATTTTTTATTCAATATAATATATTAATTATTAATTTTTATTTACATAAAAACTATTTTTACCATGTTGTTACATACAACCGATGATTTATTATTATATATATACACATCATAATAAGACATTAGTATTTTGTTCTTCAGGCAAAACATAAAAAAGTGCTCCTCCTTGTAGATAGACAAATATCTATGTATGATGGAAAACTCACAGGGAGGAAAACGCATGAAAGGGGTCGCCTTAGTCACGGGGGGAAGCAAAGGAATCGGCAGAGCCGTCGCGCTCGGCCTGGCGCAGGACGGCTATGACATCTGGCTCAATTATCGATCCGACCAGAACTCCGCGCGTCAAACGGCGGCCGACATCGAAAGCCTCGGCCGAGAGTGTCAGCTCATGCGCTTTGACGTCACCGATCGGAACGCCGTCGACGACGCGTTGACCGACCCGCTGAAGCAAACCGTTCCGTCCGTTCTGGTCAACAACGCCGGTTACGCGCGGGACGCCATGTTCGGCCTCATGTCCGACGAAGCCTGGAGTTCCGTCCTTGACGTTCATCTCAACGGCTTTTTCTACGTCACAAGAAAAATCGTTCCGCACATGATTCACGCCCGCCGGGGCCGGATCGTTTCCATCGCGTCCGTTTCCGGACAGGCGGGCAATCCCGGGCAGGTCAACTACTCCGCGGCAAAAGCGGGCGTTATTGGAGCCACAAAGGCCCTGGCCAGAGAACTGGGCCGTCGCGGCATTCTGGTCAACGCCGTGGCTCCCGGTCTGATCGAAACGGACATGACGAAACATCTTCCCCTGAAAACCCTGACGGACGGCATACCTCTCCGTCGGGCGGGAACCGCCGACGAAGTGGCCGGCTGCGTTCGCTTTCTATGTTCGGAATGGGCTTCCTACGTGACGGGCCAGGTTCTCGCCGTTAACGGCGGCCTCTACCTCTGAGGCGGCCATGCAACGCTGCGTCGTCATAGGAGGCGGCATTTCCGGCATGGCGGCGGCCATCCTTCTCGCTCAGCAGGGAATGGACGTGACTCTGGCGGAAAAGGCTCCCCGGCTCGGCCCCCTTTTGCGGGGATTTTCCCGGAACGGTTTTCACTTTGAAACAGGATTTCATTTCGCGGGAGGGATGGCGGAAGGAGGCGTTCTGCGCCGCTGGCTCAAAACCCTGGAGCTGGACCTTCCTTGGAACGCCTTTCTTCCGGAAACCGAAATCGTCTGCACGGAGCGCGGTTCGCACACGCTGCCCACGGGAAACGACGCTCTTCGAGACTGGACGAAGCGTCTGTTTCCCGCTTCTCAAAAAGGCATGGACGATTTTTTGCGCGCCTGCGCCGAGATCCAGAATCGTTCGCCGTACCTTTCTCCGCACGAAATAATTCCCCATGACTTTTTCTCTCATGACGCCTGCGGCCTCAACGAATATCTGGACGGCCTGCGCATGGAAGACGAGCTCAAAACCATTCTTCAGGCGCGTTGCATGCTGTACGGCGTATCGCCGAAGGACGCGCGTCGGGACGATTTTTTTCTTGTGTCCGGCGCGTATCTGCACTCAAGCGGCGCGCTTCCCGGCGGGGGGACAGCCATTGTCGAGGCCTGCGAAAAACGGCTTTTAAGTCTCGGAGCGCGCCTCGTCTGCGGCAAGGCCGCCGTGGCGCTGGACATTGACGAAAAGCAGACGCGGGGCGTCGTTCTGGAAGACGGAACGCGTCTGCCCGCCGACGTCGTCATTTTCACGGGACGCCCTTCCCAGCTGACGAACATGCTTCCCGCCGGCGCGCTGCGGCCCGCGTACTTCCGACACATCGCCGCCATGGAAGAAACGCGCGAACCCGTCATTCTTTACGGCGTGGCGGATCACGCCGTTCCCCCGCTGCACGCCTGGTACTTCGTTCCGGAAAACGGTCGCTTCGCCATGGCGGAAGACGAGCGTCCCAGCTTCTGCGTCACCACGGGGGAAGAAACGCCGCAGGGCGAAAAAGCCTGCATCGTCATGATGATGTCTCAATACGAAGACACGAAAGAAGACCATGAAAAACAGCAAATTCAACATAATCAAAGGAAAAAGAACCTCGAAAAAACACTTATTCCCTATATTAAAAAACGTTTTCCTCTTCTTGAAAGCCACTGGAGATATATAGAAATATCTACAGGTCATGCCATGAAGCGTTGGATTTACGGTTCAAGCGGAAGTTTTTACGGATTCGCGCATACCAAGACGTCCATACCTATTTCTCCGGCGACAAAAGTAAGGGGGCTTTTTTTGGCTGGACAAAATATTTTATTTCCGGGTATGCTCGGATGCGTCATAAGCGCGGCCATTGCCGCCGGTTTTACAGCAGGCGAAGACCGCATTCTGCACAGGTTCAGAACATGCGTAAAAGAAGAGTTGTAGTCACGGGCATGGGAGCGGTATCTCCTTTCGGTCTTGGAGTCCAGCGCATGGTCTCAAAGATGGAAGAAGGCCGCTGCGCGCTGTCCCTTCTTCCTGAAGAACAAAAAATTACGGGCATAGACTGCCATGTCGTCGGACGCGTGCCCACGCTGAGCGAAACGCGCAGCATTCCGCGAGAACTGCGCAGAACCATGTCGCCCATGACGATTTTCGCCTGTCTCGCGACCCGCGAAGCCCTCGCCCAGGCAGGATTCTCTCCCGAAACCCTGCCTCGAACCGGCGTCAGCATCGGTTCCACCATGGGCAGCGGACAGGAACTCCAGTCGCTTTTTTCCTCCTTCATTCCCACGGGAAACCTGGATTGCGTCCGCACCATGACCTTTTTCAAGATCATGGCGCATACGGCCTCCAGCGGCGTCGCCATCGCCTTTGGCCTCAACGGACGGCTCATCAACCCCGTCGCCGCCTGCGCCGCCGGCCTTCAGGGCATAGGGCTGGCCTATGAAACCATCGCGTTCGGCCGGGAAGACCGAATGATCTGCGGCGGCGCGGAAGAATATTCTCCCCTTACCTCCGCCACGTTCGACAAAATAGGCGCGGCCTCCCACGCGGACGACGCGGAAACGAGCTCTCTTCCCTTCGACAGACGACGCGCGGGCATCGTCTGTTCCGAAGGCGCGGGCGTTCTCTTTCTGGAGGAACGCGACCACGCTCTGGCGAGAGGCGCGTCCGCGCTTGCGGAAATCGTGGGATTTGCCTCCCTGTCGTCGCCGAACAGCGTCGCCTCTCCCGACGCGGAAACCTCCGCGGCGTGCATGAAAGAGGCGTTGGCCGACGCCGACGCCGATCCGGGCGACGTCGTCTACGTCAACGCGCACGCCACCGCCACCGTGGCAGGCGATCAGGCGGAAGGCAAGGCCATAGAAACGCTGTGGGGAGATTCCGTTCCCACAAGCAGTCTGAAAGGCTATCTGGGACACTCTCTGGCCGCCAGCGGCGCGCTGGAAACAACGGCCTGCATCGCCATGATGAGGTCCGGCTCTCTTCTGGGGCACCGAAAGGGATTCCAGCCGGACCCCGCCTGCGGCGCCATTCAATACGCCCGTTCCGGTCAGGCTCTTCCGCAGGGGCTCGTGGTCAAAAACAGCTTTGCGCTGGGAGGCGTCTACAGTTCTCTGGTTTTAGCGCCGGCCCGATAAACGTCGATCATCAGGAGCATTCCCATGACCTATGAAACCATTGTCGCCACCGTCAATAACGCGTTCGCCGAAGAATTCGAGGTGGAACCCGAAAAACTCGTGCCCGAAGCCCATATCAAGGATGACCTAGGGCTCGACAGCCTTGACATCGTCGACATGATCATCGTTCTCGAACAGGCCTTCAACTTCAAGCTGACGGACAGAAGTTCCATCGCGAACATCACCACGCTCGGCGAACTCTACGATTTTATCGGCGCGCTGCGGGACGCTCATGTCGAAGGTTAAAGAAAAACTCGTCAGCCTCATCTTTTTCACCCTTCTGCTGACCTGGTCCTTTCTGCTCGCGCCCATCGGCTGGCTGCTGTACCTGCTGCACAAACTGACGGGCGCCCGCATAATCCGGAGCTGGGCCAGATTCGCCGGATGGGTCTACGGGCGCAGCTCCCTGACGCTGCTCCGACCGTTTATCCGCGTTATCAGCGTCAATCCTGGGGAGGCCGTGGGAAAAACGCCGTGCGTCATCACGGCGAACCATCAGTCCATCCTGGACCTCTACCTTCTCGGCTTTCAAGATATGAAACAGGTCTGCCCCATCACAAAATCCTGGCCGTTCCGTCTTCTCGTCCCGCTCACGCCGGTTATGAGAACCGCGGGGTATGTGGAGGCGGAAGGACGCGATCTGGATCAAATCACCCGGGAATGCAGAGAACGCATTGAAGAACGCGCCGCGCTCGTGTTCTACCCCGAAGGACACCGCTCGCGCACGGGGGAACTGGGCATGTTCCACGTGGGAGCCTTTCGTCTGGCTCTGGACGAAAATCTTCCCATCGTTCCCATGGTCATCAAAAACAGCGGAGCCCGGATACGTCCGGGAACGTTTCTCATCCATCCCGGCGTCGTGGAAATCGAAATGCTTCCCGCCATCATGCCTTCCGAATACGAACGCTTCCGCAAGGCCCCCATTCCGCATCGCGCCCTGCTCAAGCACGTCCGCGCCATGTACGAAGAAAAACTCTCCGCCTACAACGCCGCGCACGCCAGATAACGACAAGGAGCACTTCATGAAAAACCTGGCAAACGTCCTTCTTCTCTGTCTCGCCGTTCTTGCGTTCGGTTGCAGCAAGCCCATTCTCACCCCCACCGCCAACTTCGCCGCAGAATTTCCCCAGGCCACGCGCGAAGACATGCGCGAGGCCATCATCCAGGCCTGCGCCGGACGCGGCTGGGACATCACCAAAGCCGACGATTCCCACGTCTACGCCAGCATCGCGCCCCGCACCCATCGCGCCGAAATCGACATCGCCTATTCCGAGTCCTCCGTCGTCATCAACTACGTGTCGAGTTCCAATCTGGAATACAAAGCGGGCAAGGACGGCGAAACCCCGACCATCCACCGCGCGTATAACCGCTGGGTGAACAACCTCATCCACGATATCCGCAACAATCTCATGGCCAAAAAATTCATCCAGAACTAAACGGAGGAACAGCCATGTCCCGCACGGCGTCATTTCTTCTTGTTCTTATATTCCTGCTCTGCGCGGCGTGCGCGCGACCGATCCAGAACCCCACCATCGACTTTGATCGGCAATACGCCGCGCTCTCTCCGGAAAAAGTCCAGGAGGCCATCGTTCAGGCCTGCGTCTACGAAGGATGGACCGTTCAGGAGCGGACGGCGTCCAGCGTGCACGCCGCTCTCAACTGGAAAAACAAGCACTTCGTGGACGTGAGCATCCATCACGACGCGCGCGGCGTCACCATCCGGTACATCGCGAGCCGCAACATGGACTACAAGGCCGGCAATCCGCCCAGGATCCACAACCAGTACAACAAATGGGTCAAGAGCCTCGCCGACTGCATCCACGGCTATCTCGATCTGGAAGTATCCCAGGCATCCTGACGGACAGCGACCATGAACGAATATCCTCTTCTGCTTCCGCATCTGCCGCCCATACGCATGATCGACGCCCTGGACGAGGCGGACGACGAACGCTTCGCGTCGCATGTGACTATCCCTCAGGACTCCCCCTATGTGACGAGCGGCATCCTTTGCCCGGAAGCGTTGCTGGAAGTCATGGCTCAGTGCTTTGCGGCGGGCATGGGATGCAAAGCGGGCAAGGCGGAACCTGACGCCGGAGCCGCCTGGGGGTATCTCGCCTCCATCCGGAACTTTGAAATACGGGAAAACGCCCACGCCGGCGATCGTCTTGTCGCGCGCTGCGCGCTGCGCATGCGCGTCGGCTCCATCTGGGTCGTAGAAGGGCAGGTGCTGCGCCGGGATGAGGAAATCGCCCGCGCGCAGTTCAAAATCTATATCCCCAGGGACTAGTCATGCGCGTTCTGGCCTGCTTCGTTCTGACGCTCGTCTGCGCCTCGGCTTCCGCGGCGGAAAACGTGGACGCCCTGCTTGAAAAGGCGTCCGCCGGTCTGTCTCGAACTTTCGCGTTGGAAGCGCGTTTTCATCAACGCGCCGACTTCGCCTTCATGGACGTTCCCCTCGAGTCCTCCGGCAAGCTCTGCTTTTCGCTTACGGAACGTCAGAAGATCATCTTCTGGGAATACAGAGAACCCGAACGCTCCGGCTTCCGCTGGGTGGACGGCGACGTCGAACTCTGGACGGGACAGGATTCCCGGCCGGCGTCAGACGCGGAAAAACGTTTCCTGAACGGCATGACGGATCAGCTTCTGCAATGGATATCCTTTGATCCCCGGCGGCTCAAAAAACGGTACCATGTCTCCCCGGGCCGCACGCCGTTGAGCCTGCGCTTCGTTCCCAAGGAAGAAAGCGCGCTGTTTTCGTCCATAGAACTCACGTTTTCCTCCGACTTTTCCCGCATTGAGGAACTGCGTTTCACCGGTCGGCAGGAAGACGTCACGACCATCGTCTTCGACGCGCAGCGCGTCAACGGAGAACTTTCGGAAGATTGCGCCCGATGAACGCCCTCTCTCGGCTCTATCCTGTTCTGAAACGGCGCAGAACGGCCGTTCTGGCGTTTTTTGCCTGCGTCGCGCTGCTGTCCCTGCTGCGCGTCGCGCATCTCTCGCTCAACAGCAGCAGCGTCGTCTTCCTTCCCGATGCCGACGCGGACATGCGCCTCGCCGCCGAACTTCTGGAAAACTCTCCCATGTCCGGCATGCTCTTCGTCGACGTGGAAGCCGCGAACGCGGAAGACGCCCTGGCCGCGGCGGACGTCATCGAAAAACGCATGCCCCCGGAAACCGCCCGCGCCGTGCGCTTCCGCGTCTCAGGCATGACGCCTGACAAAACGTTGCGCCTGCTCCCTTCTTTCTTCACTCCGGAGGCGGAAGCGACGCTCACCGACGCCCTTTCGGAAAACACCGTCCGGGAACGCCTGCGCGACGCCCGCGCCGCGCTTCAAGGCATGGGCGGCACGGCCGCGGTTCCATGGGTGAGGGGAGACCCGCTTCGCTTCCGGGACGTTCTGCTGTCGCGTCTGCCCTCCGGAGACGCTTCGTCCGTTCTGTCCGCGTTCTCCCGTCCCGTCAGCGCGGACGGACGACACTCGCTTCTGATCTTTCGCCCTTCCGGCGACGCGCTGGACGCCTCCGCGGCGTTGGTCATGGTTCAATCCGTCCACGACTCGGCGCGCCTGCTTGGCGACGACGTGACCGTGCGCATGTCCGGCGGACCAAGGTATGCGGCCGCCAACGCCCGCGCCATTGAACATGACATCCGACGCATCGCGCTCCTCTCTCTCGCGGGCCTCGCCCTCGCCTACGCGCTTTTGGCGCGCTCCTGGGGGGCCCTGTGGATCTTCCTGACTCCCATGGCCGCCACGGCGATCGCCGCCGCGGCCACGGCCTGCGTCTGGCCCGTGACCTCCGGGCTGGTTCTGGGTTTCGGCATGTCGCTTATGGGACTGGCGGAAGACTACGCCATACACATGCATTTCGCGCTCCGCTCCGGGCAAAACGAAGCCCGCGTCTATCAGGACGCGCTCCCCCCGCTCACGCAGGGATTCCTGCTCAATCTGTCCGGTTTCGCGGTCCTTCTTCTGTCTTCCATACCCGCCATCCGGCAAATGGCCTTCTTCTCCGTCGCGTCTCTGACGGCGGGATTTCTTCTCGCCGTCCTGCTTCTGCCCTTTCTGCCAGGATTTTCCGCGCCGAAACGCCTCTGCGCTGAGCGCGCGCCGCGCGTCGTCGGCCGTCAGGCTTCCTTGTTTCTGAGTCTCATCGTCTGCGGCGGGCTTTTTCTCGCCTGCTTTGCGTCGCTCGCCGGCGTCCGAGCCGACTTCTCTCCCCGCGCGCTCAGCGCGGACGGTCCGCTCATCGCCCGCGACGCCGCCCTGATGCGCGATCTGTGGCATCTGGATTCCGGCATGAACGTGATTCTGACCGCGGACTCCCGCGACGACGCGCTGATCATGGGAAGCCGCTGCGCCGACGCGTTGCGCAAGAACGGCTGGAAGGTGACGACGCCTTCGGATTTTCTTCTCCCGGAAAAAGAGGCGAAAGACAACTGCGCGCGCTGGAATCGCTGGCTGCGTCAGAACGAACCGCTGCTGCACGCCCGCCTCGAAAAAGCGGCTCAAGACGAAACGTTCCGCGCCGAGGCCTTCCGTCCCTTTTTCGACGCTCTGCCCCGCGACGCCGCCCCGCTGACCGCCGACGCTCCCCTTCTGCGAGAACTCGGTCTGCGGGAGCCGATCAGCATGGCCCTGTTCGATCAGGAAACCGAAAGCCGCATTCTGCTTTCCTGCTCCGCTCAAGACCGGCCGGAACGCGGCGCGGACGATCTGCGCGCCGCGATTCCTCCCGAATATCGGGCCCACGCGCTCGTCTTCTCCCCACGCTTTCTGGAAACGAGCGTTGCCGAACGTTTCCGTCAGGAAAAAACGCTCCTCTTGTTCGCAGAACTGCTTGCCCTGCTTCTGCTCGCGCTTTTCCTGCGCCGTCCCGCCAAAGTGCTGGCCGCGTGCGCGCCTCCGCTGCTGAGCCTCATTGCGGCTCTCGCCGCGCTCCGTCTTCTTGACCTGCCCCTCAATCTGGCGTCTCTGTCCGCGCTGCCCATCGTTTTCGGCCTGGCTCTCGATCACGGCGTCATGGTGACGCACGCGCTGGAGCGCGGTCAGGACGGAGGAACGCGCAGGGCTGTCGTTCTTTCGTCGCTCACGGCCTTCATGAGCATGGGACTGCTGGCCTTTTCCGAACATCCCGCCCTGCGTTCCATGGGATGCGTCATCTTCGCCGGCCTCGCGGCGGAACTGGCCGCCGCGCTCTGGATCATTCCACGTCTCTACGTCAAAAAAGGACCGGGCGCATGAAGACGTTCCTGCTGATTCTCCTCCTGACGCTCTCGCTCTCCTGCGCCCGACGCGACGTAACGCCGCCTCTCGTCATAGACTTTTCCTCCCTGACGTTCACGGGAGCCTACCGGCTTTCCGGAGCCGTCATGCCCGTTCAAGGCGCGCTGAAGCATGAACGAGGAACGCTGAAAATCGCGCTCATGGCGCAGCATGGCGTCCTGCTCGGATACGGCACCCTTGATCCCCTGCGCGGAAAAACGCGCGTCCTCTTTGCGCGCGTTCCCTCCGCACGCGCGCTCGTTGAAGACGCCGGAGCCGACATCGCGGCCATTCTGTCGTTCCTGCCCCTCCGGCACAAAGGGCAAGAATCCCTCTCCCGCATTGATTTTCCGCCAAACTGGGAGTATCAGCAGAAAAGGGTATTATTTCTCTACCGCGATGCGGAAAAAACTCTGTCCATCCCTCTGGAGCGTATCCGATGACCCTCTCCCTTGAAGAAGCCCTGCTTGCCGCAAGCCGTCCGGCCGAACGCGTCGAAGACCGCCACTGGACAAAGGCGTTCTTTTTCGATGAGGGCTTTCTGGGCTTCCAGGGACATTTCCCCGGCCATCCCGTTCTTCCGGCCATGACCCAGATAACCATGGCGCGCCTGTTTTTTCGGGAAGTCGTCGGACCGGCCGACGCGCTGACCGTGGTCTCCGCCAAGTACCGCCGCCCCATACGCCCCCGACAACCGCTCATCGCCCATCTCGTCATCGGCGCGTCCGGCAAAGTCACCGTGGACATTCACGCGGCAGAGGGAGAGACGTTCCTCGTCGCTTCCTCCATGCAGATCAAACCCCTCATCTTTGGATAACCCCCTTGCGCAACGCTCAGCATCTGCTCAACCCCGACGGCGTCCCGCCACTCGAAACGGTCAGCGAACGTCGTGTCCGCTTTGAAGAACTCGATCCCATGGGCATCGTGTGGCACGGTCGTTACGCCAGCTGGCTGGAAGACGGTCGGGAGGCCCTGGGCGCCAGGTACGGCATATCCTATCTCACGTTCTACGAACACGGCTGCATGGCACCCGTGAAAAAGTTCTCTCTGGACTACATACGTCCGTTGCTCCACGATCATACCTACACCATTCATACGAGCCTGCTTTGGTCGGCCGCCGCCCGCATGGACTTCCGCTACGTCATCACCGACGCAGGGGGCGAAGTCATGACCCGCGGAGAGACCACGCAGCTCTTCATGACGCTGAAAGGCGAACTTCTGCTCGAGCATCCTTCCTTCTATCGCCATTTTCTGGAACGATGGAAGCGCGGAGAACTCCTCTGATGGCTTCCGTCCGCTGCTGCGTGCTCATTCCCGTCTACAACCACGGTCACACGCTGAAAGACGTGGCTCTTGCCGCGTTGCGGTTCACCGACAGCGTCATGGTCGTGGACGACGGCTCCACGGACGGCGGGCCAGCCTCGTTGAACGGACTGCCCGTCACGCTCGTCTCCCTGCCGCGGAACCAAGGCAAAGGCGCGGCCATTCTGCGCGGCGCGGAAGAAGCGCGCCGACGCGGCTACACGCACGTCATCGTCATGGACGCCGACGGTCAGCACAAGGCCGAAGATCTGCCCGCCTTTTTCTCCGCCGTCCATGAAGATCCCTGCGCCCTCATCATCGGCGCAAGAAACTTCCATGTGCCCAACGTGCCCGGAAGTTCACGCTTCGGACGCAAGTTCTCAGGGTTCTGGATGTTCGTTCAGACGGGCGTGCCCGTCTCGGACATGCAAAGCGGCTTCCGCGCCTACCCGCTGGCCCTGCTTGAAGCGGTGCCCTGTTCCGAAACCCGCTACTCCTTTGAAGTGGAAATCGTCGTGCGCGCCGCATGGGCCGGGTTCGCCATCAAAGAAATTCCCGTCAGCGTCTACTATCCCCCCAGGGAAGAACGCGTTTCCCACTTTAAGGCTTTAGCGGACAACGTCCGCATCTCTCTGCTGAACGCCCGGCTCACCGTGCGCGCTCTCATGCCCATTCCCTTCCGCCGACGAGCCCTTGAGGTGGAAGGCAAGCTGAGTCTGCTGCATCCCGGGCACACCTTCCGAACTCTGTGCGCCTCCGCGTCACCGCGTCAGCTGGCCGTTTCCGCGGCCTGGTCCCTGTTCCTTTCCACGATACCTCTCCTGGGACTGCAAACCATTCTTCTGCTCTTCACCATCGGCTGGCGGAAACTGAACAGACTCTGCGCGCTGGTCATGGTGCCGCTTACCTGGCCTCCCTTCGTGCCGGGAATGGCCGTTCTGCTGGGCTATCGCGTCGTCCACGGCGAATGGCTCACGCAATTTACGATCCAGACGCTGGGCTATGAGGCCGGCTACCGCTTTCTGGACTGGATGATAGGCAGTCTCATTCTGGCTCCCGCGCTGGCCGCCGCAGGCGGAATTCTGGTGTTCCTCGCCGCCTCCTGCTACGCCATGATCCGAAAAAACAGCGCGGAACGGAGAAACGCGTCATGTGGTCCAGCAAAAGTCTAGGCTCCTCCTTTCAGCACGCGTTCTTCCGCTGGCTCGTGCGTCTGCGCCTTATCCCGGCGGCGCGTCTTCTGCTCTATCCGGTCTCTTTCTACTACGCGCTCCGTCCCGACGTCCGAAAGCGTTACCGTCCCTATCTCCGACATCGTTTCGGCACGGCGTCGCCCGCTCGGGAACTGCGCCGAACCGCCGTCGCCTATAAACATTTCGCCGACGTGCTCCTCGACCGCATGATCGTAGGATGCGGCGGCTCCGTCACCGTCCGACAGAACGAACACACCCTCTCCGCGCTGCGGGCCGCGCTGTCCGAAGGACACGGCTGCCTGCTGGTCAGCGCGCATTTCGGGAGCTGGCAACTCGGTCTGCTGGGGCTCGAGACGTTGGGACGCCCCATGGCGCTGCTCCAATTCGTGGATAAAGAAGACGTGGACAAACATTACTTCCAGGTCGACGGACAACGCCACGACGTGCGCGTCATCAACAGCCGCGACGGCATGGCCGCCGTCATTGCGGTGTGCGACACGCTCAGAAACAACGGCATTGTCTGCATGATGGGCGACCGCATGACCCCGCAGGACAAGGAATACGTCACCGTCGAGTTTCTGGGCGACGCCGTGCGACTCCCCGCCGCTCCTTATATTCTGGCGTCTCTCACGGGCGCGCCCATCGTGCATACGTTCAGCGTCCGAGAGAACGGCGCGATCCTCGGCCTGCCGGGAACTCTGACGAAGGTGCCGAACGACGTCCGCCGCGACAGGGACGCGCTTTGCGCGCTGGCGCAAGATTTCATGGCGCAGGTGGAACGCCTTACCGAACAATACCCTTTTCACTTCTTCAACTTTTACGACATGTGGGAGCATGACGATGGACAAGACTGAACTCATAGAAGATTTAAAAAAACATATTCTTGCCTCGCTTCCTCTTGAAGACGTGACGGAAGACGACATCCTTGCGGACACCCCTCTCTTTGAGGAAGACGGACTCGGCCTCGATTCCCTGGACGCGGTGGAACTCGTGGTGCTCCTGGAAAAGCAGTACGGCGTCATCCTCCGCGACGCCGACGCCGCGCGCGCCATCTTTAAGACGCTGAACACCCTGGCCAACTTCATTCTTTCCCAGAGCGGCGACCATGCGTAAAGAAGAGCCTGTCGCCGTCACCGGCATGGGAGCTCTCTGCGCTCTGGGCCCCGACATTCCGGCCATCGAGCGGGGACTCTACCGTCAGGAACGCTCGCTTTCTCCCGCCGCGACGCTCTCCGAAGACGCGCTTCCTTTTCCTTTCTACAGCGCGCCGCAAACCGCATGGAACGGAAAAGGACGCCAAGGCAGCGCGGCCGACACGCTGCGTCTAGGAATGCTGGCGGCGACTCAGGCCATGGCTCAGGCTCAATGGCAAGACGCAAGCCGCACGGCCGTCATCGCGGGCACAACCTCCGGTTCCGCGCTCCATTTTCTGGAAGGCTATCGACGCCGTCATGAAAACGCCGGCGTCAGCGAAGACTGCGCTGACTATCTTGATTGCAATCCCGCGCTGACGCTGGGCGAAACGTTTCAGGCGCGCGGCCCGCTGTTGACGATTTCCAACGCCTGCACGTCCGGCGCCGACGCCATCGGCATGGGCATAGATCTCATACGCAGCGGTCAGACCGACACCGCGCTCTGCGGCGGCATGGACGCGCTGAGCCTCGTTCCCCATACCGGATTCGCCCGTCTCATGGTGTACGACGACGAACCGTGCCGCCCCTTCGACGCCCGTCGAAAAGGACTCAATCTCGGAGAAGGGGCCGCTTTTCTCTGCCTCGAGTCGCTGCGGAAAGCCAGACGCCGGGGCGCGACGATACTAGGATACGTGCTCGGCTACGGCTCTCACAGCGACGCCTATCACTTCACCTCCCCGCACCCCGAAGGAGAAGGCCTGGCCGGAGCCATGCGAGACGCGCTGACGCAAGCCGGTCTGCAAGAGACAGACCTGGCCTTCGTCAACGTTCACGGCACGGGAACCAAAGAAAACGACCGCATCGAAGGCAAAACCCTCGCGCACGCGCTGCCCGGCGTGCCCCTCTGGGCCAGCAAGGCCCTGACCGGACACACGCTCGGAGCCGCCGGCGCGCTGGAAGCCGTTTTTACCCTGATCGCCCTGTCCAGAGGGGTCGTTCCGGCCAGCGTGGGCTTTGCCGAACAAGATCCGGAAATCGGCGTTTCCCCGCTCCGCGAACCGCTGGCCATCGCGAAGAAAAACGCGCTGTCCACGTCGCTGGGATTCGGAGGAAGCAACGCCGCGCTGGCTTTGTCTACGGAGTGTGACCATGACTGATCGTTTGCCGCGCCCCGTCATCACGGGAATGGGCCTCTTCCACGCCGCGGACGGCATCAACGCCGAGCTCGACGCGCAGCTTGCGGAACGCGGCCTCCTCGCGCAAGCCGACGCGACCGAAGCTCTCTCCGCCTACTTTCCCAAAAGCCGGCTTCGCCGCCTGCCTCTGTACGCGCGCGTCGGCCTTTGCGCCGCCGTTTCGGCGCTGTCCGACGCGAATCGCTTTCCCTGTCCCGAAGACACGGGAATCGTCATCGGCACGTTCTTCGGCTGTCAGAAAACGTCCTTTGACTTCATGGATTCCATCCTGAACGACGGCCCCCGCCTTTCCTCTCCTCTGGCCTTCTCCCACGCGGTCAACAACATGGCCGCCGGTCTGCTCAGTCTTCTGCTTCAGGCCAAGGGGCCGGCCTTCACCGTCAACGATCAAGAACTGTCCTTTGCCGGCGCGTTACAGATCGGCATCAGTCTCCTGAACAACGATCGCTGTTCTCAGGTGCTGGTGGGCGCGCTCGATGAAGCCGATCCCCGCCTGCGGGAGGTCTTTCCCGCTCTGCCCGCCGTCGCCGGCGGCGTTTTCCTCTGTCTCGAACGGCGAAATCAAGGAACGACCGCGGACGTCTTGTGGAACCCTGAAAAGCCGTCCTCGCCCGTGCTTCTGCGAACTTCAGACGGCGCGCGCCCTCTCCCCATGGAAACGCCAACAGGTTCCGCGCTGCCCCCCGCCTTCGGATGCGCCCTCGCTCTGAATCGCATGAAAGAAAACGCCGACGCCGCGGACGTCTTCCAGGAATCCGCGCGCTCCCGCCGCTCCGCCCTCATACGTCTGGAAAAGCTGTCATGACCGCTCTGCTTCCTTCTCTGGACGCGTCCTGTTTTCTTGACATTTTCCAGTCTACGCTGCTGAGCCGCACCCGGAGCCAAAGTCCGTTTCCCACTCCTCCCCTGGCGCGGAACCTCTTTGCCCGAAAACGACGCTCCGAACTCTGCGGACTGGACGAGTGGCGAAACGCGGCTCGCGATCTGGCGACCATGTTCATGTTGACCGACTCTCCCGACGCGGAAAAGACGCTCGACGCGCGACAGGATATCCCCATGGGCGAACGCGCCGAACGCCTGCGTCTTCTGTGGCTTCGCGGCCCTCGAAATCTCGCCTTCTCCACGTCCGGCTCCACGGGAGAGCCTCGTCTCTGCGTCCATACCGAAATGGATCTGCAACAGGAATCCGCCTGCCTGATGAACATCTTCGCGGGGAAAAAGGCGTTCCTGTCCGCCGTTCCACCGCATCATCTCTACGGTTTCACGTTCGGCCTTTATCTGCCATTTCTTTGCGGCGTTCCCGTTGAACGAACCCTTTCTCTGTCCTCTCTGGTCGTCTCCCGAATCCGGGAAGACTGCGCCGTCGTCGGCGTTCCCCTGCTCTGGGACGCCGTCGCCAGAGGTCAGAACCATCCGTCGCCCAAAAACGTCACGCTGATCAGCGCGTCCGCCCCCGTGCGGCAGGAAACGCTCGCCGCGCTGGAACGCCGCGGCTACGCCATAGCGGACATCTTCGGCTCCTCGGAAACCGGCGTCATGGGCATACGCCGACGCGCCGACGCGCCTTACCGCCTTCTTCCCTACTTCAGCCGCCAGAAAGAAAACCCTCAGCAGCTTCTTCGCGCCATGCCCGACGGCGACGTCGTCGCCTGCCCGCTTATGGACAACCTGCGCTGGCAGAACGATCGTGAATTCTATCCCGAAGGACGGACGGATCGCGCCGTGCAGGTGGGAGGCGTCAACGTCTATCCGGCTCTCGTTGAAAAACGTCTGGCCGCCGTCCCCGGCGTCGCGACGTGCGCCGTGCGCCTGATGACGCCGAAGGAAGGCGGCAGGCTCAAGGCCTTTATCGTTGCGGAAAAAAACGCGGATGAAGCCGCGCTGCGAAAAACGCTCAAGGCCCTCTTCCACGCCATGGCTCCCGAAGAACGCCCCGCGCGTCTCGATTTCGGCCCGGAACTTCCCAGAAACGACATGGGCAAATTGAAAGACTGGTGATTCGCCATTTCAAGGGCTCTCTTTCCCCTCTTTCCGCGCCTTATTTACGAAAGTTCTCTTTCGGTATATATTTCAAACTGCTATACCAAGGAGCCCGTGCATGAAACAACGCCTTATCATCGCGTTCCTTCTATGCCTCTGGACGATACTCCTCTCCGGAGGATGCACGACTCGCGTCGATTACGACTATCACCAGTATCTGGAAAACAATCACTCCCAAGTTGTCTATCCCCATATCGCCGCCGTCTTCGGCTATGGATTCTCGCCTAAAGTATATCAGGAAGAAGATCGAATATATTCCGTCATGGGTGGAATCTTTAATCTATGGGATATAAATATGCACACCATTTTATCGGAAACATTCAAATCCGATGACATTCAAAATATATTTATCAAATTATACAGAAACGATTTTGAGAAAAATAAAATAATTATTGATGACGTCGCGTATGAATTCAAACACTGTAGAGCGTATATCAATATACGCATTGAAACGATTTTAAATAATAGAAAAAGAATTGTAAAAGAATACCACGCCCAGGGCAGACCCCAACGTGGAAAAATGTACTGGGGAAAAAATTTCGCCATGAAAAACGCTATTCAGCAGTCCACCAAAACGGCCATGGATGACGTTTTTCTGCAATACTTTACAGATCTTAGCCGATGGTGGGAGGAAGAGCTCGCCTCGCTCCGCGGCAAAGCAGCCCAGTCCGGCCGATGACGCTCTTTTTCGAGCCCGTCTCCTGAACGGAACGCCGCATGCGCCGAAGCTTTTCTCTTCTCATTCAACAAGTCGTGATCGCGCTAAAAAAACGACGACGCGCCCTTCGAAGCGCGGCGGAACGCTTTTCCAGCCTCTGCATAATCGACGACCGCAGGCTGCACCTTTCGCGCATGGCCTCTTTCTCCCCATAACCTCTCCACTGCTGCAAGAAACGCGCGTCTGCCGCGCCCCTCATGCGCTCGACGCGGAAACGTCCCTGCATGCTCCATCGTCACACCTCGCGTCGCGCGGAAACGACATCATGATCGGAATGAGAACGAACGCAATGCAAAACGTTTCTGACGTCGATTTATCAACAAAGCTTATATTCGTTTTCCCCTCTCCTCCAGTCCGCCCAAATGCCTTTACCAGAAGTAAACGAGTCAAATAAAGTTCTATGCATAAAACTATCAGTCGTCCCCGCGCGGGGATACGATAAAAATCCTCTCCTGTTGTCAAAAAATTCAAAAAAAAGTATGGGAGTGGAAGTCCCGTATCCCTCTCTCTTCTCTCAACAAAATCCACAGTTCAACGGCGCAGCTCCGGAGAGGAAAATGAAAAAAATAGAAAAAATCGATCAGCTTCACTTTGCCCACTGCTACGACCTTTCCGGAGCTCCTGAGCTCCCCAGCGACACCTTTTCCTTAGGTGAAAAGCTGGTTCTCCCCAAGGGAACGGTTCTTCTTTCCTACGGTGAAGTGCCACGATCCATCTGGTATCTCCACGAAGGAATTATCAACGGATATCGTCCCGACAATAACATCGACATGAATCTCGCCTATGTCATCACCAAAGGCTTTCTTGCCGAAGCGTGGTACTTTTCCAAAAGAAAAAGCATGGATGAATTTATCGCCGCGGAAAAGTGCACGGTAAGCAAATTTTCCGAAAGCGCCATCAATAAACTTATTCAAAACCCTGACATCGTAAAAAATATTTTGTTTACGCTTGCCGTAAAATCCACAAGCATCTGCACAAAGTTTGAAAATTTTAAAAACCAGACTCTCAAGGAACGCCTGAGAGCTTTTCTGGAAATGCAATTTACGCTCAACCGCGGAGAACGCCGGCTGGAATTGCACATGTGCCAGAAAGAACTTGCCAGAATTTTAAACGTTCACAGCGTCTCCATATCGCGCGCCCTCTCCGACCTGAAAAAGGAAATGGATATTCAAACAAGTAAAAACTCTATTATTATAACAAGATAAGTAAACAAACTCAAACTTTGTCGAACGGCAGACGGCCACGCCCGCAGCCCATGCCTCTCGGGAGAGACCGCCTGCTTTTTTAGCGGCGAGAAAAAATATGAAAATTTTTCCGGATTGATAACAGCTGTTATCGATAAAAAAAACGCCCGTGTTATAAAAATAACAAAAGCCCCTGATTTCCGGCATGCATGAAGTTCGGGAGCGCCCAGAAGTTCAGCTTTTCTTCCGCCAGTGGCCATGACGCAGGATAAGCAAGTTCTTAAAGGGAAAAGGAGAGAACCATGTTTGACTCGAACGCCGCATCATGTTTTTCCGGCTGCGATTGTCATGAAGAAATATCTCTTTCCGGGCAGGAAAAACGCATTTTCGGCATCGGTGAAGACGTTTTTCAAAAAGAGCATCCGCGCGTTTATAACATCGTTCAAACTTTCGACGGCATGGAACCCGTCATTGACGTGGAACGAGCTCTTTATTTCACCCGCAGCATGAAGCAGACGGAAGGCGAACCGCTTATTCTGCGCTGGGCGAAGGCTCTGTACAACATCGCAAGCAATATCACCGTCTACATCGACGACTATCAGCTCATCGTCGGCCGCCTCGGATGCAAAGGCCGTTACGGCATCATGTATCCCGAAATCGAAGGCGACTTCTATGAAACCTTCCTGACCAAGCTGGGAGAACGCGAAGGCGGAACCGCCTCCATTTCCCCGGAAAGCATGAAGGTCATCAAAGAAGAAATTGGCCCGTACTGGAAGGGAAAAACCTATCACGAAAATTTCAACAAGGTGGTGCCGAAAGAACTGCACGACATCCTGTTCATCGACGCCGAGGGAACGACGCCCCGCTATCTGGTCAATGAAACGGCCTCCTGGCGTTCGTCGCTCCAGTGGGTTCACGATTACGGCAAGGTCATCAAGCGCGGCTTCCTGGACATTCAGCGCGAAGCCAAGGAACGCCTTGCGGCTCTCGACCCCAACAGTCCCGCCGACTATCACGAAAAGCGTCCCTTCCTGGAAGCCGTGGTCATCGTGTCCGACGCCATCATGCTCTGGGCCCGCCGCCACGCCGAAAAGGCGGAGGAAATGGCCGCCGCGGAACAGGATCCCGTGCGCAAGAAGGAACTGCTCCTCATCGCGGAAAACTGCCGTCAGGTTCCCGCCTATCCGGCCAAGACCTTCCATCAGGCCGTTCAAAGCCAGTATTTCGTCCAGATGTTCTCGCGTCTGGAACAGCGCACCGGCACCACGATTTCCAACGGCCGCATGGATCAGTATCTCTATCCTCTGTTCAAGCAGGACAAAGATAAGGGCGTTCTTACGGACGCGCAGGCCATGGAACTGCTGGAATGCGTCTGGTGCGGCATGGCCCAGTTCATCGAAATGTACATTTCCGCCCAGGGCACCTCGTTCAACCAGGGCTACGCGCACTGGGAAGCCGTAACCATCGGAGGCCTCACGCCCGAAGGCGAAGACGCCACCAACGATCTTTCCTACATTTTCCTCAAGTCCAAAAGAGAATTCCCGCTGCATTATCCCGATCTGGCGGCCCGCGTGCACGCGCGTTCCCCGGAACGGTTCCTGTCGGAAATCGCTGAAACCATCAAATTCGGCACGGGCTATCCCAAGCTGCTCAACGACGAGGAAATCATCCCCATCATGACCGCCAAGGGCGCGCCGCTGGATCAGGCCTATGACTATACGGCCAGCGGCTGCACGGAATCCCGCATGCCCAACCGTGACACGTACACGTCCGGCGGCATGTACATCAACATGCCCGCCGAGCTGGAACTCGTTCTGAACAACGGCCGCATCAAGAAATTCGGAGATCGTCTCCTGGGCGTGGAAACCGGCGATCCCAGAAATCTGAAAACCTGGGACGAGTTCTGGAACGCCTTCCTGACCCAGCAGACCTATTATCTGCGCGTGGCCATCGACATTCAGTACATCACCAACAAAATGCGTCAGAAGTATTTCTCCGTGCCCATGAGCTCGAGCCTGCACGATCTCTGCATGAAATACTGCCTTGATCTGCATACCGAACACATTCCCGAAGGTTACGAAAGCGGCCTGATGGACTACATCGGTTACGGCACGCTCATCGACAGTCTCGCCGCCATCAAAAAGGCCGTGTACGACGACAAATCCATCACCATGGATCAGCTTCTGGCCGCGCTCGACGCCGACTTCGAAGGCTATGAAGACATCAGGGAACTTCTCCAGCACTGCCCCTGCTACGGCAACAACGATCCTTACGCCGACTCCATCGGTCGCGCCGTCGAACGGCACACCATGGATTTCTTTGAAAAATACGGCAAAGAACTGGGCGTGTACATTGACACCCGCTACGTACCCGTGACGGCGCATGTGCCCTTCGGCCGCGTGGTCAGCGCGTCGGCCAACGGCAGAAAGGCATGGACGCCGCTTTCCGACGGCACGTCGGCGTCCCACGGAGCCGACGTCAACGGTCCCACCAGCGTGCTGCTCAGCAACGACGCCTCCAAGAACAGAGACAAGATAAACCGCGCCGCCCGCATGCTGAACATCAAGTTCAGCCCCAAGGCCGTGGAAGGTAAACAGGGCACCCGCCGTCTGGTGGACTTCATCCGTTCCTTCATCGACCTCAAGCTCTGGCATGTGCAGTTCAACGTCATCAATCGCAGCACTCTGCTCGCCGCGCAAAAAGACCCTAAAAAATATCGGAGTCTTATTGTTCGCGTGGCCGGGTACAGCGCCTACTTTGTCGATCTGACGCCTGACCTTCAGAATGATCTGATCGCCAGAACTGAACATTCGGAAATATAACGGCATGGGGGATCTTCCCTCAGGGAAGATCCCCCTCAGGAGCTACGGTCATGCAGGACAGGCTTGTCACAGGACAAATTTTCAACATCCAGAAGTACAGCGTTCACGACGGACCCGGCATACGGACCATTCTGTTTTTCAAGGGCTGTCCGCTGCGCTGCCGCTGGTGCAGCAATCCCGAATCCCAATCCTTCCAGGCGGAACTGGCGTTCAACGCGACCCGATGCCTGACCAAAGAAAAATGCGGCTTTTGCGAAGACGTGTGCCCGCAGGGCGCGATTTCGTTTCCTGTAAGCGGCGGGCTGCCGGAAATAGCGAGAGAACGTTGCGATCTCGCCGCCTGTCACGCCGCCTGCTCACAGCGATGCCACGCCGACGCGCTGAAGATTTTCGGACGCCGCATCACCGTGGAAGAGGCCCTCAAGGAAATAGAAAAAGACGCCGTCTTCTATCAGCGCAGTTCCGGAGGCCTGACGGTTTCCGGCGGCGAACCCTGCGCCCAGCCTGAATTTCTCATGGCCATCCTCAGAGAAGCGGAAAAACGCTATCTGAACACGGCCATGGAAACCTGCGCGTACGCGCCTTATGAAGTTCTGCGGGAAGCAGCCTCGCATCTTGACACGCTCATCATTGACGTCAAACACCTCGATCCTTCGCTGCATAAGGCGAATACCGGCGTGGACAATGCCCCTATTCTCAGCAACATCAAAAGAATTTCTTCCGAATTCAAAGACCTGCCCATCCTGATACGAACGCCGATCATACCGGGATTCAACGATTCGGAAAAAACGGTGGCGGATATCTGTGATTTCATAGAATCCCTGGCCGGACGACACATCTCCTATGAAATGCTGGCGTACCATCGACTCGGCACGCAAAAGTACACCCAGCTCGGAAGACCCTATCCGATGGGAGACGTCAGTCTCAATAAAATGCTGATGGAAAAACTCAGACGCCTGGCGGAATCACGCCTGGGAGAAAGGCTCGTTTCCTGACGATCCCGGCTCTGAGCTTCACCGCATCAGTCCGCCTTTAAAAACCATGGGAGCTTGTATGATTTTTGACTTCCGCCTCCGACCCCCGTTCAAAGGTTTCAAAAATCTTTCCATCTTCAACCCCGTGTGCAACAGCGCGGGCCCCATGGCCCTGCGCGGCACCCACACCGCCTCGGCTCATGAAAAATCCATGGAGCTTTTCTTTCAGGAAATGAAAGAGGCCGGCGTGGAAAAGGGCGTCGTCATGGCGCGCAATATCGGAAACAAGGCCGCTTCCGTTTCCAACGAAGACGTCAAAGAACTTGCGGAAATGTATCCTGATGTCGTCATTCCCTTCGGCGGCGTCGATCTTTCTTCCGGCGTGTTCGCCGCCCTCAAGGAACTGGAAACCTGCATGTCCTACGGGTTCCGCGGCGTCGCTCTGGAACCGGGTTGGAACGATCCCGCAAGACTCCCGGACGACGCGGTGTTCTACCCCATCTACGCCATGTGCGAACAGGCCGAGCTTCCCGTGGTTCTGACCGTAAGCCTCTATCAGGGGCCCACGCTGGAATACAGCAATCCCGTGCATATCCAGAACATCGCCAACGACTTTCCGCGACTGCAGATAGTCGTCGCCCACGCCTGCTACCCGTGGATACCGCAGATCTTCAATGTCGCCATGCTCCACCCCAACATCTGGCTCATTCCGGATCTCTACATGCACAACCCCATGACTCCCGGCAGGGAAATGTACCAGAACGGCTGCCGATGGATGAACTGCGATCGCATCATCTTCGGTTCCGCGTACCCCTGCTACGATATCCGGGACGCCGTGGAGGATCTGAAAAATTACCATTTTACCAAGGAAGAGGAAGAAAAGATTTTCTTTAAAAATGCCTGCAAGCTGTTAAAAATAACCCTGTAAGCACTTGTACGGAGTGAACCTATGAAAGAAAAACTGCTTTGGTTGGAGAGTCACTTTGAGGACACCATAGAAATTATTCTTTTCATCATACTTCTTGCAGACGTGAACTTTGAAGTCGTCCGTCGATACTTCCTTAACGCCTCTTCGCTCTATTCGGAAGAAATAGCCAAGTACCTCCTTGTCGCCATCGTCTTCCTCGGCGTTCCGTACGCCATTCGGCACAAAAGACATATCATCTGCGACGTCATTCCGTCTCACACGTCGCAGAAAGTACAATGCATCATCACCATGATAAGCTACACGGCGTTTTTCGTGTTCTGCCTGCTCATGGTGGTCAGCTGCTACGAACTCGTTTCGCAGCAGATCATGGTGCATAAAAAGACTTCCGCCATGCGGCTTCCCATGTGGTGGTTCACGTCCCTCGTGGGCATCGGCTTCGGCCTCGGCATGATCCGGCTCATTCAGGCCATCATCGTCGACTGGCTCCGCTACAAGAAGACCGGTGTCATCCACAGCTACAGCGTGTCTCTGGACTGATCCCCATAACCACCGCACGGACCTTAGTTCCGGGAGTCTCCTATGACTGGCTTTCTTCTTCTGCTCAGTATCGCTTTTTTTCTCTTTTTCCGAGTGCCGATCGCTATCGCCATCGGTCTGACCGCCATATCGTATCTTCTCATCACGGGAGCCATGCCTCTCGGCCTCGCCACCATGGCTTCCTTCAGCGGCATAGACAGCTTTGCCCTGCTGGCCGTTCCCTTCTTCGTTCTGGCCGGCCAGATCATGGCCCGCGGCGGCATCGCCAAGCATCTGCTTATTCTGGCCGATGAGCTGCTGGGCGCGCTCCCCGGCGGCTACGCCCTCAGCACCATTCTTGCCTCCGTGTTCTTCGCCGACCTCAGTGGCTCCGCGCCGGCGACGGTGGCGGCCATCGGCACACTCATGGTGCCGGCCATGCATACCCAGAAATACCGCCTCGACTTCGCGGCCGCCGTCTGCGCCTGCGCGGGCTGCATTTCGGTCATCATTCCTCCCAGCAACCCCATGGTCATCTATGGCGTGGCCGGCAACGTCTCTATCGGACGCCTCTTCCTGGCCGGCATCATCCCCGGCGCGCTGGTGGCCATAGCTCTCATGATTCCCGCCTACTTCATCTCCAAGAAGCACGGCTGGAGGGGCAACCCGACCAAGCGTTCCGCCGGTTCCCTGCTCCGCGCGTTCAACCAGGCTAAATGGGCCCTGCTTGTGCCGGTCATCATCATGGGCGGCATCTACGGCGGCATCTTCACTCCCACGGAATCCGCCGCCGTGGCCAGCCTCTACGCGCTGATCGTCGGCCTGTTCATCTATAAGGAATTCACCTGGAGAGAAATTCCCAGCCTGTTCCGGGCCGCCGCCATGACCGTGGCTCCCCTGCTGCTCATCGTGGGCATGGCCACGTTCTTCGGTCAGCTCATTTCCCTGCTGGGTATCCCCATGAAAATGGCCAAGGCTCTCACGTCTCTCACGTCGAATCCCATCCTGCTCATGCTGCTGATCAACCTGTTCCTGCTGTTCGTGGGCATGATCATGGAAACCGTGGCCGCCATCGTGCTGCTCACGCCCATTCTTCTGCCGCTGGTCGTTCAGCTCGGCTTCGACCCCGTCCACTTCGGCATCATCATGATCGTCAACCTTTCGGTGGGCTTCATCACTCCGCCGCTGGGAGTGAACCTCTTTGTGGCCAACACCATTTCCGACGTGCCCAGCGAACGCATCTTTGCCGCGTCCATCCCCTTCGTGATCAGCATGCTCATCACGCTGACGCTTCTTATCGTATTCCCGCAGCTGACGCTCTGGCTGCCCGACCTGTACTTCCAATAGACCAGCCGCGCATAACGAGTGAGTTGTAAAACTTTTACCCTTAGTTAGGAGGATGTTATGTTCAGAAGACTTTCTACCATGGCCGTCTTGATGGGACTTCTCTTTTGCGGAACAGCCTCTGCCGCGGAAATTACCATAAAAGCGGCTCACAATACGGGCGCCGGCTGCGAGCAATCCGTCCCCTTCGCCGCGTTCAAGGAATACGTGGAGAAAGCAAGTAACGGAAGAATTGAAGTCGTCATTTATGAGAACTCTTCCATGGGCGGATGCCTGGAAACGCTGGAAAAAGCGCAGATGAACATCATTCAGCTGGCTTTCGGGTCCAGTTCCAACCTGAGCTCCGTCGTTCCTGAGCTGGAAGTTCTTGAACTTCCCTATCTCTGCGAAAAGCCCGACGAAAACATGAAGCTCTTCTACAACAAAGACGGAAAGCTCGACGGCCCCGTCTATCAGCGTCTGGAAGATGAATTCGAAAAGCTCGGCGTCAAGATCGTGCTGATTTCTCCCTATTCTCCCAGAGCCCTGGGCATGAACAGCAAATGCCAGACCATGAAGGACATCAAGGGTAAAAAGCTCCGTTCCACCGCTTCCCGCATTGAACGTGACGTCATTTCCGCCATGGGCGCGTCGCCCGCCACGATTTCCTTCGCCGAATGCTATACCGCCCTTCAGCTCAAGACCATCGACGGCATCGGCCTGAACTACTCCACGATCCTGATTTCCAAGTTCTATGAAAATCTGGAATCGCTCATCTTCGTTCCCTACAACGGCTTCTTCATGATCGCCAGCATGAACAAAACCTTCTATGAAAGTCTGCCCGACTGGGCCAAGCCCATCGTGGACGCCGGTCTGGACAAGGCTCTCCAGGAAGCCAACAAGCAGTGGGTCTCCATCATGGACGACAGCGTCGCCACGATGGAAAAGGAAGGCATCCTCTGCCATACGCCGACCGCCGACGAAATGAAGGAATGGCGCGCCGCCGCCCAGCCCGTTTATGACAAGTACGCCGCCATCGTGGATCAGGACTTCCTGAAGATTGTCAAGGAACGCCTCGGCAAATAATTCGCGCCCGCCCAATAATCGAACTTAGGCTGTCGCTGCTCGCATCGGGGACTGGACGGATATGACACCCTGCCGGCATATCCGTTCCGGTCCCCTGCTCTATCCGCCTCGACAGCGCGGCGACCTGACCAATTTTCCCCGCCGATCCTCCTTTTTCGCGCGACGATGCAACGTCGTTACCCGCTCCTCGGCCTGCGCGACGTCTCCTTCCGCCGCTTCCCGTGTTCTTCTACCAAGCTCAGGAAAAACCATGGACACACTTTCTCTCCGCGTGCTTCCGCTCGGCCATCTCAGGTGTCAGTATTTCCGCATCGTCGACGGCTACGACGAAAACGTCATGTACGACTCGCCCGTCAGCGCGCTGTTGATCCGGCATCCGACGCTCGGCAACGTGCTGTACGACACCGGCAACAGTCCCTATCATCGCAGGGAATACGGCGACGACATCACGCGCGTCTATCCCGTGGAAAACTTCCGATCCATTGAAGACGCCCTGCAAAGCGAGGGGCTGACCTGCGAAGACATCGACATGATCATTCTGTCCCACCTGCACTTCGATCATGTGGGCGGACTGCGCTACTTTCAGAACTCCAAAGCCATCAAGAACGTCGTCGTGTCGGAACGCGAACTTTGGAACGCTTGTCGGAGCGTCTTCACCGGCGAAGAAGGCGGAGCCTACGTCAAAAGCCTTTTCGACGTGGGCGGCGTGATCTATCGCCCCATACGCGACACGACGGATCTGGCTCCCGATCTGACGCTCTTTATTCAGGAGGCGCATACGCCGGGCGTCATAGGACTCGCGATCAAAACCCAGACCATGGGCCAGATCATCGTCACGAGCGATACCGTGTACACCAGGGAAACATGGGAAAAATCCCTTCCTCCCGGAGGCCCCATCAACAAGGGCACGAAAGAATTTCTCAGCAATCTCGATCGACTGAAACAAATGCAGGAACAACGTCACGCGACCATGCTGTTCGGACACGATAACGAACAGATAGCGGCATGGAGCAAGAAAGGCGTCATCAAGTAACGTTCTACTTCAAGGAAAAACGACGATGGAACTCAATCTCGCCCACAAAAACATTGTCGTGACCGGCGGCGCCAACGGCCTGTGCCACGATATCGCCAAAGCCTACTATGAAGCCGGCGGCAATCTCTGCATCATGGACATCGCCCCCAATCTCGAGGAAGCGGCGCAGTCCATGGAAAAAGACCGCAAGGTCATGCACTATCGCTGCGATCTGAGCGACATAGACCACATGGAGGAAACGTACGAAGCCGTAAAAACGTTGTGCGGCGGACGCATCGACGTGCTCTTCAACGGAGCTGGGATCCAGTACCGGGCCAAGGCTGAAGTGTTCCCCCTCGACAGATGGAAAAAAATCATAGACATCAACCTCAACGCGATTTTTGCCCTTTCCCAGCTCGCGGGCCGCGACATGCTTGAGCGCGGCTACGGACGCATCATCAATATGGCCTCCATGACGTCCTTCTTCGGCAGTGAAATGGTGCCGGCGTACACGGCCAGCAAAGGAGCCGTGGCTCAGCTCACCAAAGCCCTTTCCAACGAATGGGCCGGACGAGGCGTGCACGTCAACGCCATAGCGCCCGGATACATGACGACAAAACTCACCGCCGACATGAAAGAAAAAAATCCCGAACAGTACCGGGAAATAACCTCCCGCATTCCCATGAAACGCTGGGGCACGGGTCAGGATCTGTGCGGTCTGGCCGTGTTTCTCGCCAGCGAGGCGGCGGATTACATCACCGGGGCCGTCATTCCCGTGGATGGCGGCTATCTCGGAAAATAACGGCAACGCAGCTTTTGCGAAAAAAACGCCCCGTCCCGCGCCTAGAAATCAGCGCGCCGAAGGGGTAAGGCGCACGGCCCGTAAACGGGCGTATTCTATGTCAGTCGCTTCCACGATCTCAACCGACTGAGGACATTAAAAATAAGCCGGGTCTATCCCATGGGGATATCCCGGCTTTTTCATCATGCGTTGACGGACGAAACGCGCTCCCGGACAACCTTCTGATACTTCTCTCTCGCAAAGAAAACCTCAGACTTTCGCTTCCGCAGCGTCTGCGTTCTTCTTTTCATCGGGAAGCAGCGCGGCTTCCCACATTTCCTGATAATACATGCAGGTGCCGGGATTCCAGGCCGTGGCCGTGGCGTGGTCGTAGCTTTCCGTGATGGGCCAGTCCGAATGAGGACGAAGCGCGGCTTCAAAGGAAGGAGCTTCCACTATGGCGTCGTATTCCAGATTGAGCGTGTAATTCGGGCCCTTAAGATAACGAAGATGATAACGAGGCATCGTTGATTCACTCCAAAGAAGCGCCGGAAGGAGACATCTCCTTCCGGCGCCGTATCACAGATTCGGTAAACGGCTTAGTGCGTCGTCATCACGAACTTGCTGATGAGGAACAGCACGACCAGAAGAGTGACGCCAAGCCCCCAGCTCCAGTGAATGAGCTTGAGTTCGGTTTCATCGAGAGGCTCATACTCCATGTTCTTTATTTCTTCATGGAGTTTAACTTCTTTGTCTTCCATTTTATGCTCCTTTATAAGAATAAACTAGGCACCGATCACAGGCGGGGTCATGCCATGGAAGAAAGCATAGGAGATGAACAGACCGACCCAGATGATGAAGCCAAACAGGCAGACAATGTACACAACGGCAAGACGGCCAATGCCTTCTTCCTTCAGCTTGCGGAAGTTGGAAACCATGCCGATGCTGAAGAAGGTGAGGAGGAAGAAGATGGTGCGGAAGCCGTTGATGGCGCCGGACATGGCGCCGCCCATCTTGTGCAGATCAGGCGAGGTGAGGCACATGATCAGCAGGATCAGGAACGTGCCAAGATAACCAAGAACGAAACGGGGGAAACGATCCATCACGTCGCTCCAGGTCATGGTGCGCTTGCCGTTGGTCTTGTCGAACTTGGCGGTCCACACGTACGCGAGCACCAGAGCCCACACGCCGATGAACATATCAATGAAGATCTTGACGGTGGTGGTGACCATCACGATCCAGCCGGGTTCATACTGAGTGCCGAGGCCGGCGACCTTCGCGAGGATCAGAGCTTCAGTGATGGCGCCGGAAGCGATGGCGCCGCCGTCGGACTTAACGGCAAGGCCCATCCAACCGCCGGCAACCATGGGTTCGGTGTACAGGAAATGCTGAGCGAGGAAAGGAAGAACCAGCATTTCAATGCAGGTGAACACCACGACGAGCGAAGACACCATGATCGGAACCACAGGCCTGGCGCGGATGGCACCGCCCGTGGCAATAGCGGCGGACACACCGCAGATGGAAATGCCGGAAGCCAGGGGAGCAGCCCATTCCTTGTTGAACTTGAAGTACTTACGGGCGACATAGTACACAACGGCCCAGTACAGCAGGTAGGCTTCAACAATGGCGCAGAGGCCTCGGAAAATGACATGACCGGCGAAACCGGCGGCGTCAGCTGCCTTCACGCCCAGTTCGGCACCAAGAATAACGATGGCGATTTTCACGAACAGTTCAGGACGGCAGGCTTCGCGCACGCTGTCGGTAAATCCGGGAGCGAAGTTACCGATAAGAATACCGGCAATCAGAGCGCAGATAAGGCCGGCTTCCGTGCTGAGGCCGAGAGCCCACGGAATGCCCATCTTGGTGAGTTCGGTGGGGTTGGCGGCGATATACGCGTTGGCGCCCACGGTGTAGCAGGCAATGGCGATGAAGAAGACCAGCGTGAAGGAACCGATGAAACGCTTCACGTTGCCCTTCATGAGCTTCACACCCACGGAAAGAACCGCGGTGATGAAAACGTACGTGACAAGAAGCGCAGCCCAGCCGGGCATGAGTCCCTTGGTCGCGGAGGACAAGCCATCAAAGGGATTGCTCACCCACATGCCGACCTTGAGGGTCCAGCCCAGAGGATCCAGGCCGATCAGTTTGCCCAGGGCCAGCACGAAGATAAAGAGCCCGGAGAGAAGGGCTACCTTATCCTCGTTGAAAGCGACTTTCGTTGACATATAAACTCCCCTGTTAAAAAGATAAATTCCGTTGCATTGCTCGCAACGGGAACACAAAATAATATTATTAAAAAAAAGTTCAACAAGTTTATTTTTTTCCGGCACATTTAAGAAAAAAATAATTTAAATAAAATATTACGCATAGTTATCATGTTATTTACGGATAATTTTTTCCTTCCCTGCATGTGCCTGAAAGAGCAAGCATGGAGGTTTTTTTTTATTTTTTATTTCAGTAAGTTATAAACAATACAAAATTGCAGTCAAAAAAAAATTAAAAATTTTTCAGCCGTCCTCCTTTTTTCGACGAATTACGGCTCCTCTTCCGCGCCGCAAACGGACCGCCTCACTCTCCCCTCGCAAAGCAACTTCCGTAAAAAACGACGACGCTTCCATAAAAAATCCGCCCATGCCCGATGTCACGCGACCGGCGCCGCGTATTTGGCCACATACTCTTCTCCCATTTCTCCGAGCGCGTAATTCATCTGATCGTAGGCGTACACAGGCCCGCGCAACCGCAACCTTCTGCGCGACAATTCCTTCATCATGCGTTCGAACGCTCGCGCGTGACTGTCAATGCTTCCCCGATGAAACAAGCAGGCGTACAATCCCTCTTTCATGGTCTGAACATGATCGGGACTGACATCTTTCCAGGCTGCGGTGAACATCCAGCAAATTCTGAATGTTCCCGTTGCGGCGCGCTCCTCAGGAATAATCACGCCAAGGGGAGGGTCCACGGCGTTTCCGTCCGTGACGCTGCGCATCAGGCACTCGGAATAACATTCCACGCTTGATTCTCTGTCCGTAATCTTTTCGGAGTCCACAGGATACACAAGAATGTCACGAGCATCTTTGCGCTCAAAAAAAAGACTGTCGTACTCCGCGGACAACGCTTCCTCCCCCATGGCGGCAAGAGAGGTCAGCATGGAAAGCCTGTGCGTAATGCGTTCCCGCTCTTTTTCAAGCACGGCGATCTTTTCCCGAAAAAGCGTCAGATATCCGTCCCGCTCACAAGTCTGACGATACCGTTTTATTTCTTCCAGCGTGCTGCCCGTTTCCTTGAGCAGACTGATCAAATCAAAATCGAAATACTGTTTGACGCTGTATCGTCGATAGCCGTTGCCGGCGACATAGCGAGGCTTGAGGAGCCCCTTTCTGTCATAATGCAGGAGCGTTTCCTTCGTCGTATGGCAGACGCGGGCAAACGCGCCGACGTTCAAAAAATGTTTCGTTTCCATACCGTACCTCTTGACCCTTGTGTTACCCAGTAGTTTACGCTGAAAGACCGTCGGGAAAAAGGACTTCCCCCAAAAACTTTTCCAAGGAGACCTCCCATGGCATGGACCGAACTCGCCGTCGTCCGCGCGGCCTGCGCGTATTTCTTTATTTGCCCCGGACTCGCGTACGGAGTTTTGACGTCCCGGCTTCCCGCGCTGAAAGCCCAGACCGGAGCCAATGAATCGCAAATAGGCCTGTTATTGCTCTGCCTCGGCGGCTCCAGCCTGCTGGCTCTTTTCAGCAGCGACAGTCTCATACGCCGATGGGGAAGCCGCCGCGTTCTGCGCGCCAGCTCTCTGGAGCTGCTTCTCGCCATTGCGCTGTGCTGTCTGGCCCAAACGACTTCGCAACTGGGCGCCGGCTGTCTGCTCGCCGGCGCGGGCATGGGGCTGGTCGACGTTTCCATCAACACGCAGGGCATCCAGATAGAACAACTCTACCGTACGTCCTGCATGTCGCTCATGCACGCCTGCTACAGTCTCGGCGGGGTCATCGGCTCGCTGACGGGAGCCCTGTTCGCCGGACTCGGCCTGAGTCCGTTCATCAACGCGATCTGCGCGCTGGGCGGCTATGCCGTCTTTCGCCTCTGGGCCGCCCCCAGACTGTTGAACGACGCTCCCATTCCCGGGCCGGCATCCCCCAAAAGGGAAGCCTCACGCGCCATGCCGCCCTTTGTCATCATGTGCGGCATTCTGGCCATGCTCGCCTATTCATCGGAAGGATCCGTGGCCGAATGGGGAAGTCTGCTGCTCTTCACCGCAAAAGGGGCCGATGAACACGTCGCGGCCCTTGTCTTCGCGGCGTTTTCTGGCGCTACCGTGATCTGCCGCTTCTTCGGCGACCGCCTGCGTCATCAGCTGGGGGACTTTGCGCTCATGCTGGGCGGCTCCCTTCTGGCGTTCTTCGGCATGATTTTCGTGCTTCTTTCCCCCGCGCCCGCGCTCTGCCTTGTGGGATATTCTCTCATGGGCGTCGGTCTCTCCCCGCTCGTGCCCACGCTGTTCAGCCGGGCGGGAAGCTGTCCCGGCGTCACCCCAGGACGGGCCAGCGCCATAGTCTCCATACTTTCGTACAGCGGCCTGCTCTTCTTTCCTCCCATGCTCGGTTTCGTGGCGCACGCCAAGGGACTGCCCAACGCGCTGCTGATCGTTCTCGCCGCATGCGCGTGCCTTGCGGCGGGCTCGCTCCTCTTCCGAAAAAAACCGCGAAAACGCTAACGCCGCCATTCCCCAATGCAAGAGGCCGGAACGCATCCACGCTCCGGCCTCATCAGATCCGCTCCCGCCACAACCGGCGAGACACACTCACTATTTATAGTCTTCCAATAAAAACATGGGCTTAATGGCTACAACTTCATCATATTCGGTTTGACTGACTCTGACGTCGGAATTAAGCGATCGGAGCACGACCTTCATATCTTCGTAGGCGTCGGGCACTGTTTCGGAACGCCCTTCCCGAATGGAACGCATCATGCGCGACAGCGTGGCGGGATGCGCGTAACGGGCGGGCAACGGAAAATCGGGATACTCGCCGATATATTCGGCCATATCCTTTTTCGCTTTGTCCAGCGCGGCGGCTATGGCGCGACTGTTGTTGCGAGCGGTCGGCAACACGTTGGCTCCGGCAAAAAAGAACAAGGCCGCGAGGCCCGCGAGAGTAATGTACATTCCGTAATCCCCCGCGCCGCTCAGCCATGTGTAGGCTCCATAGGCGGAAGCGATCAGCGCAAGGCAGAACACGGCCAGAGCGATCCACTTATGCGTGGGGTTGGTAAGCTGATCCACGCGTCTCGCCTTGCTCGCCGCCGCAAGACGGGTCGCGAGATCGGGACGTTTCTCAAGAAACTCCCGAGCCTGACAGAGTCGTTCAAGACTGGCCAGAGCCACAGGGGAAAGATCCTTCTTATATTTGGCCTCTTCCGCGGCTCTGGCTTCGGCCATCTTCCGAGCCGCGGCCTCGGACATGGTCTTGATATGGGGAAAACGTCGCTGTATTTCGGCAAGCATCATATCGACGTGATTTTCATGCTTGAACGTGCACTGAATGCTTTCCCCCTTGCCGTACTCCACCACAAGATACGGAATAGATCCAAAAATGCCCTTGCCTGTGAACGCGCCCTTGCTTATGGCCACTCGCTTGTAGGCTCGCCTGACGTTGGCTACGGGCACATAAAAACGACGGTCAAGAAAAAGACTGTTCAGGTACAGAGCCCTGTCGCCGACGCCGCAGGGGCCGAACGCAAGACAGGTTTTTCTGTCCTTCTTCAGCTCGTCGTCCCCCAGGCCGACATCACCCAGCCGCGCGGGTTTAAAATACAGCATCACGACTCCCGGAAAGGGATAACGTTCGCTTCCGACGGCACATCGCCGGAAGAAAAGAAGGAAAGGGGGTCGCCTTGCAGGCGACCCCCCACGACAGCACGAAAGCGGCGTCTCTTGAAACGAGTCATCGTTTCCTCGCCGTCGTTCCGGAACAAGACGCTTTCCGGAACGAGGCCAAGACGTCCATGTTCTTTCTTCTCGCGGAAGAAAGAACAACTGCCTTCCGCCTAGGCGCGCCTGCGGGTCGCGCGGAGGAAGAGGCTGAGGAACAGCGCGGCGGCGGCGACGCCAAGCACGTACGACACGGCGACAGGCAGATTCACCACAAGTCCGAGACATTCAGGAGCCATGCAGAAATAGGTGATGGACACCGCGCTCATGAAAGTCGCGGGCACGGCGGTGATCCAGTAGTTCTTCTTGTTCAGGAAGAGGTACATGGACGCGGCCCAAAGAACGATCATGGCCAGGGTCTGGTTGGTCCAGCTGAAGTAACGCCAGACGATGGAGTAATCAAGCTGACTGATGAGCGCGCCGGCGCCAAGCAGAGGCACGCAGAAGATGAGACGGTTCTTATAGCTGGTCTGCGAAACCTTGAACCAGTCGGCCAGCACCAGACGGGCGGAACGGAACGCCGTATCGCCGGAGGTGATGGGGCAGGCGATAACGCCGACCATGGCAAGGCCGATGCCTATGCCGCCCATGGTCTTGCTGCACACGTCGTAAATGGCGGCGGACTGACCGGCGGCGAGGCTGGCGAGCAGCCCGGTCGTCTGACCGTTGGTGATTTCGTAAATGGTGCAGCCGGCGGCGGCCCAGATAAGAGCGATGATGCCTTCACACACCATGGCGCCGTAGAACACGAAACGCCCCTGATGTTCGCTCTTCATGCAGCGGGCCATAAGCGGAGACTGCGTGGCGTGGAAACCGGAAATGGCGCCGCAGGCAACGGTAATGAACATGAACGCCCAGATAGGCGTGCCCTTGGGATGCATATTGGTGAAATGATCCCAGAGCTCGGGAATCTGATAGTTGGGATCCATGACAATGCCCGCGCCCACGCCGACGGCCATGATGATGAGGCAGATGCCGAACACGGGATAGATCTTGCCGATGATCTTGTCGATGGAAATGAACGTGGCAATGAAGTAGTACACCAGCACGACCACCAGCCAGAAGGAAGCGTTCAACAGGATACCGGACGCTCCGCCCTCGCTGCACAGCTTGACGATAAGGCCGGCGGGACCGACGGCGAACACCGTGCCGACCATGACGAGCAGCACCACGGAGAAGACGCGCATGATGGTCTTCATGGTGGGGCCGAGGTAGATGCCGGTGATTTCGGACACGGACGCGCCGTTGTTGCGCTCACTGGTCATGCCGGAGAAAAAGTCATGAACGGCGCCGGCGAAAATGGTGCCGAAGGTGATCCACAAGAACACCACGGGCCCCCAGAGCGCGCCCTGCAACGCGCCGAAAATGGGGCCGAGGCCGGCAATGTTCAGCAGCTGAATGAGAAACAACTTCCACTGAGGAAGCACCACATAGTCAACGCCGTCGTTGATGACCACGGCGGGAGTCTCTCGGTCGTCAGGACCAAAGGTATTCTCCACCAGCTTACCGTAGGTAAAGTAACCGATGATCAGGAGAGCCAGGCACAGAAAGAAACTTACCATACAAAAACCTCTCGTGTGACAGTCGCCACTCCGCGCAGAACCAGCGTTCAAAGGGGCGGCCGATAATTCTACAAGGCAAGTAGTCTACTTAACAAATTTATGCAAGGAGCCGTCTTGATCCGCCCATGAACTTTTTTGAGAAAAAAAGCTCTAATCGTGTCATATTACATATTTTTATTTTTATCGCTTTTTTCTCCCGAAACAGCCCGCTCAACGTGTCATTTCCCGTTCTCAAAACGTTTGTCACGTTTTTCTGAAGTCGTTGCGCCGCAACGTAAAAAAGCCTCCGCGTGCTTTGCAAGGCGACAAGGGCTTTTTTTACTCAAAACCAAAGATTTCTTTCAAGCCGGAAAGATCATGCGCATCTGATGCCAGACCGCGTCGCCGTGCGTGGAAGAAGACGCGCCTTCATACTTGAAACCGAGCGACTCGTAATACGGAACAAGCCTTTCCTTACAGGTAAGCACCACGCCGATTTTTCCCCGCCTTTTCGCTTCTTCCGCAAGCCGTTCGACAAGGCGCGCGGCGTATCCGCGCCTGCGATATTCCGGCAGCGTGTTGAGACCGAAAATCATCTGCCAATGACCGTCCTTTCTGTGCAAAGAGGCGTCGGCGTACATCTCGTCCCGCAAGTCGGGCTCGTCCGTGGCCATGCCGTCAATGAAGGACACCAGGCGTCCGTCCTCGAACAACAGCCAGAAACAATCGGCGTACGCGGCCAGACGTTCTCTGAATTCCTCTTCCGTCGCCGCTTCCTGAGGGGGAAAGCAGCGTTTTTCCACATCGGCGATGGCCGGAAGGTCGGCCATGGTCGCATTCCGTATCAACATGCGTCCTCCAGCATGATAAACGCTTCAACGAGCCGCTTCCGTTTCGCGTCTGTCGCGCGGGCGAAAAAACGAATGCGGCGCGTGTTGAACATACGTCTGCGGCTACTGCGCGCAAGGGGCCTCGAATCGCTTGGCGCAGGACGCGCAGGAAGACGGCGGACGCTCCGTCTGCACCGCCTCCCGAAACGCCGCGTAGTCCGGCCTGGCCCATATCCGTTCGGGGTTTTCCTCCAGCACGTTGCCGAACACCGCTCGGTCGGGTTGAGGCGCGTCGAGAGGAACGTTGAGATACACGCAGGGAGAAATCTGACCGTCGGCGTCCACATACATGGTTCTGTGCGCCCGCTCCCGACAGCAGGGAGCCGGAGTCGGCGCCGGAAGAGACGCGTAGAAATCGCGGCCGGACGCGCGCACCTTCGCGCCCACTTCTTCCAGCACGACGCGGGCGGCCTCTATTTTATCCCGCTCGTGAGGCGCAAATGCCTCCTTCGCCATATCCGGCGAGGGAATGTAGTCCATGGTGCTGATGACCGCCGCATGAACGCCCCAGTCTTCCATAAGTTCAGGCAGCGCGCGCACCGCCTCCACGTTGGAGGCGAGCATGAGATACGCCAGATGAATCTCCAGATGCACGGCGTTCTTCTCCCGACGCGCCTTCTGAAGCATGCGCACGGCCTTCTCCACGCGGGAAAACGGCACGCCGGCCCGCGCGCCGTTGCTTTGCTCGTCGGTTCCGGTCAGCGAAAACGCCACTATGTCCATGCCGCTCGACACCACGCGTTCCGCCAGATCCTCATCCATGCGCAAGCCGCACGTCGTGGTGGAAACCGCGCATCCGGCCTTTCGCGCAAGCGAGACGAAATCCATGAAATACGGATTCAAAAAAGGCTCGCCCCATCCCTGAAGATGCACGCGCGCGGTTCCAAGCATGGCCGGCCAGAGCGCGGCGAAGGTTTCCGGCTTCATGTGCCGGCTCTTCCACACGTCGGCTCGCGTGGTGTGCGGGCAGTAGACGCATTTTCCCATGCAGCAGGACGTCACCTCCACCTGCAGACATTCCCGTTCGCGCGGCTGAAAAAGTTCCCGAATCTCCCGCCAGACGCCGGGAGCGCGGAACTGAGAAAACAGTTTTTCCACATCGGACGCCATGCGAATCCTCCCGCTAGACGGTCCAGCTCGTTTCCAGATGGGGCATGGCCTCAAAGGCTCCCCACTTCTTTTTAAAGAAGGCGATGCCCTCATCAATGCCCAGACCGAGATTCAGCACGCTCTGTCCCCGGCGCACGGCCTCATCGGCCAGAGCCTTCAGCAAGGCGTCGCTCACGCCGGGGGGGCAATCGTCGCGTCGGAAGGCAAACATGTAAAACGCCGTGCTCAACGCGCTGTAATCGCCCACGGCCATGGCCAGCAGCTTGCCCGACGCGTCGCGCGCGGAAAAGAGTACGGCGTCGGAGGAGCCTCTCACGTAATCCCCCACTCTGCCGAAAATATGCCGCGTGCCCGGAGCCAGCGTGCGCACTTTAAGGTAATGATCCACCAGCGCGTCATGCTCCGGCCCCCAATCCTCCACAACCACGCGGGCCTCGCGCTGAGCGCGGCGCAGCATGTTACGCAGCTTCTGTCCCGGCTCGTGCGGCAGAGAAACGCACCACCACGCGTCACGTTCCACCACAGCCCGGTCGGGAGCCGCGGCGGGAACCGCCGGAGCGAGCACGGTGATCCGACGGAGATTCGGCATGGCGAGCGCGCAGGCCACGGCCCGCTCCAGCCTCTCCGCGTAGGCTGGCGTGCCTAAGCCGCAGGCGGAAAGCTCGTCCTGCGCGGGAAAAGCCACCAGCGTGCAGCTGTCGTCCGCGACCCATGCGGCGAACCCTTCGCAGGAAAACAGCTTTCGACCGGACACCGCCCGAACGTAAGCGGGTATCTGCTCCGGCACGACGGCCCGCGCCCCCAGATCGGCCAACGCGCGGCCGGACGCGGGCCCGCTCGAGGCCGAGGGACGGGGAACGCCCGAAGCCGGGGCTTCGTTCCGCAGCGCGGAGGAACGCACGTTTTCCGGAGCCTTCTCCCAGGTCGGAGCGTCGGGATTGCCGGGCAAAACCACGGAATCGTCGCGCCGTATCCAGGCGGCAAGCCTATGCTTCCATGTCGGCAGCACCCGCGTCACGGTAAAGCCGTCCTCCGCGAGCATGTAGCGAAGATTGATCATGTGCGCGGACCCCACGAACACGGCCGTTCCGCCGCGCTCGATATAGGGTCGCATGCGCTCGCGGAAACGCTGATCGCGCACGCTGATGATGGTGCCCGTGCGGGTGGGAAATTCCGCGCTCGTGCCCATCATGCCCATGAGATCGCCCGCAAGATACCGCGAACGATTGCTCTTCATGAGCGTCGGCCAGAAGGAACATTCCTTCAGGAACTTCACGATGCGCGGCATGGGCGCGGATTCCAGAGAAGCGATCTGCTCGGCCAGACTTTCCATGCCCATGACCGACTTGCCCATGTCCAGAGCGAGATTCCAAACCTCGAGATCCACGGAATTCGTCCAGCCGTTGCGCTCGAGATACGCCGTCCACAACGAAAAAAACGCGTACCACTGACGGCTTTCCGCCAGCACCTGCCGCACGTCGACGCTCCTTTCCCGCTGCACTCCCGCAAGCCTCGCCCAGAACCCTTCCGGCCCATAGACCATGCGTTCCAGACGACGAACGTCCTCCTCGGAAAGAAATTCGGCCACGCGGGGCGCGTCGGGCTCCGGCGAACGGCCAATGCGCGCCACTTCATCCATGCTGTCGGAGTCAATGGGCCCCTCCAGCAGCACGGTGTCCACCTGTTCAAAAAGGCGGCGCAGGGAATGCTCGAAGGAGTAGCAGAAGAAATGCGCGGAACCGCCTATCCATGACGTGCGCCCGTTCTTGTCCAGCCGCCAAAGCATGGCGCAAGGTCGCTGTTCAGGAAGAGAGTCGAAAAACTTCCAGCGCGACATTTCATAGTTAGCGGAAGAATTGCCTATGGTTATGGCCAGATACGCCGCCATGTCGAAGAAACCGCCCTTCCCTCCGAAGCCCGCTTCGGGCTGCCACACGGCCAGCTGATACGGCGCGCTTTCCACGCCGCCCCATTTCTTCTTGAAACGGGTGATGCCCTCGTTCACGCCAAGGCCGAGAAGCACGCTCTCCTTGCCTTCGGCGCGGGCGCGTTCCAGCATTTCGGCGAAAAGCAAATCAGGCGCGTGGGGAACGTAGTGCGTCTTGGAGTGCGCGCCGAGCACATAGCTCACATGACGCGGCAGGGAATAGTCCAGAAGCAGACAGGCGGCCAGCTGTCCTTCGGCGTCCCAGGCGTTGAGAAGACGCAGGTCGGCCCCGCCGCCAAGCGCGGCGGCCGTGCCGGAATAGAGCTGGCGTATGCGCGGCGGCAAGGGAATGCGCCCCAGAAACTCCGCCCAAAGTCTCCGGTGCTCCGACGTGAACTCGCGGGTTTCGTCCACCGAAAGGCGTTCGCGCGCATGGCGCACCGGCCCCCGCAACTTGGACGGCACGGGCGACGACGCCTCCAGCGTGTAATAAACGTCCCTGTCCTGCACGTATTCCTTCAGCCGTTCCGGCATGTCCGGAGCGATGGCGAAACAGTCCGCGGGCTTCACGCGGCGGACGGCCTCTTCCAGCGCGGCCTCGAAACGCCGCACGGAGAACTCTCCTTCCAATGGATACCCTATGGCCATGAGCCAGTCGCTTTCCGCGACAAAAATATGACTGTCCACCTCAAAAGAACGCCCCGCCGAAATGGCTTCCAGAAGGGGCCGGGAATGTTCTGGAACGGTAACTGCGGTCATGAATAACTCCTCGGGCGCGCTTGTGACGAATATGCCATATCCGCGCCAGACGGTAAAGAACTCCTCCCGCCGTTGGAGATTCCTTCCTTCAGACAAACGTATCACCTCAAGGATCCTTGTGTTTTCTGAAAGGATATCTACACTGGACGCGTATGGGCGCGGCGGCCTTGAACGACGCCGGGCCTTCCCCTTAATCTCAACGAAAACGAGGCTTTCATGTTTGAAACCGTCGTCCTGGGCAGACGCTGCAGCGACAAGGATTTTCGGGAACAGGCGCCGGAACTGCGCATGAAGCTCTTTGAAGCGCAGCGGCAATGCATCAACCGCAAGATTCCCCTGCTCATCATCGTGGCCGGCGTCGACTGTTCCGGCCGCGGAGCCGTGGTCAATCTTCTCTCGGAATGGATGGACAACAAACATGTCCACAACCATGTGTTCTGGATGGAAACCGACGAAGAACGCGCCCGGCCTCTCGACTGGCGTTACTGGCGGCTTCTGCCCGCGGCGGGCTCCGTCGGCGTGTTCTTCGGCGGCTGGTACGGGCAGGCCATACGCAAATTCTGCGCGGGAGACATGGACGAAATGGCCTTCACCTCCCACATGCATCACTACCGCGGCCTGGAAAACAGCCTGGCGGCGTCGGGCATGGCCATCGTTAAAATATGGTTGCATCTGGACAAGAAGGAACATGATTCCCGGCTAAAAAAACGACTGGCTCACAAGGAAATCCATCACTTCACGCCATACGACAAAAAGTCCGCCGAAAATTATGACGGTCTGGCCAGCGCGGCGGCCAAGGCCATTACGCTTACCGACAGATCCTTCGCGCCCTGGACCATCGTGGACGCCGCCGACGCCAACTACCGCGACCTCGCCGTGGCCAAAACCCTCATCGCCGCCGTGGAACGCGCCGTCGCCGAACAGGACGCCAAAAAAGCCCGCCTCGCCGAAGCCGCGCCCGCCGAACGGGAAAACGTGATATCCACGCTGGACGCCATAGATCTGACCGTCAAGGCCGATCCCGAAACCTATAAAAAAGACCTGGACGATCTTCAGGCGGAACTGCGCGAGCTCACCTATCACGCCTACCGCAAGGGAATCTCCAGCACGCTTGTCTTTGAAGGATGGGACGCCGCGGGCAAGGGCGGAAGCATCCGCCGCCTCATGGCGGGCATCGACGCCCGCATCAGTCGGGCCATTCCCATAGGCGTCCCCACCGACGAGGAACTCGCGCATCATTACCTGTGGCGGTTCTGGCGTCACGTTCCCCGCGCGGGTTTCGTCACCGTGTACGACAGGTCCTGGTACGGCCGGGTGCTTGTGGAACGCGTGGAAAAACTGACCCCCAGAGAAGACTGGAGCCGCGCCTACGCCGAGATCAATCTCTTTGAGGAAGAACTGACGAATCACGGTAACGTGCTGGTCAAATTCTGGCTGCATCTTTCTCCCGACGAGCAGCTCCGCCGCTTCAAGGAAAGAGAAGAAACCCCGTGGAAACAGTATAAAATCACGCCCGACGACTGGCGCAACCGCGAAAAATGGCCCGACTACGTGCGCGCCGCCGACGAAATGTTCCTGAGAACCAGCACGGAATACGCTCCCTGGCACATCATCGCCGCGGAAGACAAAAAATACGCGCGGCTGACCGTGCTTCGCACCTATCGCGACGCCTTGAAAAAGGCCCTGAAACACGTCGACGACAAAAAGCACGAGAAAAAATGACAGCCTCGGCGCATGGTCCCACAGCGGCCATGCGCCGTTTTCGCGCATGAACGAGCCCGTCCCCGCTTCAAACATTCTCCGACAGCCTTTTCGCCTCTTTTCCTTGCCTCCACGCTTATAAACGAGTAATGTGCTTAGAACGCGTACTTTTTCGTGCAATTCAAAGGAGGCAGCATGCCCGAACTCTCTCAGGAAAAACTCCAGCTACTGGATGAAATCAAGAATCTCTCCCCCCAGATGAGGGAAATAGCCTCCGCCATTTTCGCCGAGCCGGAACTGGGATATCAGGAATTCAAATCGTCCGCCCGTCTTGCCGACTTTCTGGAAGCCAACGGCTTCCATGTTGAACGCGGCCTGCTCGGCATGCCCACGGCCTTCCACGCTTCCTTCGGTTCCGACGATGGGCCGCAAGTCGCTTTTCTCGCGGAATTCGACGCTCTGCCCGGTCTGGGACACGCCTGCGGCCACAATCTGTTCGGCACGGCGGCCTGCGGCGCGGCCGTAGCCCTGGCCAGACATCTTCCCTCCGGAGCCGTACACGTGTTCGGCACCCCGGCCGAAGAGGGCAACGTCAGGGATGCCGGCGGCAAGGTGCCCATGGCCGACGCCGGACTCTTCGATCGCATGGACGCCGTCATCGCCGCCCACGCCGAAGGCCGCACCATCCTTAAACAGCAGCTTATCTCCCGCGCCAATCTTGAGATGGACTTCACGGGCAAAGCCGCTCACGCCGCCGGAGCTCCCGAAAAAGGCATCAACGCCATGGATGCCGCGGCTCTCGCCGTCATGGGCATCAACAGCCTGCGGCAGCACATGACCCCCGACGTGCGCATCCACGGACTGCTCACCGACACCGGAACCTCCATCAACACCATTCCCGCGTTCGCCCGCCTGCGCTACGGCGTTCGCGCCCGCAAGCCGGAAACGCTCAATAACGCCATCGAACGCGTGGTCAACTGCGCCCGCTGCTGCGCCCACGCCCTAGGCTGCGAATTCTCCTACCGTCATTCCGCCCATTCCTACTACACCATGCGCCACAACATGCCCCTGCTGCGCGCCTTTGCCGCCAATCTCGATCTGCTGGGCGAGCCCTACATTGAAGAAGTGTCCAGCAGCTATTCCACCGATATGGGCAACGTCAGCTTCAAGGCTCCTTCCATTCATCCGTACATCACCATCGGAGGCGCGCAACTGGTGGGTCACACGCCCGCCTTCGCGGAAGCCTGCAACTCCGAAAGCGGCTTCAACGGCATGCTCCTCGCCGCAAAGGCCATGAGCATGACCGGTTACGACGTGCTCACCGACGAAGAGCTCCGTCGTACCTCGCGCAACGCCTTTGAAAACCTTGACGACCTCAACTAACCCATCGTATCCCTTTTCCCTTCGCATCACGCCGCGGCATGGTTCGCGTCGTGATGCTTCGTCTTTCGTATAAAGACCGCCGCATATCCGCAACACGCCCAAGGAGCTTCAGGCCATGGCAAAAGAAAAAATCGAAAACCTCTCCGGGGTGCTCGGCTTCATTGAACGAGCCGGCAACAGACTGCCGCATCCCGTCACCATATTTCTGATCCTGACGCTGGTGGTCATGGTTCTTTCCTACCTGCTTCAGGGAACGACCATGATCGATCCCAAAGGAAAAACGCTGGCCGTCAAAAGTCTCGCTTCCGCCGACGGCCTGATATGGTTCCTCAAAAGCTGCGTGGACAACTTCGTGAAGTTCAAGCCCCTCGGTCTCGTGCTCGTCATGATGCTGGGCCTCGGCGCGGCCGAAGAAGTCGGTCTTCTCTCCGCCGTGCTGCGCGGCACCATTCTCAGCGCGCCGCGCAGCATGGTGACGGCCATCATCGCCTTCTGCGGCGTCATGGGCAACATGGCTTCCAGCGCGGCGTTTGTGGTGGTTCCCCCCCTCGGCGCCATGATCTTCAAGGGGCTAGGCCGCAATCCTCTCGCCGGCATGGCCACGGGCTTCGCAGGCTGCGCCGCCGGCCTGAACGCCAATCTCCTGGTGGTGGGCACCGACGTGGGCCTTGCCGCCATCACCCAGCAGGCCGCCCAGATCATAGATCCTTCCATCACCGTGCATCCGGCCGTCAACTGGTACTTCATGGCGGCGTCCACGTTTCTGGTCACGGGCATCATCGTCTTTCTCACGGAAAAAGTCGTCGAACCCAGGCTCGAGGGCGTGGCCATGCACGAAGGCGCCATGGAAAGCGAAGACATGTCCCTTTCTCCCGAAGAACGGCGCGGACTGCGCGCCGCCCTCATCGGCGGAGCCATCTATGTCTTCCTCATTCTGCTCACCGTGGTGCCCGAACACGGCATCCTGCGCAATCCCAAGACGCTCGGCATCGTGCCTTCGCCCTTCCTTGACTCCCTGGTGCCCATTCTTCTCGGCTTTTTCCTGGCCATCTCCATTCCTTACGGCGTAAGCACCAAGGTCATCCGCAGCGACAAGGACGTAGTCCGCTTCATGGGCCGCGCCATGCGAGAATTCGCGCCTTTCATCGTGCTGTGCTTCGCCGCGGGACAGTTCGTTTCCAGCTTCGCCTACACCAACCTGGACATGTATCTCTCCATCCAGGGCGCGACCTTCCTCAATAATACGGGATTCTCCGGCATACCGCTCGTGGTGAGCTTTCTCATCCTCACCGCCTGCATCAACTTCTTCATCGGCAGCGCCATGGCCAAATGGGCTCTTCTCGCTCCCATCTTCGTGCCCATGCTCATGCAGGTGCATTTCTCCCCCTACTTCGTTCAGGCCGCCTACCGCGTGGCCGACTCCACCACCAACGCCATTTCCCCTCTTGAGCCCTTCATGGCTTTCGTCATCGGCGTGGCTCAAAAGTACGCGAAAAACGCGGGCCTCGGCACCATCATCTCGCTGATGCTGCCCTACGCGCTGGGCATTCTCTTTTTCTGGGGACTGTTCCTCATCATCTGGATGGAACTCGATCTGCCTCTCGGCCCCGGCGCGCCCGTGTTTCTGTAATACCCGCCGTTCTTCATCATTCATTTCGTTCCAGGAGGCCATGTGGAATACTTTGACTTTGAAATCATGGGGCTCAAACGCAAACTGCCTTTCGTCAAAATCGGGGACAATCTCGCACTCGCCAGCTTTGTCGTGCTCTCCGACACCGAACTCATTCAGACCGTCGCGCCGGAACTCATGAAGCGCCTGCCCGAAGTGGACGTGCTCATGACCGCCGAAGCCAAGGGCATCTGCCTCACCTATGAAATCAGCCGGCTCATGGGCATGAAGGACTTCGTGGTGGCGCGCAAAAGTCGCAAGCCCTACATGCAGAACGCCATTTCCCATTCCGTGTTCTCCGTCACCACCCAAAAGGAACAGACGCTCTGGCTCGACGGCTGCGAAGCGGAAAAAATCAAGGGAAAACGCGTGGCTCTCATCGACGACGTCATCGCCACCGGCGAATCCATCGAAGCCATCGAAGCCCTTGCCCGCTCGGCTGGCGCCAACGTGGTGGCCCGGGCGGCCATTCTGGCCGAACTTCAGTCCGTTCATCGCAAGGACATCATTTATCTGAAGGAACATTATGTGTTCCGCCCCAATCCCGACGGCACCTATACGCCTCTGGACAGACTCGACTGACGCCTCCAAGGCCTGCGTTCGCCGTCCCGAAATGCAAAGGACGGTAAAAACGAAAAGGCGGTCTCCGCGAAGGGACCGCCTTTTTCATGGTCTCTCTTTCCCTAAAAACCGGAACCCGTTCCTGAACGTCACGCTCGTTCCCTCCGCAGAAGCGATCCCCCTTCTTCCCCGTCTTGACGCCGCTCGAGCCAGGGGCTACTTCCCCATCACGACCAACGCCGCGCAATCTTCCGTCGCGAGCTTGAAACCCCGTATAGCCCAAAGCCATGAAACACTCTTCCGTCTCGCTTTCCTTCACGCTGCTCTGCGTCGCGTTCTGCGTGTGCCTCATCGCCTCCAATCTGCTGGAAACCAAGGTCGTTCAATTCGGGCCCATCACCATTACCGCGGGCTTTCTGGTCTTTCCCGTTTCCTACATCATCAACGACTGCATCGCCGAAGTCTGGGGGTTCCGCAAGGCGCGGCTCATCATCTGGCTCGGTTTTGCCGCCAACTTCGCCATGCTGGCGCTGTTCCGACTGGCCGTGGCTCTGCCTTCGGCTCCGTTCTGGGAAGGCGACGCCGCGTTTCGCTTCATCTTCGGGCTGGCGCCCCGCATCGCCGCGGCCAGCCTTCTGGCCTTTCTCCTCGGCTCGTTCCTCAACGCCTACGTTATGAGTCGCATGAAAATAGCCAGCGGTGGGAAACACTTTTCCGCGCGCGCCATTCTTTCCACGCTTTTCGGGGAAAGCGCGGATTCCTGCATTTTCTTTCCCCTCGCTTTCGGCGGTCTGATTCCCGTCCAGGAACTTCTGAAAATGATGGCCATTCAGATTGTGGCGAAAACCGCGTATGAAATCGTCGCGCTGCCCGTGACCATACGCGTGGTGACTGCGCTCAAGTCTATGGAAGGCGTAGACGCCTACGATACGAATATATCGTATAATATATTGAAATTAAAAGAACTTTAATTCAAAAAAACAATCTTCTTTTCCGTCCGCGCCGAAGCGACGAACCCCGTCGACAAAACGCTCCCTCAAGACGCAACGCCTGCCTAATGCGGCCTTCCCTCATTGCATGGAAAGCTGACGCAACTTCTTCACGTCGCCGATGACGAGTCTGCTGTTGTTGAATTCCAGCACCACGCCGAGCTGACGGAGTTTCTGCAGCAAGCGCACCAAGGTGGCCCTGTCCATGCCGAGCAGATGCGCGACCTGCGTCTGAGAAATGCCCGGGGCAAAATCCTTCGCTCCCCCGTTGGCCTCGGAAAGCTTCATGCAGAAACGACAGATTCTGGCTTGCGCGCCGCCCGTTCCAAAATTGGAAATGCAGCTGTGCTGAGCGAGAATTTTTATGCTCAGAGACGCCATAAGATTGGCGATCAGGTGTGGATATCGATTGATAAATTCAACATCCTGCAATAGTGCGCCATCGAAACGATACAGCGTTATATCGGTCAAGCTGTAACAATAGCAGCCTTTTTCTATAAAATCCGTAAGCTGTCTGGCCAGCGAATGCGTTACGTTGACGAGCGTTCCGGCATTGAGCGTACTTATAGTGCGCGACTTTCCATTTTCCATATCCTGCACAATGGCAATCCGTCCTTGAGAAAGAAAATAAAAATAATTTTCTTTCATAGTATTGAATACCAGTCTGCTCCGTCGCGGAAACTCCTTGGGCTCGGCCATAAAAAGAACCTCCTCCCAACAGCGGTTGAGAGGGGGAAGCATGGACGTTTGAATAGCGGAAAGGGAAATGCGAAACATGCTCGACGACTCCTCTGCGCGCTCCGAAAACGCGATGGGTGGCAATATTTAAGAATACCCCGGCGGCCAAAAGAGGACAAGCCGGGAAAGCTCCTCAGAAAAAATTTTTCTGATGCAATTGCATCAAAGGGGCGCGGGGCGATTTGTTCTACAAAAGGTATAACCCTGGGGGGGGAATAGCTCTGACTCCACTATCAGTCCTGGAAGGAGAAAAACATGAAAAAGACGTTCGCCGCTTTGCTATCGACACTCGTATGCATGACGTTCGCCGCAGGCAACGCCCGGGCCGAAGAATATCTTCTGTCGCTGAACCTTACCATTCCGCCTACGCACAACAGATGGGTCAAGGCCATCAAACCCTGGGTGGAGGAACTGGAAAAACGCAGCGGCGGCCGCATTAAAGTCGAACCTTACTTTGCGGGAGCCCTGAGCAAACAGTCCGAAGTGATGGACTCGGTGCGAAACGGCATGGCGGATCTCGGCGAAGCGGGATACGCGGTGTCCATCGGCAATTTCCTTTTCCATGAACAGCTCATGGCCGTAGCCACGCCGTCCCGGTACACGCAGAACACCGTGGATCTCATTCGGGAAATGGAAAAAGCCTTTCCCAAAGAAGCGGAAAAGGACTGGCGCGGCACTCATTATCTCTTCACCCACGCCGCCGACGCCGGCATGTTCATCGCCACGCGCGACAAGCCCGTGACCTCTCTGGATCAGCTCAAGGGCATGAAAATTGGCGTTTCCGGCGGAGGCGTGCGCGCTGAACGCGCCAGAGCTCTTGGCGCGACCGTTGTCGGCATTCCTACGCCCGACATGTACATGAGCCTGGAAAAAGGCGTCATCGACGGCGTTCTCGTGGACGTGGACCTGCTGATCTCCCGCCGCATCGGCGAAGTGGTCAAGCACATGACGCTGCTCAACATGGGCGGAGCGTGTTTTTACATGACCATGAGCGAATCCGCCTATGACAACCTGCCGGATGAGCTGAAACGCGTCGTGGACGAACTTTCCGGCGACTACGCCAAGACGCTGTTCAGCAGCTTCTGGAATAATTCCATAGAAAGCAGCGGCAAAAAATGGATCTCCGAAATGGGCGGACAGTTCCACGTTCTTCCCCCCGAAGATTATGAAAAGGCCGACAAGCTGCTGACCGACGTGGATAAACAGGCATGGATAGTTTTTCTCTCCGACAAGGGGCTTCCCGCTGAAGCCATGTATCAGAAATTCCGCGAACTGGAAAAGAACTATTCCGTCGATATCGAACGCTCGCTTCTGACGACTCTCGGAAAGTAAATCCGCGGGGACGGCTTCGGCCGTCCCTCCACAACCGACGATAAGGACTTTTGCCATGCAAGAAGCACCGACCCTTACCCGGACGCTCCGTCAGATTTCCCGCGCGCTCGAACGGACAAAAAAAATCTGCGCCTGGACCAACGTGCTGACCATGTGTCTTTTTCTTATCATGGTCATGCTGACCTTCATGGACGTTTTTCTGCGATACTGTTTCAACAGACCGCTGAGCGGCACGGTGGAATTCACTGAACTGCTCATGGCCATTATTTATTTCGGCGCGCTGGCCAAGGTGCAGTGGGACAAGGGACATGTCGTGATGGACATCATCACCGGGAGACTGAAGGCCAGAGGCCGAAGCCGTCTCGAATTCGCCACAAACGCCTGGAGCGCGATGACGGTGCTGTGGTGCATCGCCATGATGATCCGTTACGCGTTCAAAAAGCCCGACTGGGCCACCATGACCTGGTATATTCCCTACATGCCGTTTCTTCTGCTGGCGGCGGCGGGCTGCGCCCTGCTCTTCATCGCTCTGCTCAGCGACCTGCTGAACAACGCCGCCGACGTGCTCGAAGAACGCCGTCCCGCGGTGACGCTGATAACGCTGGCCTGCACGGCGGCTGTGGCGATCGGCTGCTTCTGGCTGGCGGAACATCGACTGCCGGGCGTGAGCAGCGTGACGCTTGGCGTCTGGGGCATGATTTTCATGTTCGCCCTGTTCTTCCTCGGCATGCCGGTGGCCTTTGCGCTCATGGCCACGGCCTTCGTGTTCATCTCCAACATGCGCGGCCCCTTCGCCGCCATGGACATCGCCGGGAATTTCTGGTTCGGACAGGTCGCCAGTTATGACTGGTCGCCGCTCATGTTCTTCCTGCTCATGGGTTATTTCTGCTTCTACGGAAAATTCGGCGAAGACCTCTACCGCTGCGCCCGTTCGTTCATGGGGCATCTGCGGGGCGGCCTGGCCTCCGGCAGCGTATGCGCCTGCACGCTGTTCGGCGCGGTGGTGGGCGACAACCTGGCGGGCAGCGTGGCCATGAGCGCCATCGCCCTGCCAGAAATGCGCCGCGTCGGCTACAGCGACACCCTCTCCGTGGGCACCCTGGCCTGTTCCGGCACCATAGGCTGCCTCATTCCGCCGAGCACAGCCTTCATTATCTACGGCCTGCTCGCCGAACAGTCCATAGGCGACCTGTTCATGGCCGGCGTGCTTCCCGGCCTGACCTGCATGTTCTGCTTCATCCTCATCATCTGGATATGGACGCTGATAAACCCCTCCATCGCGCCCAAGACCGAAAAAATCCCCACTCGCGAAGCCATGGCCACGCTGAAGACGGCCCTGCCGGTATGCGGCATTTTCGTCATCACCATCGGCGGCATGTACGCGGGCGTCTTCACCGCCACCGAAGGCGGCGGCATCGGCGCGTGCGTCACGCTGCTGCTCGGGCTCACGCTTCGTCGCTACACATGGAAGAGTTTCCGCGCCTCTCTGGAAGATTCCAGCCGATCCATCGTCATGTGCTTCACCATTCTGGGCGGCGCGGCCGCGTTCGGCTACTTCGTCACCATGAGCCGCATTCCCATGACGCTGGCCAACGCCATCGCCAGTCTCGACGTGGGGCAATACTGGGTGTTGTTCGCCATTATTCTGTGCATGGCGTTCCTGGGCTGCTTCATTCCGGCTACGCCCCTCATCATGATATGCATCCCCATTTTCCTGCCCATCGCCGCGCTGTACCACTGGAACCTCATCTGGTTCGGCGTGATCATGGTCATCATGAAAAACATGGCCGGCATCACCCCGCCCTTCGGCATCAACCTCTTCGTTCTCAAAGGAATAGCCGACATCCCTCTGACGCAGATGTATAAGGCCGCGCTGCCGTTCGTGGCGGGACTGTTCCTTTGCCTGATTCTGATCATCATGTTCCCCGGTCTGAGTCTCTGGCTTCCCGGCATGATGGATTAACGCACCGAAAAGGAGAAACGGTATGGAATTCAAAACGACGGGCGTCACCCGCCTGGAAACGGACGTTCTGATTCTCGGTTCCGGGGCGGCGGGATGCGGCGCGGCTCTTGCGGCCAGAGAACAGGGCGCGGAGGTCATACTCGCGGACAAGGGCAAGCTGGAAAGTTCGGGCTGTCTCGGCGGCGGCAACGATCACTTTCAGGCCGTGCTCGAATCAGACGAACCTCACGACACGCTTGAAGACTTCGTCAACACCACATACTCGCCCACGCTGGGCGTAAGCCGCGCCATGGTCGAAGCCTGGGGGCGGGCCATGCCGAAGCTGGCTTCCATGCTGGAAGCCGCGGGCGTGAATCTGCTGCATCGAGAGGACGGTTCCTACCTGCGGACCGGCGGCTTCGGCGATCCAGGCAAATGGTACATCAACGTCGGTCAGGGCTATCGCTGCAAGACCCTGATCGGAAAAACCGTCCGCGACGCCGGCGTAAACGTGCTCGACCACGTCATGATCACAAGTCTGATCAAACAGGACGGACGAGTCGCCGGCGCCATGGGCTACAATGTGCGTGAAGGCGGCCTGTTCGTCATCCGCGCGAAAGTGACGGTTCTGGCCATGGGCAACTTCGCCAACAGGGCCGTTCCCAACTCCTCAGGAAACCCTTACAACACCTGGCACAATCCGTTCAATACGGGCAGTCAGTACGTGCTGGCCTACAGAGCCGGGGCAAGGTTGCTCAACCTCGATCTGCGGCAAAACGTCACCCTCGTGCCCAAGGGCTTCGGTTGCGCGGGCATGAACGGCATCACCGGCGCGGGGGCTCACGAACTCAACGCGAAGGGTGAACGCTTCATGCCGCGCTATCATCCCGGAGGAGAACTTTCTCCCCGCCATTTCCAGATCCGCGGCACCAGCACGGAGCAGACCGAAGGCAACGGGCCGCCTTTCTACATGGATCTGCGTCATGTTCCCGCCGACGAACTCCGCCATCTGAACAACGTGCTCATGCCGGGAGACAAGGCGACGTGGCTGGACTACATCACCCAGAAAAACATTGACCTTTCCCGGGAACTCCTGGAAGTGGAATTTTCCGAAATAGAGTTCGGCGGCCTGGTGGAAACGGCCGACGACTTTTCCACGCGCGTGCCGGGCCTGTTCAACGCCTGCGTGTTCTACGGCTTTTCTGGCGCGCTGTGCGGAGGCTGGCTGGCCGGGATCGGCGCGTCTTCCGCCGCCCGCTCCGCGGAAACGCCGGACTGGCCGTCCGAAGAGGAGATTGAACGGGAACGTCTGCGCGTCTTCCGCCCGCTCGGACTGAAAAACGGCGTGCCTCAGGCGCAGTTCGAAAACGCCGTGCGCCAGATCATGAGCTATTACATGGGACTCGTCCGCAATGAACAGGGCATGCGCCGGGCTCTGGATCGACTGAACTTCGTCGAAGAACAGACGCCTCTCGTGACCGCCTCCAATCCCCATGAACTCATGCTTGCCCATGAATCCTTCATGCTGCTGGAAAGCTCCCGTCTGGCCACGCTGGTGTCCATCGAACGACGGGAAACGGGACGCACCACCTGGCGACGCAGCGATTACCCGCATCTTGATCCCTCTCTGAACTGCGTTCTGGCCGTGGAAAATGACGGCGGAAAAGCGCGCGTCGTCGTCGCGTGACGTCGCGTCGACCTCTTTTCGCGCCGCTTTCCAACCATCGAACCATCCTGAAACGGCAAGCCTTCTATCCCGGGCGTTCCAAAACGCTCTCCCGGTCTGCCGTCATCCGCGAGGAATACATCATGCCTCCTATCTACAGCAAACGTCTTCCGCGTCGCATTCTGCACAGCGGAGGTCTGAACGATCAGCAACGCAACTCTCCCTGCGAACACGCCTGCCCCGCCGGAACCGCCATACAGAGCGTCCATTTTCTGCTCGCGGAAGGCAAAACGGATGAGGCTCTTTCCTATCTGCTCAGCCGCAATCCCTTTCCCGGCGTCACGGGCAGGGTGTGCCCCCACTTCTGCGAAAGCGCGTGCAACCGCGCCAAGCACGACGAAGCCGTGGCCGTCCGCGCCCTGGAACGCTACGTTTCCGACCGCGGCGACGCGCCGTGGCCCAAGCCCGCGCCTTCTTCGGGAAAAAAAATCGCCGTCATCGGAGCAGGGCCCGCTGGTCTGACCTGCGCCTGTCAGGCCGCGCTTCTGGGGCACTCCGTCACGGTATTTGAAGCCTCGCCCCTCATGGGTGGCGTGCCCCGGCAGTCCATTCCCGACTTTCGCCTGCCCAAGCAGGTGCCGGACTACGAAGCAGCCCGCGCGCTCAAAGCGGGCGACATCACGGTTCACACCAATACCGCGCTCGGCCGCGACGTCTTTCTGCCGGAGCTGACGCGCGATTTTGACGCCTGCGTCATTGCCGTCGGTCTCCAGAAGGAACGCCGTCTGGCCATTCCCGGCAGCGATTTGGCCATTCCGGCCGTATCGTGGTTGAAAGCCTCGAATATGGACCGCCGCGCCATGACGGGCAAAAGCGCGATTATCATCGGAGGGGGCGGCGTCGCCTTTGACTGCGCCTTCACCGCGCTGCGACTGGGAGCTTCAAACGTCGAAATCGTCTGTCTCGAAGCGGCTGACGCCATGCGCGTCCCGGACGAGGAAAAACGACAGGCCGCTGAGGAAGGCGTCGTCATCCATAACAACTACTCCGCCACAGCCGTCTCAAAGCGTCCCGACGGCGTTCTGACCCTCAACGCCGATCTTGTGGCCTCGTTCCGCTTCGGCGACGACGGAGCCCTGCATCTGGAAACCGTTCCCGGCGAAAACGCCTCGTTCAATGCCGACGTCGTCATCTGCGCCAGCGGTCTGCAAGCCGACATTTCCGCGCTGGGTGAAGGCCTGCCCGCGCTCACGCCCAGAGCGTGCGTCGAGGTCGATCCCGTAACGCTGGGCACTTCTCTGCCCGGCGTGTTCGCCGCCGGAGACATCGCCTCCGGCCCCTCCAGCGTGGCCGCCGCCATAGGCAGCGGAAGAGCGGCGGCTCTGGCCGCGCATAAGCACGTTATGGGATTTTCCCCTGAACTATGTCTGAACGTCTCCGTCGGCGACGACGACATGGTAACCATTCAGGAAACGCTTCCCCTGGCTCCCGCGCACGTGGTCGAATATGAGGAAATGCTCCATGCGGACTGGCACGAACGCGCCCCACGCCATAGTCCCACGCGGCCAACGCCTGCATCGCCGCTTCTTCCCTTCCGGGAACTGCTTCCCGCGCTTTCCGAAGAAGACGCGCAGGCCGAAGCCGCCCGCTGCATGCACTGCGGTCAGTGCTCGGCATGCGGCAACTGCGTGGACGCCTGCCCCGGACACATCCTGGACATGGGAGAAAACGGCCCCTATGTAGCCTGGCCCGACCAATGCTGGCATTGCGGATGCTGCCGCATCGCCTGCCCGGACGGCGCCATTTCGTATCTTTTCCCTCTGACCATGATGGTATAACCAGCGTCCATACGCCCCTGCCGGACAAAACTGACGGATAAAACGCCTCGCTATCCGTCAGTTTTGTCTTTTTTACCCTTAAAGCTCCTGTTTCGAGAGCTCTGACGCTTTTCACAATCCAACGCGTTACTGAAATTAAAATAAAAAAGCCGACAGACCAGGATCTCACCCTGTCTCTCAGCAGCGCAAACGACGAATGCCGATGACGACGACACATCTTCGGCACGAAAAAACACAAGGAGCGCAGTCGGACGATGACTCTACACGCCTTGAAAAAAGTACCGCTAATATCGCATAACGAATCCTCTTATTCACTAGATCCAAGACGAATCAATTCATCAGGATCAATAATTGTTAATTCTGTTTTTGTGAATGTTTTTAATATATTTTTTTCTTTGAGCTGAGTAATAATATTTGACATTGTAACTTTATGCATATTAAGAATAAGTGCAAGCTCAGACTGCGTAATATTTGGATAAAATGTTTTCTTTTGATACAGTTCATACATTTCATGAATAAATACACATATACGGTTCAACGGCTTAACATACATATTAATGCATGAAAGTTTAGAGTAGCATAAATCTTTAACCGCTTGAGAATAGGAAAAATTCTTTACCAAAAGGGGATTAATCGCCAAAAGATCATCAAACGTCAGATCTATGGGGAACACGTAAAGCTCCGAATCTTCAAGAGCTTTAATGGGCATCGGCGTGAATTGCCCCTTTGTCATAAAAAATGCGTCATAAATAAGCGCCCCATGAAAAATAAAATGAGGCGTAAATACTTTTCCTTCTTTATTAATATTATATATACATATTTTTCCCTTTTTTAAATAAAAAAAAGGCGTATCACTACCCATATCAGGATAAATGATATCGCCTTTTTTTAGTAAAACTTTATTTGCAATATCAAGAACATGTTCAAAAATATTGCTTGTATTGCATATTATTCCAGGTAAAGATCGTAACGGTGGACATGCCGAAACATATTCAGGGAACGCTCTGAATTCATATTCCCATGCCTTAGGCTTGAAAGAAACTACTTCAGACAAAAACATGCAGTCTCCTAACACGCACAGATAGTTCCGGCTATCCTCAAGTCTTGCAAGGAGAGCCGGAACTATCATAAATGGCAGAAAATTACTACATCAGGCCGAGAGGTCTCGCGATGACCAGCATAACAATAGGCACCACGATCACCCACACAATGGAAACAAATATGCCGGGCTTGAACATATCTCCCATTTTATAATAGCCGGAGTTGTAGGAAACCAGAGAAACCGGATCGAGCGGCAAAAGCAGCGCGGCGGACACGCTGAAGCCCATGGGAATAGCCAGCAGTGCGGCGTTGGTGCCCATGGTGCTGGCAAGAGCGACCAGCGCGGGCAGCATGACGGCCACAATGGCGGTGTTCACGGGGATGATCAGATGCACGACCACGGTGAACGCGGAAATGATGGCAATCATCATCCACAAAGGCATGCCGGCGATGCCGCCGAGGCAGTTGGAAGCGATCCAGGAAGCCGCGCCCTGATCCCAGAGCAGCACGCCGAGGGAGTTCGCGGAACCGACGACCATGAGCACTTCCCAGCCGATCTTATGACCGTCTCTGGACCATTCAACGAGATTGACGCCGGGCAGAAGGAACAACGTGGCGCCGAGCACGCAAGCCACGGGAAGCGGAATCTGATGGAACTTGTCCGTCATCCACACCGTCATGTTGATAAGGAGAATAATGATGAACTTCCACTCCTTGGACGACAGCTTGCCCAGCTCCTCATATTCCTGTTCCACCATCTCCATGCCGACCAGAGAATCCATTTCCGGAGGGTACACCTTGATGGTGAAAAACCAGGCTACCGGGATGAGAATAAGCACGATGGGCATGCCCACGCAGGCCCATTCGAGGAAGGAAATGTTGACGTGCGCCGTGTCCTTGAGCAGGCCTATGGTCATGGCGTTCATGGAAGAGCCGGCGGGCGTGCCCACGCCGCCGATGAGGCAGGCAAAAGGCAGACCGATCATCATGGCCCGACCGAAGGAGCTGATGCCGGGTTCACACTTGTTGTTCTGCAGAATGACCAGAGCCACGGGAACCAGCATGGCCATCACGGGAATGTCGGCGAGGATGGTAGAAAGAAGACCTCCGGCCAGCATCAGATAAAGAAGGAGCTTTTCGGGATTTCCCTTGGATTTCACGCTGGCCCACAGCACGATGCGACGGCTGAATCCGGAATTCTGGAACGCGATGGACACAATGAACATGGCGAACACGAAGAATATCGTGGGGGTCGCGAAGTTGGCCATCATCTTGGGGAGCGGCACAATGTGACAAATGGCCGGCAACACCGTGAACAAAATAGCTGCGAAGGCAATGGGCAGAGCTTCCGTCACCCAGAAAAGTACGGCGGCAAGCATGAAGATAATGGAAACATGCCCCTTCGGAGTCAGCCCTTCAGGAGTGGGCAGAAGGTACAAAACCAGGGAAAGCAGAATAATCCCGATGAAACAGACTAACTTTTTCTGCATGAATCGCTCCAAGTGAGGCAGGGCGGAGGGTCACTCCGCCCTGTTGACGGCCTGAGTTATTTCTTGGGGAAGGTGAAGTTATCCATGTAGTAGCGATAAGGCTGCACCGGATATTCTTCCACAGGCACGCGCACCTTGGAGAATACAGGCTGCCCATCCGCGCCCTGATGCACATACAGCCAAGCCAGCCAATCTTCGTTGTTGCGTTCGGGGTAATCCTCACGGTAATGGCCCGCGCGGGATTCCGTGCGCAGCAGGGACGAACGCACGAACAGTTCGGAACGCATAAGCATGGTCTTGGCTTCGTAGTACTTGCACAGGTCTCGAGGATCCTTGGCCATCATGCGATCGGCCAGCTCATTGGCGTATTCCACGCGCTTGAGGGCCTTCTTCAGGCTGGAGTCACTCTTGATGAGGCAGACGTCGGCAGGATAGACGATTTCCTGAGATTCGCGAATGATGTCCTTGGTATCGATGCCCTTGCGGCCGATGGGAGCCATCGCTTCTTTAAGAGCCTCGCCGGCCTGCGTTTCGTTCACGGCCGCATGCTTCTTGTCGAGGGCTCTGCGGGCGGCGTTGGCGCCGGCGATGTAGCCGGTAACAGCCGTAGTGCAAAGAGCCCAACCGCCCATGTACACGCCGGGGTCGAAGCCTTTGCAGCGGCAAGCGGCGTACATGCCGGGAATGGTGGTCTCATACTCATGATCGGTGACGGGGCCGCCGCTGTGCCACATGATCTGAGGCATCCAGCGGGTCTTGCCGTCGAAGAACTTCATGCCGTGCTCGTTGACAAGGCGGTCATAGTTAATCTTAGCCCAGCCGCGGACGGGTTCCATGAGCTTGGCGTTTTCCTTGGTCATGGGAGTGGTGTCGAAGAAAATGGGGGCTCTGCCCGCACGAGCTTCGAAGGCCATGCCGCGAGAGTTATACGTGGTGTCGGTGTTGGGGCCGAGCTTCTCGGAGTAGTACTTCTTCATGAAGTCTTCTCCGTCCTTGTTCACAAGGCGGGCGCCCAGAGGCAACAGACCGGTCTGGCCTTCCCAGGAAAACACCACGGGCTGAATCCAGATGTTCATGAATTCGTTGTGCGACAGTTCGGCACCGGCCTTGTAAGCCAGCCATCCGCCTTCGCCCGTGGAATTGGACATGGTGATGTAGGAAGGTCTCCAGCCGCCGCCGCCCGTGGCGAGCACGACGGAGGGAGCTTCGAACACAAACGTTTCACCGCTCTGCGTGTGGAAACCGGCCGCGCCGGCGACTTCTCCGGCCTCGTCCTTGAGAATGTCGGTAATGGCCACGCGGCAGATGCGGCGAACGCCGAGCCGGTTGGCTTCTCTCACAAGCGCATCGCGCATGCTGGGACCACCCGTACCGTACGGACGGATAAGCAGCATCTTCATGTGCTTGAGGTTACGCTGAGGAATGGCCAGAAGTTTGCCGTTTTCATCACGGGCGAACTTCACGCCAAGACGTTCATAGTGCTGGAAACGCTCGTAGGACTGTTCCAGAATGCGCTTGACGAGAGGCTGATCGCAAAGGCCGTCGTAATAGTAAACGACATCGTCCAGAGCGGCTTCCACCGTCGTGTCCTGCACGCACTGGAAGTCGCCGCCGGAAGCCGTTCCCAGACCGCCCCAGTCGGCAGGGCCCTTATCCACAAGGACCACATTCTCCACATGTTCGCGCGCGCTGATGGCCGCCCACAGGCCGGAAAAACCGCCGCCGATGATAAGGACGTCCGCTTTGATATGATGATCGATGTTCGTCTGTTTCATCTTTACACTCCTTCGCGTTCGAATTCGATGGTGCGGGGCAGCCGTTCCTTGAACGGATCAATAAGAATGGCCCCGACAGGGCAGGCGATTTCACAGAAGTAGCAGGTCATGCAGTCGTTTTTGTAGGCCGCTTCGGCCTTGGCTCCGCAGGTCACGCAGCGATTGGCTTCAAGAATCATGGTTTCGTAGTTGAAGATCTCGCCGGGAGCGACTTCATTGCGAGGAGTGGCGGGCAGATTGCCAATAGGCAGTTCCTGAGAATACTGGAACATTTTTTCCGTGGGCATGACGGCGATCTCGCGCTTTCTGGAAGGACGAGATTCCAGCATATCCCAACCGTCAACGAAGCAGTTAGCGGAATGGGCGGCTTCGCGGGCGTCGGAAATTTCGTGGGCGGGGTCATGAGACGCACCGCGCGCCGGGCCTGCGGCGAACACGCCGTTGGTTCTGGTGGCCAGCGTGACGGGATCCGCGTCGATCTTACCGTCAACGACATCCACCACGGAGGCGAACTGCGACGCGGTGTCCTTGCCCGTGGCGATGATCACGGCCTTGGTGTGTTCCTTGCGCAGGCCGCGCACGGTAACGGCTTCCGCGTCGCCGACGGGCGTGCCGGTCTTGAATTCGATGCCGCAACGCTTGAACCATTCAATCTGCGCGGCCAGAAGATCGGCGGGAATGGTCTCGCGGAACTGACCGCCGATGGTCTCATCTTTTTCGTACACCACTACGGCATAACCACGACGACGCATGAAATAGGCAGCGGCGAGTCCCGCGGCTCCGGAACCGATGACGGCTATGGTGCCGGCACGGCTGATGTCGGGCAGGGCGGGTTCATGCTCAAGAATCCAATGACCGAGATAGTCTTCCATCGCCGGAATGTTGACGGGAGCGTCGATCTTCTTGCGGGTGCAGGTTTTTTCGCAGAAATGCGGACATACGCGACTAGTGAAAAGAGGAACAGGATTGTACTGCAGAAGCTCGTCGGCCGCGTCGGCATGACGGCCCTGCTGGAGCAGGTGCATGTAGCTGCGGACATCGACACCGGCTGGACAAGCGGCGGCGCAGGGCGAGGCTTTTTCCTGATGCGTATTCAGGCGGTACACATCAAACGAACACGTTTTAAAGCAGGAACCGCATCCGATGCATTTTTCCTGGTCGATGGAACGTAACATAAGACCTCCTCATAAAAGTGTATTCAGCCGCAGGGGGGGGTTCGCGTTTGGCTTGTGAATAAATTAACCCCAAGAAAAAAATGCCCATGTAGTCCACGCTAATTTTTTTTGACTCATTTTCCTTTTTCGGAACTTTTTCGGAAAAATTTCCCATAATTTTCTTATAAAAATGAAATTTATTTTCATATTACAGCAATATTAAAAAAATATTATATTTTTTCACATTCATAACTATAATAGTTTTTATACAATATATAAGTTATTTTATTTTATGTTTCTATTATATATGGGTATATTATATTTTTTACACCTATATAAATATTTAACTATTTTGATATATTTTTCTTTTTTTGAAATCTTCAACGGTATTTTTTTGCCTAGACATGGCGGCGACAAACCATGCTTCCGCCCTCGAAACGAAACGCAAAAGGAAGAAAAAAACTGCCGACTTTGGAAACGCTTCCGTCAATTTCATGTGCGCCTTTAATTTCATATATACAATAATAAAAAGATATTAGATTAACGTCGCCTTCCTGGCGCGCCACCTCGAAAAAACGCGTCTCTCTCCCGAGAGCTCATAGACCGAACAGCCTAAAAAAAGGAAGCCAGCCGCGCGCACGCGTCATTCGCGTCCTCGAACTTCTCCTTTTCTTGGAAAGGAGCATGAATTATTTTTAAAATATTTAAAAATTCATATAATTATACTTTTTTTGCAAAAAAAATGCGGAGTCTTCCCCCCCCATGGGGAAGGGAAAAAGCTCCGCGCAAAAAGATGAAATCGCACTGACTGACAACGACTCGTCGATACATTATCTTTATTTTCACATGATGACCTAAAAATCCCCCCGTCGCGCTATGTTCCAAGGATTACGTCAACATCTTCCCTCTGCCCCTTCTTCTAGCGGATCATCCCATTTTTACGCTCTGGCAAGTCTTGCCCCCCCGCACTCTCATCCCCACACTTTCAAGAGAAAAGTCTACTCTGCCATCTGTGTTTTTGCGGCGAACAAAGTCAGACGTTCACTTTTCGGCGGAAATTTTCGCTTTATGGTCAACGCCGTCAACGCTGCTCCTGCCTTCTTCTTCCTTTTTCGGGCTGCGCCCCGCAACCACAGCGGGATCTCCCCAACGCTGAAAAAAGAGGTCGTTCCATTTCTCCAGGAACAACCTCTCGCGTCTCCGTCCATGAGTCTGGAATCTACAAGTTCACGGCCGTCTAGCCCTCGCTTCATGCGCTTTGCCCTCAAGATACCGCCGGGAAAATCCCTCCGTCACGGCCTCGGCGTTCTCCCGAAGTCATATTGTCCATATAAAAATATACCAACGATTACACCAACGCGTTGTTGGCATACCTTCTATAGACTATAGACACGCTATGAGGACCTGAGAGGAATAAAACAAGATAAAAGGAAAGCCCCACAAGGCCTTAGCGGCTTTATGGGGCTTTATGACAGCAATGTTGGCGCGTATAGGAGTATAATTTATCATTCAACTATGTAATATTTCATCATTTTATTTAATATAAAACCAAATATACCAACAAATATACCAACATTTTTCAACTTGTCCTACTAGCCAAAAGTATTCCATTCATTGACACGGAAGAAAGCTCCTCTCAAATGACTATCAGCCACGAAGTGACTTGCCTTGAAAAAGTATTAGAAAGAGTAGGACCACTCTCATCCAATGCCTGCTTTCCTTCCATCCCCCAAGTATCCATCGGCTCAAATACAAAGCAATTCCACATTCAGTTCATAAAATTCTTGACGCGAGAAGGTTGTGGATCATACGATGAGAAGGCTTGTGGGGATCGTCGTTGTCGTTTTCCCCCTGCTACGACAGTCCAGCCAGGATGACCTCGTGGAGATGGGGTCGAGTGTGTTACGACCGTTCTGCGTTCACTATCCAACTGCTCTTTGACAATCGATAAGGGATAGCCGGGAAGTCCTCCTGCTCACGAGGCAAAGTGGGGACGACACTGAGGTATGGCGGGCTTGCTGTTAGTCTATTTTTTGAATTTACATGAAATATTATAAATGGTTACCTCTTATAACACGAAATATGACAGATGATGAGGGTGTTAGAAATATGCTGCATGTATGGGTAAAGCAAAATGAAAAATTCTTCTCAGAAGTCTACTGTTCGTTATTTGTCTGCAAAAGAATGTGCTCAGCTTCTTGGAATTGGCAGGTCAACTTTCTGGTCATGGGTCAAGCAGGGGAAGGTCTCTTCTGGAGTCCTGCTCTCTGCCCGTGCAAGACGCTGGTCCGAAGAGGAACTCCTTGAGTTCATAGAGAAGAGGAAGCAGAGCACGCCCCCGCTGGCTGCTGACTTCTAGTTTGTGACAGATGCCCTTGCGCTTTGCGTGAGGGCTTTTTTTGTATACGGACTTGAGACTGATGGCGCGCTGCCTTAAGAGCGTTCAGCGCATATTACCTGTGTGGCCTTCCTTGAGAGGGGTGGAAGTTTCAAGTTGGGGATTTCCCTGCCCACTACCGGTGAACTGGTGGGGGGGGCGTATGCCATATCAATTTCCCCTTGCGTTTAGGATGAATCCTTTTTATATTTTTTCACGCGCAGGCCTCACGCGCACTTCGATCCTTTCAGGATCTGAGGAACAAAGGGCTCTGACTCATATATTGAAATCGAATAGTTGAAAAAGATTAAGTAAATAGCCGTCCGGTCTCCCGGATGAGCAACATGAAAGTATCATTCTGAATTTATTGATAATGAAAATTATTCCCGAAAAAATTTTTCAAACCCGCTGCCCCTCGTTCTTCGCCTTTTTTGGATCGATTTTGCTGTTAAGCCGTTAAAGGCTTCCCCTTCATTTTAGAAGGGATGTGACTCAGGTCCCAGAGGGATGCAGCCAGGAGACCTGAAGTGCAATCTTCATGTATCTCTCAATTTGTTCGGACATCGGTTCTTGCCGACATTCTGGGTGTCACCAAGTCAATCGTCTGGCGTTGGTGGTCTGAAGGCAATTTACCCGATCCTTTCCGCCTCTCAACTCGTGTAACAGGCTGGGCGCTGGAGGAAGTTCTCGCCATCGTTGAACAGAAGCGAGACCTCTCTCTTTAGGCCTATCTTTGAGTACGTCATGTCGTACAGGGTAGGCTTGCTCATTCTGCTTTCTGTCTGCACTTGATTGGCCTTGTATGCTGCTCTCTGTGCAGCCTGTCTCGGCATGCGTATTCGTTACTGTTTGTCAGTGTAGAGCTGGCTTTCTGCTGGCTTTGCTCTATCAGGGTAAGGAAGTTTGTATATGCGCACTAAGATAGTTCCCTACGGTTCATATATCACGAATTGGGAAGGCGAGATGGCCTTTGAAAGGATTCTTCAAAAATGTTTTTTGTCGCCAACTGAACGGTTTAGCATCAGAGGTCTTGTAGAAAATCCCCACAGCAAAAAGTGGAAGATGCTGGTATCCTTCAAAGACTACGGCGGCCATGAAAAAAAGCTGGAAATCCCTTTGTCGTGGTTCCATGAAGAAAAATTTTCTTCCTTCAAAGCCTTGCTGCTGGATGGAGGATATTCTTATCGGGCAGGTGTTCCTCTAGATACCTTATTCTCATATATTCAAAGGGATATGAGGCGGTATCCTACGCTTACGCGTGTCACCAGGATGGGGTGGCAGACCGGCTCCGGCGTATACGTCCTTGCCGACACTATCTACGGTAAGTTTGATGCTGAGCGACAGGCATTTGACTACAGCTGCAGAGGCTACCGCAACCAGGGACGATATCAGGAATGGGAAAAACTTGCAGAAGTTGCGGTTGGGAACAGCCGTCTCGTCTTTGCGTTGTGCGCAGCCTTTGCGGCGGTGCTTTTGACACCTCTGGGGATAGAAGGCGGAGGATTTAATTTTGTCGGTGATTCTTCTTCTGGCAAAACTACTGCGCTCAAACTTGCTTCGACAGTATGGGGCAATAGCATCATATCATGGAACTCAACGGCAAATGCTCTTGAGAAGATTGCCTTGGAGCATAATGACAATCTGCTGCTCCTCGATGAGTTGGGAGAGATGGATGCTGGTTCTTTTTATAAGACTGTGTACATGCTTGCCAATGGCTCCGGCAAAAGCAGAAGTGATGGCAACGGTGAGTTACGGGAAAAAGCTTCCTGGCGCTGTTTATTTCTTTCGAGCGGAGAAGTCAGCCTCATGGATAAGCTCTCGGAAAAAAAGCTCCAGTGTCATGAGGGGCAGAGAGTACGCTTCCTTGATATCCCTGTACGAGCCAATATGCTTACAGAACTTCATGGCAGAACAAGTGCCGCACAACTCGCTTCGGATATTGCAACCCTGTCCAATCAGTGTGCCGGTCTGGCTGGGCCTCAGTTCTTAGACTGGCTGACGGAAGATTTACCAAGTCGAGTTCATTGTTTGGAAGAACAGCTGAAGAAAGCGGAGGATTCTCTTTGTTCTCCAGAAGACAAGCCTGTCGTCAGACGGGCAGCTCGTCGTTTTGCCCTCATAAGGATTGCTGGCGAAGCGGCCTGGAACGCAGGAATCTTACCTTCTGAAATGGATATTGAAGCCTCAGTTCGCAGTTGTTACGAGGACTGGCGAGAAGCCTATGACAGGTCCTCGAATCAAGAGCAGCGGCAATTTCTTTACAAGGTACAGGCCTGCATTGAACGGAACAGGTCAAAATTCGTTCATGTCAAAGTGCCTAGCGATAAGGGCTCCAATCTGATCGGATACTGTAATCCCAAATCGAGAGGAACGGAGTACCTCTTCACCAAGGCAGTCTTTCATACCATGTTTCCCCAGAAAAATGCCGTGAAATGGCTGAAGCAAGCAGGGTGGCTGAAGTCCCGCAAGGAGCGTGATGACAATGAGCGTGTGGTCGGCGGCAAGAAAGGATACTACTATGTGATAGTTCTTCCCGAAGAGTGATAATCTCAGGGCTCTTTTCAGCAGTGAAAGGAGCCTTTTTTATTTTTGCTGTCCGGCAGAAAATTGACGGGAATATGCTGCGCATATAGGCTTTCTTGACGAAAAAAATAGCATCATCCAGCTGAAATAGATCAAATAATTAAAAAAATCGTCAGAATGACGTGGCTAAGGGGAGAGGAATGAGGAGCTGCCATAGCTGAAAAGACGACGCGCCGTAAAACGAATCCCACCGTAGGCGAATAGAAAGTGTCAGTGGAGGAGAAGGGGGGTAACGCGGCACGGAATTTCAACACACTCAGATAAAAAAATCCCCGCCAGAATATGGTACTGACGGGGATAATGAGGGACAAGATCAGGGAGAGACAGTTCGTTTGCCGATGGGCATGGGATTATTCCTCTTCCGGGATATCCCAGGAGTCGGTGTGAACGATGGCTCCGTTCTGGATCTCAAAGATTCCGCCGAAGCCCTGTTCTTCTTCCCATCGCCATTGCCAGTGGCCTTCAGGGCATGATGTGGCCATGACTTCCGTAAACGTCTCTGGGTAGCTCCAGGGCGTATCGAAGAAGTAGCTGGTGTCGTCATGTTTTCGGCAGCAGGCATCCCATTTGCAGCCCCAATGGCTGTTTGTGAAGGTGTACCAGTCTGCGGCTCCGAATCGTTTGATGAGATTTCGGGCACACTCGGCGGTACAGCAGCTTTCGATGAAGCCGGACGGATGCTCAACATAAAGCAGTCCTTCCTGCTCATACTCCGTGCGGACACGCTCCGCATACCGTTCCTTGAAGGCCTGCATTTCCTCGGGGGAAACGATTCTGTTCGGAGAACTGGTTTTTG
>CALUUX010000034.1 GCA_944324085.1 uncultured Mailhella sp. | reverse complement strand
GGCCGAGTTCCGCAAGGAGCTTGCTCCATGCGCCGCCCTGATAGGCAAGGATAAAGGCTTGCTTCTGCCTGATGGTGCTGCCGTGCTTTGCCTGCCAGTCCAGATAAAGCCCCAGAAGATCGGCCTTTGCCAACGCCTTGTAACGGCGCTTGTCATCAAGGATGGCCTGTCGGGCGGGGGAGAGAAGCCGGGAAACTGCAACTGCGGGAAGGGCTGCCTCTGCCTCTATCGCCCGGCGTTCCTCTGCCGTCTGGAGGGCGCGCTGCGTCGCTTCTGGCATGGAGGAAACAAGCCACTCCTTCCCGCCACCGCGTCCCTTGCGCGGGCGGAATTGCCAACCGCCAGACTTGGCCTGAGCATCTACCCCTTGTCGAGTAAGTCCCAATAAGGGGGCGAGAGCTTGAGATGTATATGCCTCCTTGAGTGCCATTGCCTTTTTCCTTCGCGTCGCCTTATGCGGCCTTGTCGCGTGTCTTGCGCGGGTCAAACAAACATTCTTCCGGTACACCTTCCCGGCGCAGGGCCTCCAATACTCGCGGACTATGCCGCTTACCCAACACTGTGGCGGAGACTGCTTCTGCGGTGACGCCGATACGTCTTCCCAGTTCCGCCATACTTAGACCGCGTGCATCCAGAATCGCCCGGATTACATAGCGAACTTCATAGCGCTGGCGTCCGCATTCTTCGCGGGTCATAAATCTTCCTCCAGTCTGCGCTTGCGTTGCCGGGCAGCCTTCATTTCTAGGACAGCAGCTCCATAGTCGCGAAGTTTCTTGTCTTCCTCCGTCATTAGGTCCAAACCCAACGCCTGCGCCGCAACGCGGATAGGCTCCACGTTTCCGGTGGCTCGACAGAAGGCCAGCAAGGCCAATATGGATGGAGGGTGCGACGTGTCGGAGGGGGCCAGCCATTTGTCCAGTGTGGCTTTGCTGATGGACAGGGTATTGCCGCCCGTCAGCTTGATTCCCGCCCGCTGTGCTATTTCATTCAGGCGGTCGGCAAGCATCTTGCGTCCTTCGCCTTCCGGCGCTCCGGCGGCATCGCGCATGGCGGTCTTGATGGCCGCCATTACGCCAGAAAGCCGGACTGCGTCGTCAAGTAAGGATAGCTGCTTCATGGCCTGCTCCTGTCCAAACGCCGCTCGCGCCTGGACGTTGATTTAATGGGACGGGCCGGATAAAGTCGGCTTTGCTATGTTGAAACTTCAACCGCCCGCAAGTTTCTTTTAGTACGCAAAAGCGTACTAGTCAAGAAGGATAGACCGCTTTTATTTACTTGCAGGTTTATCTTTTTTTGAATTTTACCTAACTATGCGGCATAACTAGCAAACAATGCAAAATATATTTGCATGTTTGCTTGCAGGTTTGAGCTAATGGAACATGCAAGTACGCAAGCCGCATTGGACTATATGAAAAAGCTGGCAGGAGTATCCTATGATTTTGAGCTTGCTCAAAAGCTGGGATACTCAAAACAAGCGCTTTCATCTGTCAAAAAAAGACAAAAAATTCCGATGAAATGGCTTGCAAAAGCCTCCCTTTTGTTCAAAGTCCCCGTCGAAGAATTACAGGCCGCAGGACAAAAGGACTTGTACGCAAACAAAGACCAAGAGCCGCATTCTGAAAGCGCCTACTCAGTTGCGGAAAAAGACTCGGATGCGCTTACCTTGGAGCGACGCATATTTGAGGAGGAAAAGCGCATTTTTTGGGAAGAAAAAAAAGAAATAATTGCAGAAAATCGCCGCCTTCATCAAGAAAAGGACGCTCTTTACCGCGAAAAAGAATGCCTCCTACGAGAAATCGGGGAACTACGTGAGAAGGTTGCCCGACTGGAGGAGCGTAAAAATCGACTCGCTGTTGCTTCGGATCAGCCTGCGCAACATAGCGGCGTTGCATAATCAGAAAAGACAAAAAAACAGCCCTGCTTTTGTGTCAAAAACGACACACGGCAGGGCTGTTGTATTCTCATTTGTCGTGCGGAAACGCTCTTGAAATAGCCTTCCGTTCTCAAGTCTTTTTTCGCGGCCTTTTTTAGACGCCGGACCACCATAAGCCCGCGCCTGGCGTACATATAGCCGACATCTAGCCGACTGGATGACGCCATACCGTCATTCTCATTTCTTCTGCCCCCCTATAATTGACATGTCGTTCTGCTTTGGACGCGCGGTAAACTGCGTCACCTTGCTAAGCACGGGAACGGACACCATGAACACGGCCACGCATTTATCCGGGGTCTCCAGATCGTACACAGGTTCGAACACGTCAAGAACAAGCCCGTTGGCTCCGCCGCGCACAGGAAGAAACACGCTTTGTCCTGTTTTCATGGCTCGCAGCGTGGCTCCGGTCTGATCAGAAGTCAGAGGCGCGGGCGTGCTGAGCGCGGAAAGAATGGTCTGTCCTTCTTTATTGACCAGACGAGCGTCCAACAATCCGTTGTAATTCATGAACTCCAGCAAAATTCTTCGTATGGCCGGCACCTCTTCCGAAAGAACCGCCGCGTCGCCTGACAAGGAGACTCCGTCTTCGACGTTATTAATGGCGCCCGTCACCCTCTTGTCGAGTCCGAACAAATCCCCGGAAAAAAGACGGTACGTCTCAGCGTCGCTTACCCGAAGCCGCAGCTCTTTCATCTCGCCGTTCCAGATATCGACGGACTGCGCCGCGTCGCTGAGCCACGCGTTTACCCGCATCTCATAGTTGTGCAGCACCTCAAAACGTCTGTTTTCCGACTGCGAAAAACAAAAAAACAACGTGATGCACCCGGACACAAGCGCAAGACCTACCGCAGCCAATAGCGTCTTTTTAGAAAGACCAGAAGTGCTGACAAGTTCACGACTGCTCATCGCATTCCTCCATCCGTGGGGGATGTTTTCTTTTCTCATATCTATGACGGCTCGCCAATTTTACTCTTATTTCGGCTTTACATGAACCCAGCGATGCTTCTCATTGACGGAAAACTGCGGTCTATAATTTCGCACTCTTTTCGCCGGACGAACGGCCTCAGACAAGTTGTCCAGAATATATATATTGTCTCCGTCATACACGGCAAGCACCGCGTGCCCTATATTGCGAATAGTCTCACGCACAACCACGATTCGCATATCGTCTATGGAAACGCCGAGTTCCTTCAACGTATAATATTTAATAATGCAATAATCCTCACAGTCCCCCGATTTCGCCAAAAACTCATACGGCGCAGCCCAATAATCTTGCTTTCCGTAAATTCCTTATCCGTTCGATAAGGCCACATATTCCAAAATTTATTGACTATATTAAGTTTCTCCATCAATGGCTTGTCCGAAGCTCGCTTCTTCAGATCTTTCCAGAGAGTGGAAGAATTAAAACGTTTTTCATCAAAAAAAATAGGATGCTTCCCATTCCTCGCTATGGCGGACAACCAGTTTTGCTGCTTCTTTAAATCCATTTGAAACTCAACCGTACCGAACAGACGGGTTTTCGCTTGGGCCGGAGTGACGAACATTCCAAGAACTTCCAGCAAGCCGATCGCACACAGCGTCAGCGCCATTCCGCGCCTTATCCGCGCAATATGCGTGCCGATAGTCATGAATTTTTCGTCACTCCTGCAAACTATCCGCGCCGGCCCCACGCCAAGGCAATGTGCGCCGCGCGGCTCGTCCAAACGATCCTCTTCCCCGCCGCCGGGACGGAAGCGTTATTTCGGCATGCTCAGACTGTCGAGCGGTTCGGAATCGTAAGGCGTCGTTTTCAACGCTTCTGTGCTGATATTGAGGCTGGGCAAAAGCGTACCGGCGAGGGCCTTCATTCTATAGGCCGCAATCAGGGTATTGCCAAGAGCCGTAGCCGCCTGAGTCGACGAGTTGAACAGTTCGTTTTCCGCGTCCAGCACGTCAAGCAGACTGCGCTGCCCCAAAATGAACTGCTCCTCGTAAGCGTTGCGGGTCGTCTTATTATATTCAATGGCTTCCCGATAATATTCAAGCTGTTTGCGCGCCGAAAGATATTCCGTCCAGCTTTGCTCCACGTTCAGCTTCAGGTCGTCCATGTAGTCGTAGAGAACCCGACGACTCTGCCGGATGCGGGCGGCGGCAGCCTTGCTTTCAGCGACGTCCGCTCCGCTGCTGAACAGGTTCCAGCGCACGACGGCGGCCACACCCACTTCCGCCGTCCACATCTCGCTCTTGCCGTCGCGGTCGGAGTACGACGGTCCGGCCTCGATGCTGAGGGACGGGCTGTAGGCGGATCGCGCCTGTTCTCTGACCGCCTTGGCCGCGTTCACGTCTTCAAGATAGGCCGCCACTTTGGGATTTCCCTTCTGAGCGGCCTTGAGCACGGCTTCCGAGCTCTCAAACATATCCTTCGGCATATTGACAGGACCGAGAGAAACCGCGGCATGGCGAGTCAGTCTCGTATAGGTGTCTTCACCTATGCGCAGCGACGCGCGGGCTTCCGTCAATGTGGAATGAGCGCGCGCCAGACGGCTCTGCGCCTGGGAAACGTCGGCCATGGTATCCACGCCCTGCGCCTCACGTTGCCTGGCTTTTTCAAGAATTTCCTCATGGCGCGTCACATTATCCTGCGCAAGCTGATAGATTTGCTGACGGCGAAGCACGTCCACATGTGCGATAATGGCGTCAAGAGCCAGAGTGTTGGCGTTGTCCAGCACTCGATGGTCCAAAGAACGATAGGTCGCTTCGGCTTCGCGCACGCGGCCGCGCGTAGCCCAGCCGTCCCACAACGGCTGCGTGATGAGAAGAGACGCGGAAGAATACGGAGCGGCGTCATTGTACCCGTAGGAACGCGTCGTACTGTCGGTAAGTTTCCCGAAGCCTCCTCTGGCGGTAAGATCCACGCGAGGACCATAACCGGCCTTAGCTCTGTCCACCTCATGGCCGACGGCGGAACGATTTTCCTGAATGGCCTTCAAGGAATTGTTATTTCTCAGCATGGCCTCAACGGTTTCCTTCAAGGGAATGGCCTCATCTTTCTCTCCGGCGTAGGCGCCGGGGACACACAGAAGAGCTCCAAGAAAATTTGATATAATGAACAATGACAACGCCTTCATTGAAACGTCCTCCTGTCATAACGCTGTTGTATCCATAATTCCGTTTCCGATGAATACCGAAAAACTGTCATCATAACCTTGCGTTATTCAACAGTTATAATAAATACATCTTACATAATACAGAAATATATAATATATATAAAAATATATCAACACAAAAAATATTTTTGATAAATATAAAAATCTATCTTATATAAAAGTTAATATTTATTATAACAGTCATATAAAACACATAACGCGTATGCAATATTTCTTATCAGCAGACTATTTTTCTCTCAACGCGTTCTGCTTTGCCTTGAGAATTGGCTTGAGCAAATAGTCAAGCACCGTTTTCTTACCGGTGATAATATCGACAGTCGTCATCATACCGGGCATGATGGGCAACGATTCATTGCGGTATACAATAGATGACCGAGGCGTACGAACCTTAACCTGGTAATAGAATTCCCCGCGCTTGTCTTCAATGGTATCTGCGCTTATCTGTTCCAGCACGCCGTCCAGACCGCCATAGATGGAAAAATCGTACGCGGATACCTTGACCATGGCCTTTTGTCCCGGATGAAGAAACGCCACGTCGGACGGTCTCACCCTGGCTTCCACCAAAAGCGTATCATCCAAAGGAACAATTTCCATAATCGGCTCTCCTGGTTTAACCACGCCCCCCACGGTATTGATGTATATCTGTTTCACGGTGCCTCGCACCGGAGAACGCAGCTCCGTTCTCGTCACTCTGTCGCTGCCGGCGGACAGACTTTCTCGAAGCGACGCCAGTTCGAGACTCCTTTTGTTTATCTCATCCATGAGAGCGGCGTCCAGCTCCGCTTCGCGCAACGCTATGCGATGCTCCGCCTCGCTGGCCGCGGCCTCAGCCTTGGGAATGGACGCTTCCAACGTGTTGATCTCGCCTTGAGCCTGCACGGCGCGTTCCTGAAGTTCCAGGTACTGCACCTTGGAATAACTGCGCTTTTCAAGAAGGGACGACGCTATGCCCATCTGCTGACGAATCAGAGACAAGCTGCGTGAAAGCTGTTCCTTTCGAGATATCTGCTCCTTAACTTCCTGCCGCCGCTGCTTGGATTGGGCCATAAGCACGTCCAGTTCGGACTTGCGCTGACGTTTCTGCACGGCAAACGTCTCTTCCTGCACCTGGATGAGTCTGTTTCCTTGCTCAAACTGCTCTTCCGTCAGCGCGTATCCCGTTCCCCTCTCCAGCCACGCCCTGACGTCTTCGGGCCATGTCAGCTCGGAACCGGACACGGAAGCCCTCAACCTCCGGATAGCCACTAAGTTCTCCATGGCCTTGTAGAGCATGTCGCGAAGACTGCTTTCCGCCATTTCGTTGTTCAGACGGGCGAGAATGTCGTTTTTCTCCACAATCTGCCCTTCTCTCACCTCAACGCCGCTCAGTATCCCGCCTTCAAGATTCTGAATGATCTGCGTCCGCGAAGACGGAACCACCTGCCCCTCGGCGTGCGTCACCTCGTCCAACGTGGCGACGCTGGCCCAAACGATAAAGGCGACAAAAAAGAAAAAGACTCCCAGAGAAAGCCATAACGCGCTTTTGGCGGGCCGCCTTGCCAGCGCGGCCTCCACTTCCGCCGCATAGGGAAGGTCCTCAGGAAGCAAATGGCTGGAAAGCTCAACCGGTTCAAACAGGCTGGCCGCTTTGGGCGCGGTCGGACGTTCATCGGAACGCTCGGCGGGCGAAGCCCCTCCAAATTCCGCGGAAAGCTGATTCTCTCCGGATCCGCCGTTATTGGTCAGATTTTTCTTATCCGTATCCATCATATAGGTATCATGCCTCATGACCTGTCAGAAAAGGACGACGATCTCTTATCCTCGGCAGAAGGCGCGGCCTGTCCCTGTTCCCGACGTTGGAAAGTCGCCGCGTTTTGCTCGGCGTTTCCCTTCCCTGAAAACGCCGTTTGTCCCGCCGAAGCGGCGTTCCGTGGGCGATTCGCCTTCTGACGCTCCTGGAGCTTCCGCAGCACGACGTCCCGCGGTCCGTCCATGACGATTTTTCCTCCTTCCATCACCACGAGCCTGTCCACGATGCGCAGCATGCTGAGCCGGTGCGTGATAAGGATAAGCGTCTTATTTTTGATGATCGCGCCCAAACGCTTCTGCACGATAAGTTCGGAATCCACGTCCATATTGCTGGTAGGTTCGTCAAGAATAAGCACATCGGGATCGCGTATCAGCGCGCGGGCCAATCCCACAGCCTGCCGCTGGCCGCCGGAAAGGTTCCTTCCCTGTTCGCCCACCTGCGCTCCATAACCGGAAGGATGCTTTTTGACAAAATCCGCCACGCCGGAAATGGCCGAAGCGCGAAGAATCAGATGGTCATTAACGGTGGGGTCGCCAAGCGCGATATTATCGCGAACCGTGCCGTAGAACAGAATAACCTCCTGAGGCAACACGCCCACGCGACCGCGCAAATCGGCCGTGGCGAGCTGCCGGATATCCACGCCGCCGAAAGACACGGACCCTTCCGAGGGCGTGTACAGCCCGATGAGAAGTTTGCCGAGCGTGCTTTTGCCCGAGCCCATTTTGCCTATAACGCCAATCTTTTCCCCCGGGCGCACGCGCAAGGAGACATGATCCAGCGCCAAAGCTTGAGAACCGGGATAGGAAAAAGAAACGTTCTCCATGACGAATTCGCTGCTCAGCGCGCCGAAATCCATGCAGGCGGAGTGATCCTGATTTTCTGACGGCAACGCCATGAGCGCGTCCAGAGCCTTGAGAGAAACACGCGAATTCTGAAGCCGAGTGAGCAGAGACGCCAGCTGCAGCAGCGGAGCCATGATGCGTCCCACCAAAATATTGCATCCAATGAGTCCGCCCATGCTCATATCGCCCGCGCCGATGCGATACACTCCGAAAATCACCATGGCCACGGTAACGAGCTGCGTGACGAACGTGGCGAACGTGACCGCTCGCGTGCTGTACTTTCGCGCCTCATTGGAAGACTGCGCGGAGATTCCGGCCACGGCTTCCCACAAACGCTGCATGCGACTTTCGGCCATGCACCCTTTCACGGTTTCCAAACCGTTGACCATTTCCACAAGCAGCGCGTTTTTTTGCATGCTGTGACGGTAGCTTTTTTCCGCGCTTCGACGGGCGGCCATCTGAAGCCATACCCCCACGCCGAGAAGCACGGGCATGGCCAGCAGCGGCAAAAACACCAGCGGCCCGCCGATAAAGGCCATCAGAAGAAAAAACAAAATAAGAAAAGGAATGTCGATGCACGCGAGCAACGTGGTGGAGCTGAAAAACTCCCGCAACGATTCAAATTCCCGCAGGTTATTGACCAGCGCGCCCGTGGACTCGGGCTTGGCGTCCATGCGCATGGAAAGCACCTTGTCCACAAGCATGCTTGAAAGAACCACGTCGGCATTTCGACCGGCCAAATCCACAAAATGGCTGCGCATGCTTCGAAGAAGGAAGTCAAACACATAGGCCAGCGTCACTCCCGAAGCCAGTACCCACAAGGTTTCATAGGCATTGTTGGGAATGACGCGATCATAGACGTTCATAACAAAAAGGGAACTGACCACGGCGATGACGTTCACCACCACGCTGGCCAGAGCCACATGACCGTAAATGGGCGAATAAAAACGAAGAACGTCCCAAAACCAATGCTTGCCCGGACGCAGCTTCACAACGTCCGTCCTGGCGTCGGCCCGACTCTCCAGCGCACCGAACACAGCATAGCCGGAATACTGCTCTTCCAACTCGCTCCGAGGCACGCGCTGCGGGGTTTCTCCGAGTTCCGGGAGAATAACCGTGGCGTTTCCCTCATCCAGCGAAACAAGCACGCAGGAGGCGTCGTCCTTCAAAAGCAGCACGCACGGCAGCGTCAGCGGAGAAATATCGTTCAGCGTCGCGCGATACATGACCCGCCCGTTCAGACCAGCCCGCTCCGCGGCGCGCAGACACGCGCCTACGCTGATCTTGTCCGAACCGGCCAGCCCCGCCAAAAGGAACTGGGGCGACACATGGTTACCCTTAAGCCGTATGAGTATGGACAGACTGCGCAGAAAACCGGGCATGAAATCCACTTCGGAAGGCGAAAGAGGCGCCACGCCAGGAGATTCCACGGAAGACGCCGCTTTTTGCGAATCACTCATAATGCCCACCTTTCGCGACTGCCACGAGCTTGAAAGTTCAAAGTAGTCGACATAATAAAAACATCAATGATTTTACGGGAGACAAGACGCTCCTGTGTGTATTAAATGACCATTTTCACCGCTGTCGTCAACGCGGAAAAATGTGACTTCGTCACATAACTTGCCCGAAACTTCCAGCCGCGGAATGAAAATCATAAAATATCCCGGCGTATATTTTCAGCAGACGACGCATTAGGGCCGTCATAAGATAAAAATAATTTTTTCTTCAATATCGATACAACCCGGCTTCGACACCTTGCCGTCGCCGGGTTGTATGACAAAAAAGTTAAAGCCGTTCTTCTCAGAAAAGAAGCCATAACGCCGAAAAATCTTCTTGCCCGACGACGAACCATCCCCGACTTCTCCAATGGTCTTTCCATTCATACCTAGGGGTAGGCGCCGATAACCATAAGTAATCCGAAAAACGTATCAAGAACGTTCAAAAAAGGACTATCGATGTAAAGGACAGATACATACGCCTCCGAAATGCGAAGGCATAAATATACTTCCCTTGGAATACACGGAAAATATTCTTTGCCTGGCAAAACGTCTTTTGTATCGAGTCAACGCAACTGACTCGCCTTGCTGAAACGCCTGTTGTAAGGCGTGACGACGCGGTGCCGACTATCCTCCTCCTGCTGACACTGGAGGCAGAGCCGAACGCCAGGCACGGCCAAACGCCGACTTTCTGGAATGGGTTCTCCACAGTTCTCACATTCGCGCAGACTTTCTCCCCCCGAAAGACGACTTCTCACCCTGGCGATCTCGTCCTTGATGGAATCCTGAATCTGCGCGTCCACAGCTCCGTCCTGAGCCCACCCTACCGCCATGAGACCTCCTTCACGACCACTCGCTATCCTTTGCCGCCGTTCCGCTCTTCAAGTCTTACCGCTTCCAGGATTTCAGCCACGCCCTCGCGCACGCGGAAACGTATATCGTAGCCGGCGAACGGCATGCCGTACACCCTTTCCGGATCCGTATGATAGTGAGGTCTGGGATCTCTCTCCAGAATGCCGATTATGGCCGCCTGTTGCTCTTCCGTGAACGGCGCGCGCGCCTCCTCGGGAAAATTCACGCGCAGCGTTCGGTCGGCCAGCCTCGTCGTGAAACCTCCCCGCGCGTCGGGATGGGAATCGGAATACGGAACATAGGGCTTGATATCGAAAATAGGCGTTCCGTCCATAAGATCCACGCCGGAAACATACAGTTCCGGGCCTTCCCTGCCGCACAGTTCCACGCGTTCCAGACGCACGCAGGAAAGCCCCAGAAAATTCGGACGAAAGGGCGAACGAGTCGCAAAAACTCCCATCCGAATATTTCCGCCCAGACGGGGAGGACGCACCGTAGGCGACCACTCATCGCGGACGGCCTGCGAAAACTCCCAGATAAGCCAGATATGGGTAAAATCTTCCAGGCCGCGCAGAGCCTCCGGTTCCCGGTACTTCGGCGTGAACACGATACGCCCCTTCAACGCTTTTACAAGACCGCATTGCCGGGGCACTCCGAACTTCGTTGACAAATCCGTATGAATATGAGCGATGGCTTCCATGGCTTCAGCATACCGAAAGGCTCTCAGGCAGGCAAGGCCGGCAAGAAATACAAAGATTTTCAACTTGCAACGAAAAAGGTTACGGCCTATTCTAACAAGAATATGAACAAAAAACATGTTCTCTAACACACGCGTTTCGCGCACGAGGGAAACCATGATACTTGCGTTCAACGGAAGCCCGAGACTCAAAGGAAATACCGCGACCATGCTGCAAGCCGCCCTGGACGGAGCGGCGTCCGAGGGGGCGGAAACCCGACTCATTCATCTTCGTTCCCTTAATTACAAGGGATGCGTGAGCTGTTTTTCCTGCAAACTCAAAAAAGGCCGCCATGGTCACTGCGCCATGAAAGACGACCTTTCCCCTATTCTCGACATGATGGAAGAGGCCGACGCGCTTCTCTTCGGATCCCCCATATACTACGGCGACGTCACTCCCGAGATGCTCGCGCTGGAGCATCGTTTTCTTTTCAGCCACATGCTCTACAACAAGGAAAATCGCTGGGTATTCCCCCGCAAGATTCCTTCCGCCTTCATTTACACCTTCGGCGTGACCGCGGATCAGGCCGAAGCGGTGCTCGCGCCTTTTGCCAACGTGCATGGCCGCATGGGGGAAATGCTGGGCGTAAAAAGCGACGTCTGTTACAGCGCCAACGCATGGCAGTTCAGCGATTACAGCCTTTACGAAGCCGATCGCTATGACCCGGCCGCCAAGAAAAAATACCACGAGGAAGTCTTTCCGGAAGACTGCCGGAAAGCCTTTGAGATGGGACGTCGTCTGGCATCGACAAAAGCGTAGGCGCATGTTTCGGGAAGCGTTCGACAACGATTCCCTCCCTTGCCCGCTCCCTTCCCTGAGCGCGGCCGTCACCCCCCTCCAGTGAGGATACTCTCGTGGAATATCATGTCATTCAGGTCGAAGAACGTCCGCCGCTTCTTCTCAACATCCCCCTGAGCGTACAGCACCTTTTCGCCATGTTCGGATCCACGGTGCTCGTGCCTTTTCTTTTCAAGGTCAACCCCACCACTTGCCTGTTCATGAACGGCATTGGCACGCTGCTCTATCTTATCCTCACCAGGGGAAAAATTCCGTCCTATCTGGGGTCCAGCTTCGCCTTTATCTCACCGGTGATGGTCATTATCGCTTCAAGCGGCTACTCGGCGGCCCAGTCGGGCTTCATCGTCTTCGGCCTGCTGTTCATCCTGTTCTCACTGCTGATCAAGGCCGTGGGAACCAAATGGATCGACGTCATCTTCCCGCCGGCCGCCATGGGTTCCATCATCGCCGTCATCGGACTCGAGCTCGCTCCCACCGCGGCTTCCATGGCCGGCCTTACGGGCGACAACATCAATATGGACAACGTGATGGTCTCCATGTTCACGCTTGCGGTCACCGTGGTGGGCTCCGTGGCGTTCAAGGGCTTTCTGGCCATCATTCCCGTGCTGTTCGGGGTTATCTGCGGCTATGTGTTCGCCTTCTTCATGGGCATGGTCGATCTTACTCCCGTCATCGAAGCTCCATGGTTCCAGCTGCCGCACTTTTACGCCCCCACCTTCGATCTCAACGCCATCCTCATCATCGCCCCCGCCGCGCTTGTGGTGCTGGCGGAACACATCGGCCATCTGCTCGTAACCGGAAACGTGGTGGGCCGCGATCTCATTAAAGATCCCGGCCTTTCCCGCTCCCTGTTCGCCGACGGCTGCTCCAACGTGCTTTCCGGCTTCTTCGGCGCGACGCCAAACACCACTTACGGAGAAAACATCGGCGTCATGGCCATTACCCGCGTATACAGCGTGTGGGTGCTCGGAGGCGCGGCGGTCATGGCCATTCTGCTTTCCTTTGTGGGCAAACTGGCCGAACTCATACGAGGCATTCCCGTTCCCGTCATGGGCGGCGTGTGCCTGCTGCTCTTCGGCGTCATCGCGGCTTCCGGCCTGCGCGTGCTCGTGGAACGCAAGGTGGATTACAGCAAATCCTCCAACCTGGTCATGACCTCGGTCATCATGATCATCGGTCTGAGCGGAGCCAAGCTGTCCTTCGGTTCCATTACCGTGCAGGGCATGGTGCTCGCCACCGTCATCGCCATCGTGATGAGTCTCGCCTTCAAGCTCTTTGATCACCTTCATCTGCTTCGCAAAGACTGATCTCTCTTACGCGCGCAAAAAATCCCCCTTTCCGCAGACACGCCGAAAGGGGGATTTTTTGCGACTCCGCCGTTCTCAGGCTTGAGCTCCAGAAAGTTTGACCCTGTGCTTGACGGTGATGCCGTCGCACATAAAGCACAAATGCTCCACAATGTTCTCGGAACGCCGACAAATGCGGTCGATGGAGCGAACGATAAGGATAAGAGGGACCGCCACCGCCGGATCGACGAGTTCCTGCCGCACGGCGTTCATGAGCTTTTCGTAAATGGAAAGCAGAAGTCGGACGCTCTCGTCCGTGCTGTGGAACACCGTCATGCCCTGCGTCACGTCTTCATTGCGGAACGCTCCGAGCGAGGTGTCCAGCATATCAAAGGCCAGCTGCATGTAACGGGCGAGTTCCTGCTCAAGTTCCGAAGGAAAAACTTCCGGAAGAAACTTCACCTGACGCCCTATGGTCACGGCTTCATCGGCGATGCGTTCCAGATCGAGAACCATGCGCACGGCCGTGAGAATAAAACGCAAATCCTTGGCCACAGGTTGCGTTCTGGCAATGACGCTGGTGCATTTTTCGTCGAGCTCGAGTTCCATTTCGTCAATGACGTCGTCGCCTCGAACCACCTCTTCCGCCACCTTGGCGTCCCGAAGCAGAACGGCGGTGCGGGCCTTGCTGTACGCCATCTGCACAAGGCTGCCCATGGTGAGCAGCTCCGTCCTCAATCCCCGAAGCACGGAAGAACCGTACATCTGATCCTTCATGATCAAACCTCTGCGCGTCGCATGGAACTGCCATGCGGAATGTCCGTCGAAGGCCATGGCCGCCGCCGGAAAGAACCTGGCGGAACACCGCCTGTTTCAAGGAAATATCCGTAACCGTCCGGAAAACGCCGGTCGACTAACCAAAACGACCTGTAATGTAATCTTCCGTCTGTTTCAGCTTGGGACGGGTAAAAATAACGTCGGTCTCATCGGTCTCTATGAGATCCCCCATGTAAAAGAAAGCCGTGTAATCAGAAACGCGCGCCGCCTGCTGCATGTTGTGCGTGACGATGATGACGGTAAGTTGATCCCGAAGCTGGCCTATGCCTTCTTCGATCTGCTGAGTGGCTATGGGGTCGAGCGCGGACGTAGGTTCGTCCATAAGAAGAATTTCCGGCTCCACGGCCAGCGCGCGGGCAATGCACAGACGCTGCTGCTGTCCGCCGGAAAGCGCCAGCGCGGAATCAGACAGTCTGTCCTTGACTTCGTTCCACAAAGCGGCCCGCTTCAGACTTTCCTCGACTTTCGAAGCGATGACGGATTCCGACTTTTCGCCATTGACGCGCAAGCCGTATGCCACGTTTTCAAAAATGCTCTTCGGAAACGACGTCGGTCTCTGAAACACCATGCCCACGCGACGACGCAGGGAAACCACGTCGCAGTCACGCACGTTGATGTCCTTCCCGTCCAGCAGGATGCTTCCCTCCGCCCTGCTTCCGGCAACAAGATCGTTCATGCGGTTGAGGCAGCGCAGATAGGTGCTCTTGCCGCAGCCGGACGGACCGATGAGCGCCGTTACTCTTTTTTCGGGAAAGCGGAGACTGATATTCTTCAACGCCTGCTTCGCTCCGTAATAGAAGTTCAGCGACACAGTCTCCATTTTTTTTTTCTGCTTGGGAAATCTCCTTGAAAGAGACGAATGAAAAGGTTCAGGCAAGAGGAACGGTGAAGCGGACTATGCAACCGGGGCCGTCTTCAATGGAAATGCAGCCTCCGTGACGTTCCACGATATGCTTGCAGATGGCGAGGCCGAGTCCGGTGGAAACCTGTCCGCCACGATGCTTTTCCACGCGGTAAAAACGTTCGAACACCCGAAGCCTGAGTTCCGGCGGAATGCCGGGGCCGCTGTCCGCCACGCGGAAGACGGCCATGCCGGTTTCGCGGTCGGGCTCCGCGGAAACGACGATCTGCGAGCCCTCAGGAGCGTAGCGACAGGCGTTTTCCAACAGATTGCGAATGACGCGGATAAAATATTCGGCGTCGGCCTTGATGGAAAAGTCGCCGGAGGCCAGCACCTCGCGAAATTCAAGTTTTTTGGCTTCGGCCGAACTCTTGCACAGGTCCATGCCTCCGCGGATGGCCATGGACGCGGGCATGGCCTTGATGTCCATGGGAATGGCGCCGTTCTCTATGCTGGAAAGCTGCAACAGATCCTTGACCATGGTGGCCATGTACTGCGAGTTGCGGTCGATGACCTCCAGGAAGTGAAGCGCGCGCGGTTCCGACACATAGCGTTTCAGGCTCTCGGCGTATCCCATGATGGCGGTGAGCGGCGTCCTCAGTTCATGGGAAACGTTGGCCACGAAATCTCTGCGCATTTCCATGAGCACGGACATTTCCGTAATGTCATGGAATACGGCAACGGCCATCAGCAACTTGCTCTCGCCCACAATGGGGCAGATAAGCACCTGAAGTTTGCGTCCGGACATGTTGTCCATCTCAAACTGCACGGGCTTTTCCGGCACGGCGTGTTTCAACGATTCTATGCCCTTCTGCAAATCCGGCGAAGGAATCACCTCCACAGGTTGCAGGCCTTCGGCATGGGCCGCCAGAGGAAACAACCGGACAAGCGTGGCGTTCACGCTGCGTATGCAACCTTCATGATCCACCACGAGCACGCCCTCGGCAATACTGTTAAGCACGGCGTCAAGCTGCGCCTTCTGCGCGAGAATGTGGTTGACCTGAACTTCCATACGCTGCGCCATGGAGTTGACGGCCGCAGCCAGTGGCGCGAACTCGTCGCCGGGCAGCGTGCGGAGGCTGATGCGGCCGCTGCGACTGCCAGGAGTGGCCAGATTTTCCACCGACGTAATCATCAGCTGCAACGAACGCCGAAAACGCATGGACATGAACGCCGCAAAACCGACGGCGAAAACGAGCGCGGCCACGGCTCCCGCCATAAGAGCCCTGCTTCTGTCGACCGCGTGCTCCTCCACCAGCGAAAGCGGAGCCGCCACGCGAATGACACTTATGTTCGTGCCCGGAATGCTGACGCGCCTGGCCGCGTACACAAAGGACGTGCCAAGGCTGGAACTGGACCGAACGCTGGCTCCTTCCCCGTCGCTGAACGCCTTGGCGACCTCTTCATGATACCGATGATTTTCCAGCTGGGAAACGTCTTTCGCAAAGGAGTCGTACAAGACCGTGCCTTCGGCGTCGATCAACGTAACGCGATGTTCCCCGTTGGCGTAAAAGTTCTTCAGCGTCTCGGGCAAGGCTCCTTTCTGATCAAACTCACCCTTCTCCACCTCTTCCTTAATGTAGGTGCGGACAAAGGCAACTTCCCGGAAGGCTTCCTCGCATGTGAGGTCTACGCTCTCCTGCTTGATGCTGTGAAGAAAATATCCGCACGGCACAAGCACGGAAAACAAAATGACGACACAAAAACAAAAAAAGATCTTGATGGAAAAGGTAGTGTTCTTCATGACTATTCCTTATAGCGGTAGCCCATGCCTCGCACCGTTTCCAGGTACTGGGCGGCGTCTCCCAGCTTGCGCCGCAAGCGGGCTATATGCACGTCAACCGTTCGTTCGTATCCTTCGAACTGGTATCCCCACACGGAAGAGAGCAGCTCTTCGCGGGTGCGAATGCGCCCCGCATTAAGGAAGAAGTCCTCAAAAATACGATATTCCAGCGCGGTGAGTTCCAGGGTGCGTCCATCGATGGACACCCTCCGTCCCTGCTGATCGAGACTGACGCCGTGCCTGGTGATGACTCGTTTGCCGGTATCCATATTGCGGCGACGCAGAATGGCGCGCACGCGCAGCATCAGCTCGCGAATGTTGAACGGTTTGACGACATAATCGTCGGCTCCGTATTCAAAGCCGATGATGCGGTCCATTTCCTCGCCGCGCGCCGTCAACATCAATATGGGACACGGCATGCTTTCCGCGGCGTGCTTGTTCAGCTCGCGACACACGGAAAGACCGTCCCGGCCGGGCAACATCAAATCAAGAATGATGAGATCCGGCTTCAACGTCTCAGCCATTTCCTGTCCGCGAAGACCGTCAGCGGCCTGTTCCACATGGTATCCTTCCTCTTCCAGAGAAAAGGCCACCAGTTCACGGATATCGTCGTCATCCTCAACTACCAGTATGACAGGCTGTTTGTTATCCACTGTTTTCCCCTTTCAGTTTCGAATGTATGTAGCCTTCCTGTATGAAGCCAATGTTACGTTCTGATAAAAATATCGTGAATTGACGCCATGTTGAATGAAACAAAAAGTTAATCTCCGAGATATACTGACGCAACAATACCTTTCTAAGTTCCAACCTGTCCGGACGGAATGGTTCGTCGGACAAAACAAGGAGTCTGATCCATGAAGATCAAAAGCATTGTCATGAGCGCCCTGCTCGCCCTGTGCGCGGCCGCTCCGGCGTACGCCGCCGAATCCGTCACCATTAACGGTTCCACCACGGTGCTCCCCATCATCCAGAAGTCTTCCGAACACTTCATGGCGAGCTACCCCGACATTTCCATCGTGCTCTCCGGCGGCGGTTCCGGCACCGGCATCAAGTCCCTGCTCGACGGCATCACCGACGTGGCCATGTCTTCCCGCGACGTGAAACCCAGCGAAGTCAAGCTCGCCGCCAGCAAGAAGATGGAACTCACCCGCACCGTCATCGCCGTGGACGCTCTTGTGCCCATCGTCAACGCCAAGAACCCCGTGAAGGATCTTTCCATAGACCAGCTCCGCGACATCTTCTCCGGCAAGATCACCAACTGGAAGGAAGTGGGCGGCACCGACAACACCATCGTGGTCGTCAACCGCGACAACTCCTCCGGCACCTATGAATGCTGGAAGGAACTTGTCATGAAGAACGCCAAGGTCATGCCCAAGGCTCTCACGCAGGCCAGCAACGGCGGCGTGGCTCAGAACATCGCCACCAACCCCAATGCCATTGGTTATATCGGTATGGGGTATCTGAATGAGAACGTCAAGGGCCTCTCCATCGGCGGCGTCAAGGCCACCGCGGAAACCGCTCTCGCCAAGAAATGGCCTCTCTCCCGCGACCTGTACCTGTTCACCAACGGCAAACCTGCCGGCAACACCGCGAAGTTCATGGATTTCATGCTTGATCCCAAGCTGGGCCAGCAGGATGTCCTGAAGGCAGGCTACATTCCGCTCGCCAAGTAGACGCCTTCTCTCCGCGGCTGAACCGGGACGGAAGAAATCGTCCCGCCGCGCCGAAAACGTCTGCAACGAGATCAGGCTCCCCAGAAGCTCCGCCGAAGGCTGAAAGTTCGGCGGACGCTTCCTGGAGCCGACCCAACCGGGGGAGCTTCCCCCTTTTTTCGTATTCCACGGACAAGGCATGAAAACTCGCAAAGAACGATTCACGGAATGGACGCTTGCCGGCGTATCCACGCTTTCCATTCTCTCTATGGGGGGAATAGTTCTCTTTCTTCTGCTGGACGGCATCCCCTTCTTCAAGTTCTACCCGCTCACCGACTTTTTGTTCGGACTGGGCTGGTATCCCACCGACGATCCCATGGAATTCGGCATTCTGCCCCTTATCGTGGGTTCGCTTACGGTCATGGCGCTGGCAACCGTCATCGCCGTTCCGCTCGGCGTGGCCACCGCCATTTATCTTTCGGAAGTGGCCCGGCCCGGCATGAGACGAATCGTCAAGCCTTTTGTCGAACTGCTCGCCGCTCTGCCGTCGGTGGTTATCGGATTTTTCGGCATGGTCGTCGTCGCTCCCTTTCTCCAGGACTATCTCGGCGCGTCCACGGGCCTCAACCTGCTCAACGCCGGGCTCATGCTGGCTTTCATGAGCGTGCCCATCATCTGCTCCGTGGCTGAAGACGCCATTTACTCCGTTCCCAGAGAGCTGCGCGAAGCCTCCCTTTCTCTCGGCGCAACCAAGTGGGAAACCCTCACCCGCGTCGTGCTTCCCGCGGCCAGTTCCGGCATCGGCACCGCGGTCATGCTCGGCATGTCGCGCTCCATCGGCGAAACCATGGTCGTTCTCATGGTAGCCGGCGGCGCGGCCGTCATTCCCACTTCGCTGTTCGACTCCGTGCGTCCCATCCCCGCCTCCATCGCCGCGGAAATGGCGGAAGCCCCCTTCCACAGCGAACATTACTACGCTCTTTTCGCCACGGGCATCGTGCTCATCATCTTCACGCTTATTTTCAACGCCACCGCCTTCCGCATCGCGGAAAAGAAAAATTCCGGCATCGGCTGCTAACCAGGAAGGCACGGAACCGTCCTTTAACATCGCTTCAGAGAAAAACCATGAATACCGCAACGCGCAACCAGTTTCGCCTGCGCCTTCAAAACGTGATGTTCGGGCTGCTGCACGCCTCGGCCGCCGTCAACGTGCTGGCCCTTTCCGGCGTATGCCTTTATCTCGCCTATAACGGCTTTTCCGCCCTTTCCTGGGAGTTCCTTACGGAATATCCCCAAAAAATGATGACGGAAGGCGGCATCATGCCCTGCATCGTGGGAACGTTTCTGCTGGCTTTCGGCTCCATGATCATCGTGTTTCCCATCGGCGTCGCCACGGCCGTCTACCTTCATGAGTACAGCCGCCATTCCCGTCTCACCTATTATATCCGCTTCGGCATCAACAATCTCGCCGGCGTTCCTTCCATCGTGTTTGGTCTGTTCGGACTTTCCTTTTTCGTCACGTTTCTCGGACTCGGCGTCAGTCTTATCTCCGGGATTCTCACGCTGGCCATACTCACGCTGCCCATCATCATCAACACCGCCGAAGAATCTCTGAGACGCGTGCCCGATTCCTGGAGGGAAGCCTCTTTCGCCATGGGAGCCACCAAAGTGCAGACCATTCTGCGCGTGGTCATTCCCGCCGCTTTTCCCGGCATGCTCACCGGCTGCATTCTCGGCCTCGCCCGCGCCGCCGGAGAAACCGGAGCCATCATGTTCACGGCGGCCGTGTATTTCACGCCGCACATGCCCGACTCCCTGCTCAGCCCCGTCATGTCTCTGCCCTACCACATGTATATCCTCGCCACGTCTGGAACGGACATCGAGAAAACCCTTCCTCTGCAATACGGCACGGCCCTCATGCTTATCTTCCTCGTGGTGGGCATGAATCTTCTGGCCATCATCCTGCGCGACAGACTGCAAAATAAAAACAAGCAGTAAAAATTCGACGTTTCAGTCCGCAACAAACGCTTGCGGATGCCGGTTTCTGCCGCCTCCTCGCAGAAAACCGGAACCAGGGTCACGGTCAGAACCAAAGGGCCGTGACCATTTTCCTTGACATAATTTCGATATCGAACTAAATATTTTCCATGAAACATCAAGCCATATTCAACTATGCCAGCCGCCTGCGTGAAGCCGGCAACGCCTACATTCTAGCCGAGCTGGAAAAAGTAGGCCTTCGGGACATCGCTCCCAGCCATGGCGACGTGCTTCATCAGCTTCTTGAAGCGAACGAGTGCAATATGAGCGAGCTTGCCCTTCACGCGCGCCGAACGAAATCCACGCTTACGGCATTGGTCGCCAAACTGGAGCGCAACGGTTATGTCGAACGTCTGCCCGACCCCCGGGATTCTCGCGGAGTCAGAGTGCGACTCACCGCCAAAGGCGCGGCCCTCAGACCAGCCTTTGACGCCATTTCGGACGGTCTGCAAAAGCGAATTCTGTCGAAGCTCACCGAGGAAGAAGCTCAACAGCTTGAACGCCTCCTGGCCAAATGCGTGGATGACTGACGCGCACGACAAAGAGTGCGCGCGTTCATCTCGCCGAGGACGTATGTGCTGAACGTTTCAATGGTTATATTTTTCTTAATAGTTCGATAACAAACTAAAAAGGAGTCTGTCATGCCCAACTATTCGCTTACAAACATTGACTTTTCCTCAGCCCGGACGGAACTTCATGACGCGCTCGCTCTCACCGGCGCGGAAATATCCTGCAATCAGCTGCCTGCCGGCACGTCCGTGCCCTTTGTCCATGCCCATAAACAAAATGAAGAAATTTATCTTGTGCTGGACGGCGAAGGAAAATTGTATCTGGATGGCGAAGAGCGTCCGCTAAAGACTGGAGACTGCTTCCGCGTCGATCCAGCGGCGGAACGCTGCATCAGCGCGGCGGCGAACAGCCCTCTCCGCTTCCTCTGCGTACAGGTCAAGGCCGGCAGTCTCGACGGGTTCACTATGAACGACGCCACGCTGTCCGACAGCAAACCGAGCTGGCTGTAACCGCCTTCAATGCCGAGCACTTTTTCCGGAACGACGTCGTACGCCGACGTCCCAACACGTCTGGAAACACGCCCGGAAAACTCTAAAAGACGCCTTGCTCACAGGCAAGGCGTCTTTTTAAAGAACAATCACGCGCTCAATGTCTTCAGACGCCCCCTCTTCCCGCGACATTCCCTCGAAGAAATGTTGTTTGCGAGCGGACGATAACTCCGAAACGACTGAGCGTCGAGTCCCCCCCCCAAAAAAAACAAGCGCGTAGATGCCCCCTCGGCGTACGTTCTTGCAACGCCATGCCCCTCGCTCAAATTTCCGGGGATACCTGTTTCGGAATCATGAACGCGTAAACGATTAACGAAAAAAGCCCCCGAGTTTTCCTCGGAGGCCTGTTTCCTGAATGGTCGGGATGGCAGGATTTGAACCAGCGACCCCAGCGTCCCGAACGCTGTACTCTACCAAACTGAGCCACATCCCGACAATGTTTGGGACTATAGCCGGACCTCATGCAAAAGGCAAGCGTTTTCTTCCCGCTTTTTGGAAAAGATCACCTACAGGCGACGGCCGAAGCGCACTCGGAAGAGTTCTCACGCTGAAAGCGTTCACGCGCCCCCCTGAATTCCTTAAGCGTGAACGACCTTGTCCAGAATGCCCGTGAGTTTGGCCAGAGCCACGCCATAATTGCAGATCGGAACCCCCTGCTCCCTGGCTCTGCGCACGCGAGACAACATATAGGTGCGATTGAACATGCAGGCTCCGCAATGAATAATTAAATCATACGGAGTAAGATCCTCCGGAAAATCCGTTCCGCTCACAACCTGAACGTCAAGCGTCTCCCCGACCAGGGCACGCAGCTTGCGCGGAATCTTTTCCCGGCCGATGTCTTCAGCAAGAGGAGAGTGGGTGCATGCCTCGGCGATAAGCACATGGGAATGGGGCGTCAGACGGTCTATGGCTGCCGCGCCGCGAATGAATTCTTCAATATCTCCTTTGTAGCCAGCCATAAGAATGGAAAAAGACGTCAACAGACTCTCGGCGGGCTTATGTTTCCACACCTCGGCGAACACCTGAGAATCCGTGATGATGAGTCGCGGAGGCTTGGAAAGCGAATTCAGCGCGGGAACGATCTTATCGGTCGTGCAGCTGACGATGACGCATTTTTTGTCCAGCAACTCACGCGTGACCTGAACCTGCGGCAGAATGAGGCGTCCCTGAGGAGCCTGAATGTCCTGCGGCATGACCAGCATGACCAGATCGCCTTCCTGGCAGAGCTTTCCCGTAAGATCCATTTTCCCCCAGTCCGCCGGAACCAGACGCAGCATAGCTTCGCGCAACGCGGCCATGTTGGTGCCCTCACGCGCGCTCACCGTTACGGGCTCCTGCCCCAACGCGTCCCTCACGGTCGCGCGGAACGTTTCCAGCTCAGCCGGATCCCGTTCATCCATTTTATTAATCACGGGGATGAACGGCGTCTTCCGGGCGCGGAGCTCCGCGGCCCACGCTTTTTCCTCCGTCATGTCGTCGCCGGCAAGCACCAGCAGCGCGATATCGGTTTTGTCCAGAGCGAGACGGGTCTTGTCCACGCGCAGCTTTCCCATGGGACCGCTGTCGTCGAAACCCGCCGTGTCAATGAGCACGCACGGTCCGAGTCCGTGAATCTCCATTGATTTGTACACCGGATCCGTGGTCGTTCCCGCCGTATCGGAAACAATAGCCGTATCATGACCGGTAATGGCGTTGATAAGGGAAGATTTTCCCGCGTTGCGTCTGCCGTATATGCCTATATGCAGACGCCCGGAACGCGGCGTGTCATTGATGGTGTCGGACATGATTTTCTCCTTTTCGGAACTGCGGCCTACCTCAGCAGGGTCTGAAATCTCCTCTGTCGACGACGATTTCATACCCCACGGCCCGGATCCTCTCCCGAAGTTCCGCAAGATTGTCGGCGCATTCCGCGCCTTCGGACAGCTTGTTGTTGTACAGGCGATAAAGGGCCCGCGCCTCTTTGGGCGAAAGATTCGGCATGAGCACGTTGGCGCCCGCCAGGATGCCTCGCTCGCGTCCGTCGCCGGCCGCCGTGCCCAAAGCCGTGGTGGAAGGCAGCATGGCCGCAGGCAGAAGAAGCCTCACCATGGCCACCATGACCAGCGTTCTTTCCACGCTTCCGGCGGGAAAACGCGCAAACGGCGTCTGCGCGTGAGGGATGAAAGGGCCTATTCCCACCATTTCCGGCTGAAAATCGTGCAGAAAGCGCAAATCTTCCGCAAGACACGCCGACGTCTGCCACGGCGAACCAACCATGAACCCGGCGCCAGTCTGATAACCGCAAGCCTTGAGATTTCTCAGACATGCCATGCGGTTGCTCCACGACTGAGCGACGGGATGCAGCTTGGCGTAGTGCGCGGGATCGGCGGTTTCATGCCTCAAAAGAAAACGATCGGCGCCCGCCTCTCTCAGAAGACGATAAGAAGCCAACGACCGCTCTCCCACCGACAACGTCACCGCGCAGTCGGGCCACTCGGACTTGACGCGTCTCACCAGGTCCGCGAGACGCTCATCGGTAAACCAGGGATCCTCGCCGCCTTGAAAAACAAACGTGCGAAATCCCAGTCCGTAGCCGTGTTCGCAACAGGCCAGTATCTGCTCCGGGGAAAGCCGATACCGCTCGGCCAGGGCGTTGCCCGCCCGTATGCCGCAATACCGGCAGTTCTGGCGGCAAATATTGGAAATTTCTATGAGCCCTCGGATATAAATGCGCCGGCCGAAATGTTCCACGGCGCGTTTCCGGGCCAACGAATACAACGCTTCGCGCACAGCTTCCGCTTCCTCCTCGGGAAGCGCGTCGCTGGACGCGTCGGAAGAGGACACTGTTTCATGAACGCCGGCCTCGGCAAGATATGCGGCCTCAAGCGTGGTGGCGTCGTCGGGCACCGGGCCGGAAAACGCCTCGGGAGCGCACGCGTCAATAAACGCCGACAGCCGTTCCCGTTCCGGCAGTTTTCCCTGCGCCAGCTCGTCAATGAGCGTACGACAGCATTGAGCGTTCATGCGCTCACCTCTTCGAAATGGCGGCTTTGACGGATACGCCCCGCACCTTGCCGAGTCTTCCCGTCATCCCGGAAATGGCGTCCATGCTGCCGTCCACGGCCAGAGCTATAATGGAAACCCCGCGACTGCGGTACGGAATGCCCAGCCGACCGACGATAATGTCGGCGTACTGATGCAAAATGGCGTTGATCTGCGGCGCGCTTTCCGGGTCATCCACAACGACGCCCACCGTGCCCAAGCGTGACTCACTCATGCTGCCTCCGCGGAAGCGACCGATCGCTCCCGTTCCTAAAAGGAGCGGCTTCTCCGGAGAAAAGCCGCTCCACGCTATCCAAATCGATCCGGCGACGATCCGCAACGCGCGAAACTGTTATATTTCACCGCGAAACGCCAAATTTTCCGCCGCGGGCGACTGATCGTCTTTCACGAAAAATCACCGTATAGCGCGGCGTAAAAAAAGGCAAGGCGATCCTTTTTTGTCTTTGCGCCGGACAAATTTTTCAAGTGACGCTTTAACTAAACGCGAATGACGTAACGCTCCTTACGCGGTTTGGCGGGAGCCTCCCCGTTTTCCGCCGCGTAGCCGAGCGCGCAATGCCCGATCCCCACATAGTTGCTTCCCAGGCCCCAGCTTCTAAGCAGTTCTTTTCCTTCTTCGGTTTCGAACACCTCGCGGGCGCGATGAATCCAGCAGGATCCTACGCCGACGGCATGCGCCGCCAGAAGCAAATCGCCCATCACCAGCGTTCCGTCTTCCCGGTATGTGGGGTAGGAGCTGTCGGCAAGCACAACGATCACCGTGGGCGCGGCATAAAACGGATCGCTGTTCACGCCCAAAATGGCGGCGTTCAGTTTCGAAAGCTTTGCAAGCGTGGGCTTGTCCTGAACCAGCACCATGACCGGAGACTGGCACCCATGCCCGGTCGGCGCCCATGTTCCGGCTTCAAGAATGGCGTTCAAATCTTCCTCCGCGATCTGGCGGGGCTGAAACTTACGGCAACTGCGGCGGGTTCTGATATCCTGCAATGTCTCTTTCATATGATTCTCCTGTGGCAACAACTCGTCGAACCGAAGCGAACAAGAGGGTTCTCTCCTCCCGACGAACGACCGTATGTTCGTCTCTTTTCCCGATTTATGCAAGAACGACGGGAACCTCCCCCTCGTCGGGACTTCGTCGGAGCTGGCCGCGCCCGCATGGCTTTTTCTTGACAGCCCCGGCGGTTCCTCTACAATACCTCGACACCTTCTTTCGAGGATGAGCCGAGGTTCTATGTTTCAGATCAATATGCTTGACACCGCCCTTCTGATCATTCTGCTCTTTTTCAGCGTCAAGGGCCTGATACGAGGGCTTGTTCAGGAAGTGGCCGGACTGCTCGGCGTGGCGGCAGGCATCGCGCTGGCCAGAACCTTCAGCTCGCAGCTTGCGCCTGCGCTCACGCAGTACGGCGTTTCTCCCGGCTTCGCGCCCATGCTCTCCATGGCCCTCCTCTTTGTAGCGGGCATTCTTGTGGTGGGACTGGCCGCGCACGCGCTTCACAACGTGCTGGAATCCGCCTTCGCCGGAGGCATCGACCGCATGCTCGGCCTGCTGGCCGGCCTCGCCAAAGGGCTTCTTTTCGCCGGAGTCATAGGCTACATCGCCATAAGGCTGCTGCCCGACGTGGCCGTCGTCAAGCATTCGCAGGTGCTTCCGCCGCTTATGCGTTTCATTCAGGCTCTCGCCGGTTCTCTTGATCTTCACATTCCCCAACTGTAATCATCCGACGCGTCGCGCCGGCATCTTCCAACGGAGTCCGTCATGAACGAGCAGGAACAGCTTCTTCGTTTTCAGAACGTCGTCAATCAGCTTATCGATCCTGAAAAAGGATGCCCTTGGGACAGGGAACAGACCCCCGTCTCCATGTGTGAATATCTCATAGAAGAATGTCATGAACTGGTGGACGCCATCCGCTCCGGCAAGCCCGGCCACGCCTGCGACGAAATGGGAGACCTGCTTTTCGTGCTGCTGCTCATGGCCCGCCGCTTCGAGCTCGCGGGGCAGTTCTCGCTCGGCGACGCCCTGAAAATGGGCGCGGACAAGATGGTTCGCCGTCATCCCCATGTGTTCGGGGAAACAAACTGCGAAAGCATCGACGAACTCATGAAAAACTGGGCCGCCATCAAAAAATCGGAAAAGGAAGCCGAAGGCGACGCGGCCAAGGGCGTTCTTTCTTCGGTGCCGTCGGGCCTTCCTCCGCTCACGAAGGCTTACCGCCTGCACGCCAAGGCCGCCGGCGCGGGATTCACCTGGGACGACGACGAAGACGTGGAACGCCAGGTGGAGGCGGAATGGCTGGAATTGCTCGACGCCAGAGCTTCGGGCAGCGACGCGGCCAAGGAGCACGAACTCGGCGACATGATCTTTACGCTTGTGGAGCTGGGTCGCCGCATGGGCGTGAAGGCCGGCGCCGCCGTAGACTTTGCCGCCAATCGTTTCCGTACGCGTTTCGAGGCCATGGAAAAACTCGCCCGCGAACGAGGCCTGGACTTCAAGGAGCTCAGCCTCGACGACAAGGACGAACTCTGGAACGAAGTAAAAGCCGCCGAGCCGCAGGAAGACCGCGGCGCGGCCGTGGATTTCGCCGCTCCCCGTGAAAACCCCGATGCCTAGTTCGCTCCGTCGCGGCGGGAGAGCTCGCGGTCCGTTTTCTTCGCTCTTCCCGCTGACGCTCTGGCTGCGCCGCCTGTCCCGACGGGTCTTTTTCTGCGTTCTGACGCTGACGATGCTCATCCCCTGCGCCGAGGCCAGACAGAATAAACCGACGATCTACGCAGGCTATCGCACCCTTTCTTCCAGCCTTCCCGCCCAACGCCTCATGATCCACATGGGCGTATGGTACCCCACGAGACGAAAGTCCGGCACAACGAAAGTTGGCGACTGGTCCTTCCGCGCCGCGCGCAACGCGCCGGTCATGGAAGGACCGTGGCCGGTGATCATTCTTTCCCACGACGTCACGGGAACCGCATGGACGCACCACGACATCGCGGCCGAACTCGCGACGCGCGGCTTCATCGTGGCCGCGCCCACCCATGATCACGACAACGGCGAAGACATGGCTTTGCTGTTTTCCGACCGCGAACTTCCGGTGCGCGCCCTCCAGCTTCGGGCCGCGCTGGACGTGGTGCTCGAACACCCTCAAATAGGCAAACAGGCGGATGTCTCTCGCATTGCGTTTCTCGGTTTCGGCATGCCCTCCGCCGCCGGACTCCTTCTGGCGGGAGGTGAAATGACGCCCGACGCATGGCCGGAGTTCTGCGGTGAAAGACCGTCGGAACCCGATCTTTCCGACGAGACGCCAGAAAAAGACGCGACGTCTGCGCCCTCACTGTCCGACGCCGTCAGTCCTGACGTTCGTCCCGACAACGCCGTGCCTCCCATTTCCGTGCCCCAGGTCGTGCCGCCAAGACCCTTGTCTCTGAACGAACGCAACGACCGCGCCAAAACCGTTCAAAATTTTCTGGTCACGCCCGCGATGGCCGATGACGGTCTTTCATCGGACGTGCGCGCTCTTCTGCGTCCCTCCGACAGCCCTTGGTGCTCCCCCTTCCTCGCCGGCCGCATGGATGAACTGGTGGCCAGCATGAAGCATCGCACACTGGAACGGGAAGAAAAAACCGTTATGATGCGCGTAGCCGTGTCCTCGCGGGAACAGCTCTTCCGTCGTCTTTCCGACTCCGTGGCCCGAAGCCATCAGCGCCAGCTTCGTCTGGCGAAAAGCCGCGGCATTCCCACGCCTCCCGTGGCGTTGCCCCTGCTCCCCCCGCTTTCGCACAATACCCCTGTGGCCGACGGTCGCTTCCGGGCCATGGCCTTCGTTTCTCCCGGCTTCTCCATGCTGTTCAATGAAAAAAGTCTGGCCGCCGTACGGATTCCCTGTCTGTTCGTCGGCGCGGAACGGGAACGATGGAACAAACCTGAAGAGCAGGCAAAACGCTTTGCGGCCATGCTCCATCGTTCGGAATACATGCCGCTGCATCAGGCGGACGCCGCGGCTCTCCAGGCGGAATGTCCGGAATCCGATCCGGCCGGACCGCTGGCTTCTCTGTGCGCCAGCGTCGATCAAGAAACGCGAACCGCCATACATAGCCAGCTCGTCTCTTCGCTCCAGGAGTTCTTCAACAGAATCATGGGCAGAGAAAATCAGCTCTGACGTTTCCCTCCACGGCCGCGACGCCTTCTCTGCTCTCAACACGGCGTTTCGCCACGATCAACCGGCTCGCCGGCAAGAGACCTTCGCGTCCTCTTCCCCCGCGAAGACTCCGCGCTAAAGACCATTTCCTCGCTTTCTGACGTTTCCCGTCAGCGTTTGCCCGCGGAATCGAAAAACGCGCCTTTTCCTAAGGAGACGGAACTAACAAGGCATCATCCCTAGGAAAAGGCGCGCTGAAATTCATCGCCGCGAACGAAACGTCTTGCCGTCAGGACGACTCCTCGGCAATCTGAAGACGTGGCGGCTCACCCTACGCTTCACCGTCGCACGCTGACGACGTAAAGCCGCAGCACGGCGATCAGCAGGAGCAACGCGTCCGGCCCCCAGGCCGCCATAAAGGGCGGCAACACGCCTCGCTGCCCCAGCGATTCGCCGAACATGGTGAGCGCGTACATGATGAAGGTTCCCGCCATGCTGACGGCCACCGCGATGTACACATTGGAAAAGCGCGACACAATGGCCGCGCCAAGCAGAGCCATAACCACCAGGGACGCCGCGTAAGATATCTTTCCGTGCCACACGGTGCGCAGGCCGTCCACGTTGGAGCCGGCTTCGCCAAGCTGTCTGATGGCGTCGCCGAGCTGCCACAGCGGAAGCTGCTGAAGATTGTTCGACTCCGTGGAGAAGAAAAGTTCCGGATCCTGGTGAAGGGGAAGCTCCAGTCTGGCCAGCTCTTCCCGCTTGTACGTATCGGGATACAGACGCACGGCCTGCGCGAGCACCCATCCGCTCTCACTGCCCTTCACCCGAGGAGCGCGGACAATGACGTCCACGTCCGAGCCGCCATCCTTCACGTGAAACGCGGAAAATCCCGTTCCCTCGCCGTCGGCTCTGAGCTTTGTCACGGAAACCGTCCATCCGTTTTCCATGAACCATACGTCATTGATGGTTCGTTCGCTCAAATCCTTCTTCTTCACTTCCTCCTGCCAGATCTGCTGCGCGTAGCGTTCCCCCTGAACCGCAAGAAACTGCGAACAGCAGAACTGCACGCCGCCCCAGAAAACGCCGCACATCACCAGAATGCACGCCACCGTGGCAAAGGATATGCCGCCGGCGTGCAAGGCCGTCAGTTCCCTGCTGTGCCCCATGAGACAAAGCGTCACCACCGTGGCCAGCAGAAAAACGGCCGGCAGAATCTGCGCTATGATGGACGGAAGGCGTATGCCGAAATATTGAAGCACCAGCCCTACGCTGGACCCCGCTTCCATGAAAACGTCCACGCGTTCGACGATGTCGGTCAAGAGATAAATGCCGACGCCCAGTCCCATGATAAGCAGCAGCAGACGGGCGTGCCGCATGAAGACGTAACGGAACAGCAGACTCATGCCTCGTCTCCCTTCTTTTTGCGGCTCTTGCGGGAATTCCAGTATTCCGTAATGCGCGGCATGCGCTCCTGAGCGGCCAACCTCATGCCGTAAAGTCCCATGGCCAGAAAAAGAGCGTTGGGAACCCACAGGCCTATGCGGGGATCAAGATCTCCGCTCTCTCCGAGACTCATGCCCAACATGAGCAGGCTGTAATACACAAGGAACAGCAGCAGAGCCATGACCACGCCCGTCTGCTGCTTCAGCCCCTGAAACGATGTGGCGATGGGAATGACAAAAATACACAAGACCACGCACGAAAGGGGGAACACGTATCGCTTATGCCGCTCCACCACGATTTTGCGGGCCATGCGAGGATCCGTCTTCTGAAGTTCGCGTTCGTTCTGGTAGTCGTACAGGCGTTCCCACGTATACTCCTTGGGCTTCACCGGCCCCATGTCCACGCCCTGGAACAGGGAGTCGAAACTCAGCCGAACAGCGTACTCCTTAAAGCCCATGATGGAGAGCGTGTTGTCCTTTTCCGTGTAGCTGCGCCCGTCCTTGAGCAGAAAAATGATTTCGCCGTTCTCATAATCGGCGTCCAGACTGCCTTCCGGGGCAAGGATGGTCATGGTGGCGTCGGAAGCGCGTCGATCCTCCACCATGACGCCCGCCATGGTGCCGGACATGGGATCCACCTTGCGGGCGAACATGACCATGTTCGGCACGTCCTTGTTGAACACGCCAGGCTGCACCACCACGCGCGCGCTGCTGCTCGCGATGTTCAGCACTTCCGAGCGGAAATGTCCCATGCCCCAGGCCTGCCAGTACACGGAAATCCAGAACCCGAGCAGCGCGCAGAGCACGGAAAAAAACAACGGCGCGGGCAGCATCTGATACAAACTCACGCCTCCGGCCTTGAGAGCCACGAGTTCCCTTTCGGTGCTCATGCGCAAAAAGGTGAGAAAAACTGCCAGCATGCAGGCGATGGGGCAGATGATGAGCAGAAAAAACGGGCTCAGATAACCAAAAAGACGCAGCGTGTCCCAGATATTCAGTTCAAGGCCGAGCAGCATATCGCGCAGCTGAAGCGCGCGCCCCATGAGAATGAAAAGAAGAAGAACCGCCATGGACAGAAAAAACGTCTTGGCGTGTTCCATGAACAGACGTCGCTGAAGAAGATTCATGCGCGGTCCTCATCCGCCTGACGCTCAAGCAGTTTCTCGAGAGCCTGCTGATCAAGCGGCGAAAGATTGAAGCGCGCTCCCGCGCTGTCCAGCAGCTCGGCCGCGCCCATATCGGGACAATCGCGCCGACGCTCCGCAATATAACGGAGCGCGCGACGCAGCAGTTCTTCATGTTGTATGACGGTAGCCATAAGGAGTCTCCCCATGCGTCTGTCTTCCATCGATCCGCGGCGGACGCCGGAACACTCCACGCATGATAGCCCTTTTTGCAAAAATGATGAAGGGCGAAGTTTCCCCGCCTTCCGGATCGCAACCGCGGCAACGGAGGAGGGGCCAAAAGACGCGTCGCCTCACTTCGCCCTTTACGAAACGTTTTCGCCGCCAAACGTAGTAAACGAAAAACGTCTCATGAGGATACTATATGGCAGGAAAACAAGCGTCGCGTCTTCACCGCGAAGAAGACGCGGAGAATCCGCTCCGCGGAACAAACGCTAATCCAGCACGACCATTTCGCCGGGATTCATTACCAGCGGACGACAGTCGGGCGCGCACGTTTTAAGAGCTTCCACAAAAGCGTCCGCGTTCTGCGCCAGGACGGGGAACGTCTTATAGTGCATGGGCATGGCCACGGGAACGCCGAGCAGCGCGGCGGCCTTGGCCGCCAGCGGACCGTCCATGGTGAATACGCCGCCCGCGGGCAACAGCGCGAGATCAATCTTGAAGCGATCGGCAATAAGCGCCATGTCGCCGAAAAGTCCGGTGTCGCCGGCGTGATACACCGTATGTCCGCCAGGCATTTCAATCACATAGCCCACAGGAGAGCCTACGGCCGCGGAATGGAAGGCCTGAGTCATGGTGAGCTTGGCTCCCTTGCATTCCAGCGTTCCGTCGACGTTGCCGCCCATGCCGTAATTGATGATTTGCCCTTCCGGCACGCCGCGTTCCCGGAAATAGCCCACAAGGTCGGCGATGCAGTACAGCGTGGCGCCGGTGGTGCGCACGATTTCCACGGTCTGCCCCATGTGGTCGCCGTGATCGTGCGTAAGGGCGACGATGTCGGGACGGGGGATCTCCCGCCAGTCAGGCGCAAAGGGATTGCCTTCAAAAAAAGGATCGATAAGCACGGACACGCCGTTTTCACTGAGCATGACATTGGAGTGGCCATACCAGGTAATGTGCAGCTGAGACATGAATTCCTCCGTAACTAGGGGGGATAATGAGGAAAAGATGGACTTTTCCAAGTCCTCCGACGGCATCGCTCCGACAGAGGAGACGAAAACAGGTTTTCTCTTTTAATATTCCCCGCGCTTACGGTCAAGCCGGGAGTCGCGCGTCGCCGCAGCCTTCTTGACAAAAAAAACGCTCCGGGCAACTCTCCGCCATGGGCCGCTCTTCGGCCGCGACGCAAGGAGTAGTCATGCCGCGCCTGTCTGTGCTTTCCGTTTTTGTTGCGATAGTTCTCTGTTTGAGCCCGTTGAGGCTCCTGGCCTTTGACGACGGCGTGGACGCCTTCAAGTTCGCCGCGCCGGACGGCTTCACGGAGCTGACTGACCGGCAGTCCGATCTTTTCCTCGACACGGAACGAAACGCCGTGCGCCACGGCAGACTGCTCAAAATGTATCTGCCCCAGTACATGGCCCATCAATATCGCTATGGCAGCCGCGACGCCGTCACGCGACAAGTGCTCATCTGCGCCCTTGAAGGCCAGAGCCGCCCCCTCGAACCAAAGGACGCCGAATTGCTGGCCCGCTCCACGGAAGGCCTGTTCATAGGTTTTTCCCGCATTCCCCGCAGCCGCACCGACACGCCCGCTCAGGAAATGGAAAACAGAGAAAAAGCCCTCGCCCGCGCCCTGCAGACAGGCACGCCGCTGCTCGTGGATTCTCTGCGCACGTCCAGCGCGTTTCTCTACACCAGTCTCATCCATTATAATATGATAGAGCGCGGACCCAAGAGTTATCTTTCCACGGCCATGGCCACCGCGGTGGTGCCGGTGAAGGACACCGTGCTCTTTGTGACCGTCAGTTCCATTCTCGGCAGCGACGCGCCGGAGCCTCATCTGGACTGGGTGAAGGAAACGGCCTCCTCCTTTGCCGATATGATAGTGCGCGGCAACAAGGCGGAAAAGAAATGAGGACGCTCCCCCCGCGGAAAGACTTGCCTTGCGATAAAAAATAGGATAGACACCTCCAGTTACACATAATGCACACATCGGCAGCGGCCAGGGTTCCCGGCGACGAAAGGCGTCTCCGGGTGAAGGGTCAGGGGTCGATGTGGAAGACAAACCCTTTTTTATCAAGGAGAATCACCATGGCTTACGTCAGCATGAAACAGATGCTGGAAACCGGTGTCCACTTCGGCCACCAGACCCGTCGCTGGAACCCCAAGATGCGTCCTTATATCTTTGGCGCCCGCAACGGCATCCATATCATCGACCTCCAGCAGACTGTGAAGCTGTTCCGCACCGCCTATGACAAGATTGTGGAAACCGTCGCCAACGGCGGCAAGGTGCTCTTCATCGGCACCAAGCGTCAGGCTCAGGAAGCCGTCGCCGCCGAAGCCGCTCGCGCCGGCCAGCCTTCCGTGACCAACCGCTGGATGGGCGGCACCCTCACCAACTTCGTGACCATCCAGAAGAGCATCGAGCGCCTGAAGAAACTCGAAGCCATGTTTGCCGACGGTTCCATCAACCGCTATCAGAAAAAGGAAATCCTCAGCTTCCAGCGCGAGCTCGACAAGCTGAACCTTACGCTCGGCGGCATCAAGGACATGGACAGCCTCCCCCAGCTCGTGTTCATCATCGACCCGCATCGTGAAGAAATCGCCGTCAAGGAATGCCGCAAGCTCGGCATTCCGATCGTGGCCGTCACCGACACCAACTGCGATCCCGATGTCATCGACTACATCATTCCCGGCAACGACGACGCCATCCGCGCCATCAAGCTGTTCGTGAACGCCATGGCTGAAGCCTGCATCGAAGGCGCGGCCCAGAGCAAGGAAGTGGCCGATCCCGAAGCTGCCATGCAGAAGGCCGCCGAAACGGCCGAAGCCGCTGAATAACCCCTTTTATTTGCAAGGAGCATAACAATGGCTATTACCGCTGCCATGGTGAAGGAGCTGCGCGACAAGACCGGCGCCGGCATGATGGACTGCAAGAAGGCCCTCACCGAATGTGAAGCCGATGTGGAAAAGGCCCTCGACTGGCTGCGCCAGAAGGGTCTCTCCAAGGCCGCCAAGCGCGCCGACCGCGCCACGTCCGAAGGCGTCATCGCCAGCGCCACCAGCGCCGACGGCAAGATTTCCGCCATCGTGGAAGTGATGACGGAAACCGACTTCGTCGCCCGCGGCGAAAAGTTCCAGGACTTCGCCAAGCATGTGGCTCAGGAAGTGGCCTCCACCAATCCCGAAAACCTCGACGCCTTCCAGGACAGCATGAACGAGCTGGCCGCCTCCACCGGCGAAAAGACCGTGCTCGGCCGCTTCGTGCGCATGAGCATCGAAGGTAACGGCGTCATCGGCACCTACGTCCACTCCAACGGCAAGCTCGCCGTCCTCGTGGAAGTGGACACCGACAAGCCCGCCGACGCCACCGTGGCCGAATTCGCCAAGAACGTGGCCATGCAGATCGCCGCTTCCAATCCTCTCGCTCTCGACGCCGACAGCCTCGATCCCGCGCTGCTCGAACGCGAACGCGAAGTGTACCGCCAGAAGGCTCTCGCCGAAGGCAAGCCCGAGAAGATCATCGACAAGATCGCCGAGGGCGCGGTGAAGAAGTACTGCAAGGAAGTCTGCCTGCTTGACCAGCCCTACATCCGCGACGACAAGATGACCGTGCAGGATCTGCTGAAGGCCACCGCCAAGGCCGCCGGCTGCTCCGTCGCCATCAGCAAGTTCGTTCGCATCCAGCTTGGCGCGTAATCTCGCCCGCTGCGCGACTTTTATGGAAAAGTCGCGTTACCGAGCTTGAATCCGTCAGGAGTTCAGGATACAAGGGGAGAGAACATTCTCTCCCCTTTTTTATGCCTTTTTACGGACTGCCTCATGGAACCCGCCGTACGACTTACCGCACTCATCATTACCCTGAACGGAGAACGCCTGCTGGGGAAATGTCTTGAATCCCTTTCCTTCTGCGACCGCGTCCTCATTGTGGATTCCTTCAGCTCCGATAAAACGGAAGACATCGCCCGTGAACACGGAGCCATTTTCATCCAGCACGCCTGGCCGGGCAACGCCAAACAGATACGCTACGGACTTGACTGGCTGGCGGCCAACGCTCCCACCGAATGGGTGCTCATGCTCGACTGCGACGAAATCATCTCGCCCGAACTGAGGAAAAGCGTGCTGGACGCCATCGAGGCCCCCGGCGACAAAACAGCGTTTTCCATGCCCCGCCGCACCTGGTATTTCGACAGATTTCTGACCCACGGCGGCTGCTACCCCGACAGACTGTTCCGCCTGTTCCGCCCCGAAGCCATCCGCATAGAAAACAGCGGCGCGCATCAGAAATTCGTTCCGGCCGGCCCCTACGGCTATCTTTCCGGCGATATGCTGCACTATACCTACTGCAGCTTCATGAATCAGCTCGACAAACTCAACGACTACGCGGAACGCGGTGCCAGAGATCTCGAAGCCCAGGGGAAAAAAGGCGGCGTTCTGATCGGTCTTCTGCACGGCACATGGCGCTTCCTGGACATGTACTTCCGCAAACTCGGCGTTCTGGACGGCAGAGCGGGCTTTCTCATGGCCGCGCACACCTCGTTCTACACGTTTCTCAAATATGTCCGCATCCATGAAGGCGGCTGGGGAGCTCCCTACGAGCACGGCCTCTCTGGAATGGATGCCTCCGAACACCCTGATTCCAAAAGAGGATGACGATGAGCGAACTCAAATACCGGCGCGTGCTGCTCAAGCTGAGCGGTGAAGCTCTGGCCGGCGAAAAAGGCAGTGGCATAGACCCCGATACCGTGCAGCTCATCTGCAAAGAAATCGCCGACGTGGCCAAGCTGGGCGTGCAGCTTGCGCTGGTCATCGGCGGCGGCAACATCTTCCGGGGACTTTCCACCTCGGCCAAGGGCATGGATCGGTCCAACGCCGACTACATCGGCATGCTCGCCACCGTCATGAACGCCGTCGCCGTGCAGGACGCCCTGGAAAAAATGGACTGCCCCACGCGCGTGCTTTCCGCCATCGACATCCGCGAACTGTGCGAACCCTACATTCAGCGCCGCGCCATACGACACATGGAAAAGAGACGCATCATCATCTGCGCGGCCGGAACGGGCAACCCCTATTTCACCACCGACACGGCGGCGGCTCTGCGCGGCACCGAACTCAAGTGCGAAGCCATCATCAAGGCCACCAAAGTGGACGGCGTATACGACAAGGACCCCATGAAATACAGCGACGCGGTGCGCTTCGACCAGCTCTCCTACGATGAGACGCTGCGCCGCCACCTCAAGGTCATGGACGCCACGGCCATCACGCTGGCGCAGGAAAACAGCGTGCCCGTCATTGTGTGCAGCATGTTCGGCGGGCACATCAAACGCGTTGTCTGCGGCGAAGCGGCAGGCACTATTGTAAAGGGAGAATAACATGGATATCGAGACCTTGCAGCTCGACGCCGAAGAACGCATGGAAAAAGCCCTCGTCGCTCTCGAACGCGATTTCGGCAAGCTGCGCACCGGCCGCGCCACCACGAGTCTTGTGGACAACATCAAGGTGGACTACTACGGCACGCTTACCCCCATTCAGCAGCTCGCCTCCGTGGCCGTGCCCGACAGCCGCACCGTCACCATCCAGCCCTGGGACCGCAACGCCTTCTCCCCCGTGGAAAAGGCCATTCTCAAGTCCGATCTCGGTCTCACGCCCATGAACGACGGCCGCATCATCCGCATCACGGTTCCGCCGCTGACCGAAGAACGTCGTCGCGAACTCACCAAGGTGAGCAAAAAGTACACCGAAGACGCCAAGGTTGCGCTGCGCAACATCCGTCGCGACGTGAACGACGCGCTCAAGAAGATGGAAAAAGAAAAGGAAATCTCCGCCGACGAGCTGAAAAAGGCTATGGACGACGTCCAGAAGCTCACCGACGCCTTCGTGAAAAAGGCCGACGTGAAGGCTCAGGCCAAAGAAAAGGAAATCATGGAAATCTGACTTTCCGAAAATGCCGCGACGCTCGCTTTCCGACGTTGTCCGAAGGTTGGAAAACGCGCCGTCGCGGCGTCTTTGGAAAGCCGCCCCGTCACGGAAAGAAGGCATTGTCCCAAGTTTCCGATATCGTGGAAAGGCGCATGGAAGAACGACTGCCGCAGCATATTGCGGTCATCATGGACGGCAACGGCCGATGGGCCAAAGAACGCGGTTTGCCGCGGTCCGAAGGCCATCTGGCGGGCGTGGACGCCGTGCGCGCCCTGGTGCGCGAATGCCGCCGCAAAGGCATAGCCTATGTCACTGTCTATGCCTTTTCCAAGGAAAACTGGCAACGCCCGGAAACGGAAGTGAACTTCCTTTTCGAGCTTTTTCTGCGTTTCATCCGCCAGGAACTGCCCGATCTCATGAAAGAGGACATCCGCCTGGCGTTCATCGGCGACAAGAAGGATCTTCCCTTCACCGTGCGTCAGGCTCTGGACTATGCCCTCAAAAAAACGGCGGCCAACCGGTCCATGGTGTTCACTCTGGCCATCAGCTACTCCGGACGAGAAGAAATCCTTGAAGCGGCCCGACGCGCCATCGCCGCGGGCGTCAGCCCGGAACAGCTGGACGAAACGTGTTTCCGCCGTTTTCTCTACGCTCCCGACATGCCCGATCCCGATCTTGTGGTGCGCACCAGCGGCGAAGAACGGCTGAGCAATTTTCTCCTTTTTCAAAGCGCGTACGCGGAATTCTACTTCAGCCCCGTGCTCTGGCCGGACTTCGGCCCCGACGAGCTGAAAAAAGCCCTCGACAGCTACGCGGGACGCAAACGCCGCTTCGGCAGAACCAGCGAACAGATTCACAGACAACTGGCAACAGAAGGAAAGGGTTATGAATGACAAGTTTCGCGCCGCGGGCCTGAGTCTGCGGCTCATCACGGCCGTCGTTCTTGCGGCAGTCCTCATTGCCGCGTGGGTCATGGGCGGCTGGTATGTGTGCGCGCTGGTGAGCGTTCTCGCCCTTGTGGGCATGGGAGAATTTCTCTTTCTGTTCCAGCGTTCCGGCGGATGGGGTATGAAAATCTTGGGATTGCTGCTTGGCGCGACGTATCTGGCGTCCGTCGCTTTGCTCCCATCCCTTCCCCAGCACCTCACGCTCGCCTTCTGCGCCATGGTCGCTGCCCTCTACGCCCTTGTGCGCTGGAGTCGCGAAAAAACGCTGGATCCGCTGCGCCGCGCCGCCGTCATGGTTTGCGGCCTTCTTTACATTCCCGTTCTGCTCTCGCCGGCCATGCATTTCTCCCGCTGGGAACAGCTGCTCGTCGTGCTGGTGCCCGCGGTTTCCGACATGGCGGCCTACTTCGCGGGCGTGAGCTTCGGCAAGCATCCCATCTGGCCGGGCGTGAGTCCCAAGAAAAGCGTGGAAGGCTCCATCGCCGGTCTGGCCGCTTCCATCGTCGTCACCTGCGCCATGGGCTTCGCTCTCGGCAGCGCGCCGCTCTACTCCTTTGCCGCGCTCGGCGTCGGCATGGGTCTCATGGCTCAGCTTGGCGATTTCTTTGAATCCGCCTTGAAACGCGCCGTCAACGTCAAGGATTCCAGCCGCCTTCTGCCGGGACACGGCGGCGTGCTTGACAGGCTCGACAGCATTTCCTTCTGCGTAGGCACCTACGCCGTGGCTTCCGCTCTGTACGCCTTCTTCGCCTAGGTTCCATGACGAGGGCCTTCCGCGCTCCAGCGCGGCCGATCCCCGGCAACCGTCATCTCCGTTAGAAGAAAAACTCTTGCGATCATGAAATACATCAGCAGTATTCCTGGCGAACGAGACGCTCTGCCTTTTCCCCGCCGACTGGCCCTGATGGGCTGCACCGGCTCCATAGGTTCCAGCACGCTCAAGGTGCTGGAGGCCTGGCGCGGTTCCGGCAAGTTTGAAGTACGCGCGCTCGCCGCGGGTCGGAACATCGCGCTGCTCGCCCGACAGGCTGAGGAATGGCGGCCGCCCTTTCTCGCCATACTGGACAAGGAGGGCCCGAAAGGCGTCGACGCGCTGCGCGCCATGCTTCCCTCCGGTTACCGACCGGAGATCGTTTGCGGCAAGGAAGGGTACGCGCTTCTCGCCTCGCTTCCCGAAGTGGATATGGTGCTCTCCGCTCAGGTAGGAGCCGCCGGTCTGCGCGCCACCGTGGCCGCCGCCGCGTCTGGCAAAACCGTCTGCCTGGCCAACAAGGAATCCCTTGTTCTGGCCGGCGAACTCATCCGCAATATCTGCCGCCGCACCGGCGCGGTCGTTCTTCCCGTGGATTCGGAACACTTCGCCCTTTTCGAGGGCATGGTCGGCCGCGGAGAAAACGACATTGCAAGCCTCGTGCTCACAGCCTCAGGCGGCCCTTTTCGTACCAAGGATGCCGCCTATCTCAAGAACGTGCGGCCGGAGGACGCCCTCAAGCATCCAAACTGGTCCATGGGCGCGAAAATTACCATCGATTCCGCGACGCTCATGAACAAGGGACTGGAAGTCATCGAGGCATGCCACCTTTATCAGATGCCTGTGCGAGACGTTTCCGTGGTTGTGCACCCGCAATCCATCGTTCACTCGCTGGTGGAACTCGCCGACGGCTCCATGATGGGACATTTTGCGGTTCCAGACATGCGCGTGCCTATTGCCGCCTGCCTTTCCTGGCCTTATCTTCTGGACGGAAGGATCACCGGCATACGTCCGCTCCATCTTGCGGAGATAGGCTCGCTCACCTTTGAGGAACCCCGCCTTGATCTCTTCCCCTGTCTCGATCTGGCCCGCCGCGCGCTGGCCGGCGGTCATACCGTCGAGCTCAACGCCGCCAACGAAGTGGCGGTGGCCCGTTTTCTCGCCGGAGACATCGGCTTTACCGACATTCCGGCGCTGGTGCGGGACATGCTTGACGACGCTTCGGCCTGCCAGGATTTCCGACTGAACGACGGAGATCTGCGGACGCAGGTGGCGCGGGCCCTGGACGCCGTGGAAAACGCCGACGCTGCTACCCGCCGAAAGGCCGAACAATGGCGTCCCTGACATGCTTGCGGCGACGCGTCATGAATCACGCGTCCGCCGTTTTTTGCGACGGCGCATCGTCGTCACGCGGTTTCGGGCCGTTTCCGTCCCCTTGCCGGAGACGAGCGGCATGAAAACGCCCATTCCGACGGCTGCCTCACCCTTGAAGCGGCCGGTCGGCGCGGACATCAACCTCAACGGAGCGGAATTTACTCCGCCCCATCGGGAAACCATGCAGTCACTACTTCACTATCTTTCCTATTGGGACGCCGCGCTGGCCGTGGTGCTGGTGTTCGGCGGCCTCATCTTTTTTCACGAACTCGGCCACTTTCTCGCGTTCCGGGCGTTTAAGGTAGGGGTCATCACCTTTTCCATAGGCATGGGACCCAAGCTTTGCAGCTTCCGACGCGGCAAAACGGAATACAGGCTTTCCTGGCTTCCCTTCGGCGGCTATGTCTCCGGCGTGGGAGAATACAGCAACGAGGTGGAAAGCCTCGGTTTCACGCAGGAAGAAGCCGTCACCAGCAAACCGGCCTGGCAACGGCTCATTATCGCCTTTGCCGGCCCGTTCATGAACCTGGTCATCGCCTGGCTCATTTACTGGGGACTCACTCTGAGCATGGGACTCGCCATTCCTCTGCCCCAGGCCGGCGCCGTCGTAGAGAACAGCGCGGCTATGAAGGCTGGCATACTCCCCGGAGACGTCATTACGGCCATCGACGGCGTTCGCGTTGACCGCTGGTCACAGGTGCCCGAAATCGTAGGCGCGTCCGGCGGACGCTCCCTCACGGTGGACGTGGAACGGGACGGACAGCCTCTGACCTTTGAAATGACTCCCACGCGCAGCGAACGCACCAATATCTTCGGAGAAAAGGAAACCGCCTGGCTTATAGGCGTGCAGGCTTCCGGCGCCGTGCGCTACGAGTCCAAAGGATTTCTGGAATCCGCCGCGCTCGGACTGAGACAGACTTGGAACATGATAGACATCACGCTCACGGGTCTGAAAAAGCTTGTGACTGGTTCCGTGGCCGCGGATTCCGTGGGCGGCCCCATTCTGATCGCGCAAATGCTGGGTCAGCAGGCCGAAGCCGGTCTCGCGCCGCTGCTGCTGCTCACCGCGCTTATCAGCGTGAATCTCGGACTGCTCAATCTCTTTCCCATTCCGGTGCTGGACGGCGGAGCCATCCTCTTCTGCATCGTGGAGATCGTCGTGCGCCGCCCCGTGCCGGAAAAAGTGCAGGACTGGTCCATGAGAATTGGCGCGAGTCTTCTTGTCGCGCTCATGATCTTCGCCACACTCAACGACGTTATGCGCTGGTTCAAATAAATGCGTGAACTTACCCTCATTTTGAATACTGCGGAAAAACGCGTTCAGTTCGCGTTGTGCGAAAACGGTTCCATGCTCTGTGGAGAAGACTGGCTGGCGCAGCGCGGCGGCACCGAAGTTCTCGCCCCGGCCCTTCGAGACGCCTGCGCCCGTCTCGGAGCGACCCCCGCGGCCATTCGACGCATTGCCTGCGTGGCCGGTCCCGGCAACTTCACGGGTCTTCGCATCGGCCTCACCACCACGGCCGGTCTGGCCCGCGCCGTCAACGCCAAACAAGCCGGGCTCCACTACCTGCAATGCCTTGCCGCCAACGCCCCGGCGAGCCCCGGCGAAGAAGTGCTGGTTCTGACCAACGCCCGCAAAGGACTCGCCTATGGCGCGCGATTCCGCGCCGACGATCAAGGCGCGCCTCAGCCCGAAGGACGTACCTTTCTTCTCCCCCTCCCGCCGCTGCCGGAAGGCACGAATCTCGGCAATCCGAATTTTGTCATCGGAAGCGCGCTTGTCAGCAATCTTGCCTGCCTGCGCGCGGCGCTTCCCGCCTCCGCAAGACTGCTGTGTCGGGACAGCGCGCCTTCGCTTGCCTCGCTCGTCGCCGTGGAACGCCTCATCGACTGGGAGACGCAGGACGGATCCGACATTCCGCCCCTCTACATGCGTGATTGCGACGCCGTGGAAAACCTCGACGCCATCGCCAAAGCGCAAGGACGCACGCCGGAACTCGCGCACCAAGAACTGGACCGCCTGACTCACGCCCCTCTCGCCGAACATGCAATCGCGAAATGAAGCCTGAGCGTCCGTTTCACTTCAGGGAGCGTCCGCAAACGCGGACGCTCTTTTTTTACCTCCCGCATCCGCAGAATCCGACACGCCTCTCATGGCGAAAAATTTCTTTCGCTCTGTTTCAGTTTGTTATGAGTTTTCCCCGCCAAAAAACAGAAAAAAAAATATCCTTCTCCTTTCGCCACGCCCCATACGGTGAGACAATTCTCCCGATTCGCAAGGCTTTGAAACAAAGTTTCATTTACCAGCGGCCTTTTTTTTGGTTATATCCTCTTTTGCGGGATCCCCCGCTTCTGTCTCCGAACTTTCCAAAGCGAGCCTTTCCATGAAAAAAAAGCTCCTCATCCTTCTCGTTCTGCTCGCCATGGCGGGCGCCGGCGTCTACTGGTGGTACAGTCAGAACAACCAAGCCTCGCAAATTCATTATCTTACGGAAACCGTCGTGCGGGGAAGCATTCGTAAGACCGTCAACGCCACCGGCGAGGTGGACGCCGTTCAGCTTGTCACTGTGGGCTCACAGGCGTCCGGCAAGATCATGGAACTCAACGCCGTCATCGGGCAGAAGGTCAAAAAAGGCGACCTCATAGCCCAAATTGATCCCACCACGCGCGAGAACGATCTCGACACCGCGCGCGCTCTGCTCAAAACCTATCAGGCGCAACTCGAATCGCGCAAAATCGCGCTGAAAGTCGCGCAGACGCAATATGACCGGGAACTCAAGCTCAGAAAAAGCGACTCCACCTCCCGCGCGAACCTTGAAGACGCAGAAAACACCCTGGCCGCAGCCCGCGCCAGCGTAACGGAAATGGAATCGCAGATTCTTCAGCAGGAAATCGCCGTCAATACCGCGGAAACCAATCTCGGCTACACTAAAATCGTAGCTCCGCTCGATGGCGTCATCGTGTCCGTGCCCGTCAAGGAAGGTCAGACCGTCAACGCCAATCAGACCACGCCCACCATCGCTCAGATCGCCGATCTGACCGACATGGAAATCAAAATCGAAGTTTCGGAAGGCGACATTCCCCTGATCAAGGAAGGCATGAAGGTCCGCTATACGCTGCTCGGCATGCCAGACAAAGTCTACACGACCACCATCACTTCCATTGATCCCGGCGACACCACGCTCTCCGACGCCTCGTCTTCGTCCTCCGGAACCTCATCCAGCTCCTCGTCCAGTTCGTCGAGTTCTTCCTCTTCCAGTTCCGCTATCTATTATTACGCCAAAGCCCGGGTTCCCAACCCCGACGGCGTGCTGCGCCTCAGCATGACCACCCAGAACGTCATTGAAATAGCGCAGGCCGACGACGTGCTGCTCGTTCCCAGCCTGGTGCTCGAAAACGACGGACGAGGCCGCTATTCCGTGCGCGTGCTCGGCAAGAACAACAAGGTGGAAACCAGACAGGTGGAAGTCGGACTCACCAACAACGTCATGACTGAAATCCGCTCCGGGCTCGCCGAAGGCGAAGCCGTCATCGCCACGCAGATGTCCAGCTCCGAAATTCAGAATAGTCTGGCCAACCCGCGCAGCAACCGCAGACCTCCGCGCTGATCGCCGCCTGCCGCGGAATCGAGAGATTCCCGCGGTCAGGAAGCATCTCGGCCTCCACGCCACGCAAGCATCCTTTTCCAGAGAATTAGCCATGGTCACTCTCGAAGTACGCAATATCGGCAAACACTACGGCAACGGAGAAAACCGAGTGCAGGTGCTGAAAAACGTCAGTCTGAGCATAGAGCGCGGAGACTTCGTCGCCATTATCGGCCAGTCCGGTTCGGGCAAGTCCACGCTGATGAACATTCTCGGCTGTCTCGACACCCCCTCGGAAGGCTCCTACCTCGTGGACGGCACGGAAACGGGCGGCCTTTCCCCCGATGAACTCGCCCGCCTGCGCGGAGAAAAATTCGGTTTTATTTTCCAGCGTTACAATCTTCTCGCCAGTCTGAGCGCGCAGGAAAACGTGGCCCTGCCCGCCGTCTACGCCGGCATGGACGGAGCCCAGCGCAACGCAAGAGCCCTGGAACTGCTGGTCAAGCTCGGCCTGGACGGAAAAACACAGAACAAACCCAATGAACTGTCCGGCGGCCAGCAGCAGCGCGTGTCCATCGCACGCGCCATGATGAACGGCGGCGAAATCATTCTTGCCGACGAACCTACCGGCGCGCTCGACTCCAAAAGCGGCGAAAACGTCATGGCCCTGCTCATGCAGCTCAACGCCGAAGGACATACGCTCATTCTCGTCACTCACGACAGACATATCGCCGAATACGCCAACCGCATCATTGAAATCAAAGACGGCGAAGTCATCAGCGATCAGCGCAAAAAGCCCATCGCCAACAGCGAAGGCGCCAAGGCCGCCGTCGCCCCGTCCTCTTCCTGGAAATATGTGCGCGATCAGCTCGGAGAAGCCTTCCGCATGTCGGTTCAGGCCATACTCGCACATAAAATGCGTTCTCTGCTCACCATGCTCGGCATCATCATCGGCATAGCCTCCGTGGTTTCCGTGGTGGCTCTCGGCCGCGGCTCCCAGGAAAAAATTCTCGAGGGCATCAACGCCATGGGCACCAACACTATCGACATCATGCCCGGCCGCAGCTTCGGCGATCGCAATTCCGCCCGCTACACCACGCTCACCGTGGACGACTCCGACGTGCTGGCTGAGCAAAGCTACATTGCCAGCGCCACGCCTTCGGCCAGTTCCAGCGGCAGCTTCGTGTACCGCAACCTCACGGCTAACGGCTCGCTCAGCGGCGTGGGCGAACAGTATTTCAGCGTAAAAGGTCTGGAACTGGCTCGAGGAAGACTCCTCAACCGTGCGGACATCGACGAAGCCCGCGCCGTCGCCGTGCTGGACGACAACACCGTACAAGAACTCTTCCCTAACGGCGAAGATCCCATAGGCGCGGTCATCCTGTTCAACAAGCATCCCTTCGAAGTGGTGGGCGTCACAAAAAAACCCAACGCCACCTTCGGGCCGCGCAGCAACCTCACCGTATGGACTCCCTACACCGCCTTCATGGCGCGCGTGTCCGGAAGTCGCACCATTTCCTCCATTACGGTGAAAATCGCCGACGGCGTCAGCGCGCAGATCGCGGAAAAGGAACTTACCCGCCTGCTTACCTCGCGCCACCGCGGAGTGACGGACTTTTTCACCATGAACACTGACAGCATCCGACAAACCATGGAAAGCACCACGACCACCATGCGCCTGCTCATATCCTGCATCGCCTTCATCTCACTGCTGGTGGGCGGCATCGGCGTCATGAACATCATGCTGGTCTCGGTAACGGAACGCACGCGCGAAATTGGCGTGCGCATGGCCATCGGCGCGCGACAGTTCAACGTGCTGCAACAGTTTCTCATAGAGGCCGTCCTCATCTGCGTCATTGGCGGCGTGACGGGCGTGCTTCTGTCCGCGGGCATCGGCGTGCTTTTCAACTCCTTCATTCAGGATTTTCCCATGTCCTTCTCGTCGGGCTCCATTGTGCTGGCCATCACCTGTTCCACCCTCATCGGCATTATCTTCGGGTACATGCCGGCCCGCCGCGCCGCCACGCTTAATCCCGTGGACGCGCTGGCGCAGGAGTGATTCCATGAAAACCGCGTCTTTTCTGTGCGCCGCGCTGCTTCTTCTTTCCGGCTGCGCTGGACGGGACTATCAGATTCCCTCCGAAGGCATTCTCAGCGAAAGCCAGATAGAACAGAATTTCACCATCGACCGCCAGTGGTGGACCCTCTATAACGATCCTTCCCTGAATCGGTTGGTGGAGCTGGCTCTGGAACGCAACATCGATCTTGCCCGCAGTACGATCAGCGTCAACAAAGCCCTGTATCAGGCCCGCCAGCTCGGCGCGGAACTCGTTCCCTCGTTCTCCGCTTCCGGCGACGCCGGATCGAGCACCGCTCTGGACAGCGGGCAGGCCACCCGCAGCTTCGACGCGTCCTTCGGACTTTCTTACGAACTGGACCTCTGGGGAAGGCTGCGCGACGCGGCATCCGCCCAGACGTGGGAATATCGCGCCACGGAGCAGGACAGAGAAGCCACAAAGCTGGCCCTGATCAACAGCGTGGTCAATACCTGGTACAGTATGGCCTACACCTCCCTTTCTCTGGAACTCAGTCGCGAAAGCCTTGGTTATTACCAACGGCTGCTCACCATCATGCAGGATAAATTCCGAGCGGGAAAAAGCGACGGCCTTGATCCCGCCCAGACGGAACAGAGTCTGCTCGCGCAACGCGCTACCGTGCTCACCTTGGAAGAACAGCTTCGCGAAGAACGGCAGACCCTGCGCGATCTGCTCAATCTGCGTCCCGATGAAGAGCTCAATCTCCCTCTGCCCGATCTTCTCTCCGTGGCGGTGCCGACCGTCGATCTCAACGTTCCCATCGCCGCGCTGGGCGCGCGACCTGACGTCAACGCCGCAGAATTCCGCCTGCTTTCTTCCTTCCGCGATCAACGCGCCGCCAAAGCGGACCTTTTTCCTACCCTGAGCATCGGCGGAACGCTCGGAGCTTCGGCCTCCTCCGCTTCCGATCTGTTCAGTTCCTCCTTTCTGAGCGGCATCGTCAATCTTACGTTGCCCTTTCTGGACTGGAATCGTGTAAAATGGAACGTGCGCATAGCCGAAGCTGACTTTGAAGACGCCAAACTGGCCTTTAGCCAAAGCGTGACCACCGCGCTGAATGAGGTGTCCCGCTATTACAGTTCGCTGCAAAATGCACAGCAACAGTTTGAAAATATTCAAAAAAAATATGACGCAGACTGCCGCGTGGAAGCGTACCGCAAAGCACGATATGAACAGGGCGCCGACGAACTCAAGGATTGGCTGGAAGCTCTCAAGGCCCGGAACGACTCCAGACTTTCGGTTCTGGAACGAAAATACGGCATTATTTCCGCCTCAAACGCCATTTGGCAGGCTATGGGAGGACGCATTTCCGGCAGATAAATAATTTCTTCATGAGATTGACCTTTCTCTTTTTTCAGCAGAGAATCGCCCCATCTGTTTCTATGTCAGATGAGGCGATTTTCCGTCCATGCTGAGATATTGAGATATAAGGATATTACCCATGAGTACCTTTCGCAACCTTTCCTACGCGCTGCTTTTTCTCTCCCTGCTGTCGATGGCGATGATCTTCCCCTTTTCCCGCGCAACTTACGGCATGACCACCTTCACCTTTCTGGGCGTGTTCATTGCCGTGTTCGCCGTCAGCCTTGTGGCGCTTATAGCATCGCTCACCATGTATTTTCATTCGAAAAACACGGCCATTACCGTGCTCAAGCGTCGCGGTGGTCGCGTGTACGCCGAGCTGCTGCACCATAAGATTCTGCTTATCAGCGCCATGGACGGGGACAAGCACGTCTCCGATTGGGATCATTATCTCTACAATTCCGACGAATTTCCCCGCATTAAAAAGTTCCTCGGCGAAGAATATTTCCTTCTGCTCTCCTGCGACTCGTTCTTCTGCAACTCCAAGGCCGCCGAGGCATATAACGCGTTTAAAACGCTGCACGACGATTTCGCGACCTTTATTCGCTCCGTCTCCTATGATCGCATTGAATGCGCGAAATTTAAAAAGCTCTATCTCCTCAAAACGGGTCATGAAATGACCTCGCACACTCCCGTGGAAGAATTTCAGAGCGAAGATTTCAGCGAAGCCTATGAAGCGCTGCTCGCCGCCAACGAACAGGCTCTGAGCACCGTGGAGGGGCTGCTCACAAAAATAGAAAACTTCGAACTCAATCTGGACAAGTACTATACCGCCGGCATTGCCTGGAAGACCACCAAAAAAACGCTGGACGCGCGTTATCAGGTCTGGCTGCACGCCACGGAAGTCTGATTTTCAACCGCTTTTCCAAAACGCCGACGGAACACTTCGCCGGCGTTTTTTTTATTCCTCACTCCTCGCCTCCCCCTCTTTCCTAGCAAATCCGTATCTGAAAACGCTGCGGGTGGAGCTTCACTTCACCATCATGAGTATTCTACCCGCTTCCGGCAAAGATCGCCTTTCCCCTGTCAAGGCGTTCCCGCTAAAAGAAGCTATCCTTTTGCTTTCCCTCTCACAGGGACGACCGCCACGCCGACGCCATTTCCATCATGCTCCCAGATGACGAAAACCCGAACGCTTTAGAAACTCTGGCCACGCGCTTTTGCCCCCACCACTGCTCTTTGCTTGGTACGATGGGACTTTTTGATTGGCATATAGTAGACGCCTGTTCATACCCCCGCGGGGAGACAAAACCTGCTTCTCCCCAAAAGCCTTGGCCCGTCGGTCTCTGATATAAAGTCTCATCCCCTCGTTCTCTTAAGCTGAACGACACAAAGCTTCTCCAAGTTCCCGACAGACGAAAGTTTTTCTGAGAACGTCCTACGCTTTCTCGACGATTCATCAGAATATCCTCCCATCCATCGCTTGCCCGTTAAACTGGCATCTCAGCGGTTGTCACAAATCATGGCCACCCTTCAAGGGGCGGTTTGATTGGTTAAAAGCCCCAGCTAGGCTGGGGCTTTCTTTTAATGAAAAAAAGACGACCTCGTCCCGAAGGATGAGGCCGTCTAGATTCGCCCGATATCAGGCCGTCAAATCAGCCAGCTCATGGGGATGAGGGACAGCTTGGGGAAGACCGTCAGCAGGAGCAGCATGACGACTTCCACGAACACGAAGGGAATCAAGTTCTTGACCAGGGCCGGCAGCTTAAGGTTGCCGATACCGCACACCACATAAAGAACCGTGCCGACGGGAGGCGTAATAACGCCGATGCCGAGGTTCAGAATGAAGATGAGGCCGAAATGGTAAGGATCAATACCGGCGTCCAGAATCAGCGGATAGAACACAGGCGCAAAGATAAGGACGTTGGGGGTAAGGTCCATGACCATGCCGATCAGGAACAGGAACACGTTGATGAGCAGCAGCAGGATAATCGGAGAATCCTTGAACGGCGAGAACAGGGAGATGATCTGCTGCGGAATGTCAGCGAGCGTGATGAAGTAGCCGATAGCGGTGGCGGTGGCCACGATCATCATAACGGCGGCGGTGGTGCGGGCGGAAGAGGCGCTGACCTTGAGCAGATCCTTGAGGCCTATTTCACGGTACCAGAGCAGGCACACCAGAATGGCATACACGGCGGCAAACGCGCCGCCTTCCGTAGGCGTAAACACGCCGAAACGGATGCCGCCGAGCAGCAGCACAGGCATCATGAAGGCAGGGGTGGCGTCGATGAGGATCTTCTTCTTCTCTTCGCGGGTGAACTTGATGGTTTCATGATAACCGTCCAGACGGACGATGAAGAACCACATGATCATCAAAGCAAGACCAATGAAGAGGCCTGGGAAGAGACCTATCATGAACAACTTAGTGATGGACAGACCGCTTACGCAGGAACCAAGAATAATGAAGTTGGTGCTGGGAGGGATGATGGGACCGAGAATGGCGCCCGAAGAAATGATGGCTCCCGCTCGTCCGGGACGATAGCCGACCTGCTTCATCATGGGCAGCAGCAGACCGCCAAGGGCTGCGGCTTCACCTACGGAGCTTCCCATAAGACCGGCGAAAATGACAGAAGCTACGATGGCGGCATAGCCGAGACCACCGCGAACGCCGCCGATGAGAAGCTGGGCGAACTGCACGACGCGTTTCGACAGACCGCCGGCGGCCATGATTTCACCAGCGAACACGAAGAAAGGAATGGCCATCAGCGGATAGTTGTTCGCACCGTCAAGCATGCACGAAGCAATGGTCATGGGATCCCACATATCCGCGTGGAACATGAGCACCATGGCGCAGAGCACGAGCACCATAGCGATCGGGATGCCGAAGCACAGAAACACGAAGAGAGATCCAAGAAAAAGAAACAGTTCCATACTCTCTCCCCTTATTGCTGAAGCTCGGACAGATCAATACCCTCGCTCTTTTTGAATTCAGAAGCGGGGGTACGTATAATGGTGATCAGGTCACGCAGCTGCAGCACAATGGCGGCAGCAGCCATGATAGGCAGCGTGGCATTGATAATGGACATATTGACGTAGGTAGCGATGGCGTAGGTGTCGAGCGTCATCAGCACATAGGCGATACCGCCCTGCAGCAGCACGGCGAGCGCGGCGATGGAGAGCAATATGGCGATAATGTTCACTATTTTGCGGCAGTTACCCTGCAAAAGATCAACCACCATTTCCACGGCGATGTGCTTTTTGCGATAAAAGGCTTCAATGGCGCCGAAGAAGGTAATGTAGATGAAGAGGAAGCGCGCCCATTCCTCGCTCGGCGGATAACCGGAGTTGAAGCAATAACGCAGAACGGCGTTAAGAAACACCAGACCGATCATGCCGAGAAATATGCAGGCGCAGAAAATCTGGAACGCCACTGCACCGGCCTGATTGGCCTTATCCTTGGCATTGGAAGAAGATTCACTCATAAAGACCTCAGAGAACCAGCCAGAGATTCAGAGAAGAAAAGGGAGCCTGCCTCAAGACAGGCTCCCAGATTACAGGCAAAGACTACTTGAAGCTAGCGGCCTTGTCGAAAATGGCCTGAGCGTTGGGCACGTAGGTCTTGTCGTTGGAGGAATCGGTGAACATGGTCCAGGTGCGCTTAGCAGCATCGGTCATGAAGTCCTTCATGGCCTGAGTGGGTTCGGAAACGGTGCCGCCGTGGCTTTCGATTTCGGCGATGGACTTCTTGTCCATATCCTGCACGAGCTTCCAGATGTCTTCAGCGGCCATCTTGGCGGCTTCGTTGAACCAGGCCTTGTCCTGATCAGGCAGGGACTGATACAGCTTTTCGTTGATGAAGAGGCTGTGGATGACGAGGATGTGGCCGGTCAGCGTGATCTGCGGGCACTTTTCGTAAACCTTGGTGGAGGTGATGTCGGAGAGCGGGCTGTCGCCGCCGTCGATGACGCCCTGGTCAACGGAGCTCATAACTTCGGCGAAGGGCATGGCCTGGCCGTTGATGCCGCATTCCTTGGCGAAGGTGGTGTACAGGGTGATGTTCGGCACGCGGAGCTTGAGGCCCTTGATGTCGTCGATGCTGTGCACGGGCTTCTTGGTGTAGAAGTGACGGAAGCCCAGAGGGAACATGTTGAGGGTGCGGAGGCCGGACTTTTCGGTGAAGCCGTCGGTGAGGAGGTCGAACACGCCGCCGTTGATGGCCTTGTAGGCATGTTCATAGCTGTCGTAGAGCATGGGGGTTTCCATCATGGCCATGGCGGGATGGAAAGCGGCCACCTGGGTGCCGGTAGCACACATTTCAATGGTGCCGCGGCGGGTATCGGCGATATACTTGTCTTCCTTGCCGAGAGAACTGTTGGGATAGACTTTGACCTTGTGCTTGCCGTTGGATAGCTTTTCCAGATATTCGCCGAACTTGTGCATGCCGATGGTTTCGGGTTCGCCCTCGGCCTTCATGCCGGCGATTTTAATGGTTTTCGCGGCCTGCGCCGTACCGACCATGG
>CALUUX010000033.1 GCA_944324085.1 uncultured Mailhella sp. | reverse complement strand
GCCCCGCATGGCGACGGGGAATATTTTGTCGTGCCGCGCATCGTCTAGTCCGACGGAGACCCCCATGACCGATTTCCACACCCTCAGTCTGGGCGACGCCCTGGACGCCCTGCATTCCCGACGCATGACCGCCGAACAGGCCACCCAGGCCTGCCTTGACCGCATCGCCGCCACGGAGCCGGTGGTGGACGCCCTGCTCCATGTCGATGCCGAAAAAGCCCTGGCCCGCGCCCGCGCGCTGGACGCTCAGGGCCCGGATACGTCCAAGCCCCTCTGGGGCATCCCCATTACCGTCAAGGACGCCCTCTCCACCGAAGGCATGCCCACCACCGCCGGTTCCCGCATCCTGGAAGGCTTCACCCCTATCTATGACGCCTTCGTGGTGGAACGCCTCAAGCAAGCCGGGGCCGTCATCCTCGGCAAGAACAATCTGGACGAGTTCGCTATGGGCTCCGGCACCGAGAACTCCGCCAACAAGCCCAGCCGCAACCCCTGGGATCCCCAGCGCGTGCCCGGCGGCTCCAGCGGCGGTTCCGCCGCCTCCGTGGCCGCGGGCCAGTGCTTCGCCTCCCTCGGTTCGGATACCGGCGGTTCCATCCGCCAGCCCGCCGCCCTCTGCGGCTGCGTAGGCCTCAAGCCCACCTATGGCCGCGTCTCCCGCTACGGTCTCATCGCCTACGGCTCCTCCCTGGATCAGGTAGGCCCCCTGGCCCGCAGCGTGGAAGACTGCGCCCGCGTCCTCTCCGTCATCGCCGGATACGATGAACGCGACACCACCTGCGCCCCCGCGCCCCTCGACGACTACGTGGACGCCGCCCGCAACGGCAAAAGCTCCGCCAGTCTCGACGGCGTGCGCCTCGGCCTGCCCCGCGAATTCTACGGCGACGGCCTCGCCCCCGAAGTCCGCGAGGCCTGCAACAAGGCCATCGAGGCCGCCCGCGCCGCCGGGGCCGATATCGTGGACGTGAGCCTGCCCCACACCCACGCGGCCATCGCCACCTACTACATCATCGCCATGGCCGAAGCCTCCTCCAACCTCGCCCGCTTCGACGGCGTGCGCTACGGCCGCCGCGCCGAGAACGTGGAGAATCTGGAAGAGCTCTACTTCCGCTCCCGCAGCGAAGGCTTCGGGCAGGAAGTCAAACGCCGCATCATGCTGGGCACCTACGTGCTCTCCTCCGGCTACTATGACGCCTACTACCGCAAGGCCGCGCAAGTCCGCCGCCTCATCCGCGACGAATACCACGCCGCCCTCGGCCAGTGCGACGCCCTCTTCTGCCCCGTCTCCCCGGTGACCGCCTGGAAGCTCGGCCACAAGAACGACGACCCGCTGCAGATGTACCTCATGGACGCCTATACCCTGTCCCTCAACCTCGCCGGCCTGCCCGGCCTCTCCCTGCCCGTGGGCCTCGGCACGGAGTCCGGTCTGCCCGTCGGCATGCAGCTCATGGGCCTGCCCTTCTCCGAAGCCGCCCTGCTCCGCACCGGCGCCGCCCTCGAAGCCGTCCTCCCCACCATCGGCTCCCCCGCCGGGCTGTAGGCGCTGGCGAGCGATCATTTATGTGAGGGGGAGAGGGGAACCGTTTTTCAAAACGGTTCCCCTCTCCCCCTCACGCTCCCCCTCTCCCTTCCCCAAACTTTTACCGGGGTCCATGACGGACGACGTGACTCGCCAAGCTGACGCGTGGCCGACACGTCCCCCGGCGATACGAAAAAACACAGGCCGGACAGCGAAAACCGTCCGGCTAGTTCTTTTGTACAGAGTTTGGCTGGCTTGTAGTCAGGCGACGCCTTCCCATACCGTAACGCCTGATGTCTGGACAAATAAAGTTTTTTGGAAGGGAGGGGTTCGGGGAGGGGAACCTTTTGTTCACAAAAGGTTCCCCTCCCCGAAAAAAGAAAACAAGACATAACGAAACATCATGCCTTACGATGACGCGCGCCTGTCACGTCCCCCGGCGATACGAAAAGCACAGTCCGGCCTATGCTCTTGTACAGAGTTTGGCTGGCTTGCGGTCAGGCGACGCCTTCCCATGCCGTGACGCCCGACGTCTGGACAAATAAAGTTTTTTGGAGGGGAGGGGTTCGGGGAGGGGGACCTTTTGTTCACAAAAGGTCCCCCTCCCCGAAAAGAGAAGACAAGACACAACGAAACATCATGCCTTGTGGAGCATGATATCGAGGATGACCTTGTCGGCTTCCTTCATGCCGGTGGAGCCGAGGCGGCCGAGGTTGGCGATGCAGGATTCGATGTCGTCGTCCACGATGCCTTCGTTGCCGGGGACGACGGTGCCGTCGAGGGCGAGCAGCACGGCCTGGATACCGGCGCTGACGGCGGTGGCGACCTTGAGGGCGCAGCTGCTTTTGGCGCCGTCGCAGATCATGCCGGCCACGTTGCCGACCATGTTGCGGATGGTGCGTTCCATGTCCGGCAGGCCGCCGCCCATGAGCATAGCCATGCCGCAGGCGGCGGCGGTGGCGGCCACCATAGCCCCGCAGTGGGCGGAGAGGCGGCCGAGGTGGTGTTTGATGTGGATGGAGGTCAGATGGCTGACGATGAGGGCGCGGGTCAGTTGTTCGTCGTCGCAGCCCTGGCGGATGGCGCAGGCCACCACCGGCATGGTGCAGGTGATGCCCTGGTTGCCGCTGCCGGAATTGCTCATCACCGGCATCATGACGCCCGCCATGCGAGCGTCCGCCGCGGCGGCGGTGAGTTTTGTGGCGAAGGTGGGCAGGTCGTCGGCCAGAACGTGGTTGCGTATCTGCGTGTCCATCATCTTGCCGACGCCGAGTCCGTACTGACGGCGCAAGCCTTCTTCGGCCACGCGCCGGTTCATGCGCGCGGCTTCCAGAATGAAGCTGATTTCCTCCAGCGGCGAGGTGACGGCGAATTCGTAGATTTTGGCCAGCGTGAGCGGCCAGGGCGCGTCGGCCCCCGCGGAGTCGTCGGCGGAAGCCTGTTTTTCAACGATGAGTTCGCCGTTTTTCCATACGCGGGTGATGTTGTCGTGATTGTCCGCCAGTTCCGCGGCCGCGCTTTTTTCGCCGGCAAAGGCCGTGACGAGGCAGTAGAGCAGTTTGTCGTTGTCCGCGAGATGCAGGTTGACGGCCTCTCTGGCCAGCATGTCGCGCGCGGCTTGCGCCGTTTCTTCGGAGATGTCTTTCAGACATTCCAGGCCAAGCGCGCTTTTCCCGCCGAGCGCGCCCGCGGCGGCGGCCACGCCGAGGCCCATTTCTCCGGTGCCGGGCACCATGACGCCCATGCCGTTTTTAAGCAGGTTCGCGCTGACGGCCACGTCCAGTCGCTCCGGCGTTTCGCCGAGAGCTTCGGCGGCGCGCGCCGAGCACAGCGCCACGGCGATGGGCTCCGTGCATCCGAGAGCCGGAACGACTTCCTTGTGCAGCAGGGATAGGAAGGCTTTGCGTTCTTCAGCGGTCATGCTCATGCGTTTTCCCCGGTTTTGTGCTGTAATTCTCCGAGCTGCTCGTTGCGGTTGAACAAGCCTTCGAGCATGAGCGTCAGCGCGCCGTCGCCGGTGATGTTGCAGGCCGTGCCGAAGCTGTCCTGAAGGGCGAAGATGGCGATGAGCAGGGCCACGCCGTTCTGATCGAAGCCGAGAACGCCGGTGACGATGCCGAGAGACGCCACCACGGTGCCGCCGGGCACGCCGGGCGCGCCCACGGCAAAGACGCCGAGCAGCAGGCAGAAGAGAATCATCACGCCCACGCTGGGCAGCGTGCCGTAAAGCATGAGATGCAGCGTCATGCAGAAGAAGGTTTCCGTAAGCACCGAACCGCAGAGATGCACGGTGGAGCCCAGAGGAATCATGAATTCCACAAGATTTTTGCTGAGCACGCGGGATTTGCGCGCGCATTCCAGAGCCACGGGCAGCGTGGCCGCGCTGGACATGGTGCCCACGGCGGTTAGATAGGCGGGAGCGTAGTAGCGGAACACTTCCCAGGGATTGCGGCCGGAAAGCGCGCCGCCGATGCCGTACAGCACGGTCAGCCAGATGAAATGCCCCACAATGACGATGAGCACCATGGAGATGAACACCGGCAGATGCAGGCTCAGCGATCCCTCATAGGCCAGCCCGAGGAAGGACATGCCCACGAAGAACGGCAGAATGGGAATCATGATGCGCACCACGAGGGAGCTCATGACGCGTTCGAGTTCGGCAAAGATTTTGGCCAGAGTTTCCGACTTGGTCCAGGTAATGGCCACGCCGAAGAACAGCGCGAGCACGAGCGCGCTCATGACGCTGAACAGCGGGGGAATGTCGAGACGGAACACGATTTCCGGCAGTTTGCGCAGGGTTTCCGTGGCGGTGGCGATGGAAAGGTGAGGAATGATGATGTATCCGGAAACGGTGGAGAAGAAGGCCGCTCCTATGGAGGAAAGGTAGGCGATGGCCACGGCGGTGAACAGAATTTTACTGGCGTTCTGTCCGAGGCGGACGATGGCCGGGGTGATGAAGCCCACGATGACCAGCGGCACGAGGAAGAAGATGATCTGGCCGAAAATGTAGCGCAGAGAAACCACGGCGTCCATGATGTGGTGCAGCGGGCTCTGGATGTTGTTGCCGAGGTAGGTGCCTATGAGGGAACCCGCCACGATGCCGACCAGAAGTTTGATGATCAGCGAGAAGTCAGCGGCCTTTGTGGACATGCGAAGCCTCCATCAGTAATAAAGTACGTTTTTGCGCTGTAGCACAGGAAGAGAGGCTTCGCAACGTGTTCCGGGAAGCGGAAGGGTTCGCAGGAGCTCAGCGACAGGCTATTTTAAGGTTTGGCCGCGCTCGCGGGACGTCGAAAAAAGAGAAGGCATTGCGCGTCGTTCCGAAGACGCGGAAGCGTTTTTTCCCGGAGGCAGAAGACGCGAGCGAGGCGGTTCATGAAGGAAAACTAAAAAAATCCCGGAGAAAATGCTTGACGAGAGGCGGAAAGCTCTATAAGAATCTTCCTCACCGAACAATAAAGGCGCGTAGCTCAGGTGGCAGAGCACTTCCTTGACACGGAAGGGGTCAGCAGTTCAAGTCTGCTCGTGCCTACCACAAAAAATCATTGGAAAGGGAGGCAGCGCCTCCCTTTTCTTTTTTTTTTTCAACTATGATTTGGAGTTTCCCATGCAGATATCCGTAGAAGGAAAGTCGATTGAGGCCGCCGCCGGCGCTTCCTGCGCCGAGGTGCTGAAGCAGGCTCTTTCCGGCAAACGGTTTAAAGCCGCTCTTGCCTGCCGCGTGAAGACCGCGGACGCGGAAGAGCTGCTCGATCTTTCTGCTGAAATGCCCGCCGACGCGCTGGAAGCCGCCCCCGTGACGGCCGAGGATCCCGAAGGGCTTCAGCTGCTTCGTCATTCCGTGTCCCACGTCATGGCCGCCGCCGTGCAGAAGTTGTTCCCCGGCGTAAAGGTCACCATCGGACCGTCCATCGCTACCGGTTTTTATTACGATTTCGATACGCCGCGTCCTTTCTCCCACGATGACCTTGAAGCCATCGAGAAGGAAATGCGCGCCATCGTCGCCGCGAACGTTCCCTTCGAGCGTTCCGTCATGAAGAAGGACGACGCCATCGCTCTGTTCCGCGACAAGGGCGAAAATTACAAGGTGGAGATCATCGAAGGCATCGACGCCGACACCGTGTCTCTGTACCGCTGCGGCGACTTCCTCGACCTCTGCCGCGGACCGCACATTCCCGGCACGGGAGCCATCAAGGCGTTCAAGCTGCTTTCCGTGGCTGGCGCGTACTGGCGCGGCGACGAGAAGAATCCCATGCTTTCCCGCATTTACGGCACGGCCTTTGCGGACGAGAAGTCCCTCAAGGAGTACCTGGCCGCCATTGAGGAGGCCAAGCGTTGCGACCATCGTCGTCTGGGCAAGGAACTCGGCCTGTTCTCCTTCCATGAAGACGTGGCTCCCGGCATGTCCTTCTGGTTGCCCAAGGGCATGATGCTCCGCACCATTCTGGAAGATTTCCTCGTGCGCGAACATCTCAAGCGCGGCTATGAGCTCGTGCGCGGTCCCCAGATTCTGCGTCGCGAACTGTGGGAACGTTCCGGCCATTACGATCATTACCGCGAAAACATGTATTTCACGGAAATCGAAGGCGACGTGCATGGCGTGAAGCCCATGAACTGCGTGGGCCACATGCTCATGTACGGCGAAACCCTGCACAGCTATCGCGATCTGCCCGTGCGCATGTTTGAACTCGGCGTGGTGCATCGTCATGAAAAGTCCGGCACGCTGCACGGCCTTCTGCGCGTGCGCCAGTTCACGCAGGACGATGCTCACATCATCTGCGCCATCGATCAGCTGGAAGATGAAATCATCAACGTCATGCATCTTTCCGCGGACCTGATGGATCTGTTCGGATTCAAGTACCGCATTTTCATTTCTACCCGCCCCGAGGACAGCATCGGCTCCGACGAGGCGTGGGAGAGCGCCACGAGCGCGCTCATCAAGGCCGTGGAGAAGGAAGGCAAGCCCTATCAGATCAATGAGGGCGACGGCGCGTTCTACGGCCCCAAGATAGATATCAAGGTCACCGACGCCATCGGTCGCGAATGGCAGCTTTCCACCATTCAGGTGGACTTTACCCTGCCTGAACGCTTCGAGCTGGTGTATGTCGGTCAGGATGGCGAACGCCATCGTCCCGTCATGGTGCACCGCGCCATTCTGGGCTCTCTGGAACGTTTCATCGGCGTTCTCACGGAGCATTACGCCGGTGCGTTCCCTGCCTGGCTTGCGCCCGTGCAGGCCCGCATCGTCAACGTGACCGACGCCCAGATGGATTATGTCAAGGAGATGAAGAGCCGCCTTGCCGCCGCCGGTATCCGCGTGGAGACCGACCTGCGCAATGAGAAGCTGGGCTTTAAGATTCGCGAAGCCCAGATGGCCAAGATTCCCTATGTCCTCGTTGTGGGCGATAAGGAAGTGGCCGACCGCGGCTTCAGCGTCCGCCTGCGTTCCGGCGAAAATATCGGCTTCCGCTCCGTGGAGGACGTGATCGCCATGATCAAGACGGACAGTGAGGAACCGTTCAAACGTGGAGGTATGAGCTATAGCTTCGCCTAACATGAGACCTCGCCGCGACGTGCCTCAGGACGGCGTGCGCCGCAACGAGCAGATTCGTGCCCGTGAAGTACGGGTGATTGGTCCGGAAGGTGAACAGGTCGGCATTCTTCCCTGTTCCGACGCCATCGCCATGGCCCATGAGGCCGGTTACGATCTGGTGGAAGTCGCCGCCAACGCGGAACCGCCGGTGTGCCGCATCATGGACTTCGGCAAGTTCAAGTACGAACAGCAGCAGAAGAAAAAGGAAGCCAAGCGCAACCAGACCGTGGTGCAGATCAAGGAAATCAAGGTTCGTCCCAAGACCGACGACCATGATTACGAGACCAAGCTGCGTCACATCCGTCGTTTTCTTACCGACGGAGACCGTTGCAAGGTGACGGTGTTCTTCCGCGGACGCGAAATCGTGCATAAGGACCGCGGCGAATCCATTCTGACCAAGATCATCGCCGACACCGCCGATGTGGGCAAGGTCGAACAGGCTCCCAGCGCGGAAGGCCGCACCCTTCAGATGCTGCTCATTCCTCTTCCCAAAAAGTAGTTCATGTCCGGCGCGGCGGGGCTTTGTCCTGTCGCGCCGACGCCGTGTCCGCGGGAAACCGCGACAGAACGGAAGGTTTTGTTCCTTCCGTTGCCGGAAGGGAACCGACGGAAGGTGGCGTCGCCGGAAAGCTTTGTCGCCCGGCCTCGCGAGCCTGATTTTTTTGCTTGCAGATTACGCAGAAATGCTGCATAGTCGGTTCTTTCTGATGCCCAAATCGTGCGTCCCGTTTTCGGGGCGTCGCGAATACTAAGGAGTTGGTTATGCCCAAGATCAAGACCAGCCGTTCCGCCGCCAAGCGTTTCAGCACCACCGGCAGCGGCAAGTTCCGCCGTCGTCGTCAGAACCTGCGCCACATCCTCACCAAGAAGGATGCCAAGCGTCGTGCCCGTCTGGGCAAGGGGGCTCTTGTCGACAGCGCGAACCTGAAGGCCGTCAAACGCCTCATGCCCTACGCCTAAATCCTGCTTTGCGCAGGTCGCGTAGTTTTTCGAATTTCGCCGCGCGTCGCGGCTCAACTCCCGCTGGCCTGATCTCCGCCTCGCGGGACTGAATGTGGAGGATTTTCCATGCGTGTAAAGAGAGGTCTTGCTGCCCATCGTCGGCACAAGAAATATTTGGATATGGCCAAGGGCTTCCGTGGCGGTCGCAGCCGTCTGTATCGCATCGCCCGCGAAGCCGTCGAACGTTCTCTGAACTATGCCTTTGAAGGCCGCAAGCTTCGCAAGCGCGCCTTCCGCCGCCTGTGGATCCAGCGCATCAACGCCGGCGCCCGCATCAACGGCCTGTCCTATTCCCGTCTGGTCAACGGTCTGAAGCTTGCCGGTGTGGAAATCAACCGCAAGATGCTCGCTGACCTCGCCGTGCGCGAAAAGGCCGACTTCGCCGCCATCGTCGAACTGGCCAAGTCCAAGCTGGCGTAAGTTCCTGCGCTTTGGAACGGCCTGCGTCCCCGGGGCGCGGCGCCAGAGGAATCTTTTTGGGGAGTTTTTCCCCGTAGGGGGTGCAGGGCCTGGCTCTGCGCCCCCTTTTTCATATTCATATCCAGGCGCGCTTTCGGCGCAGCCTGCCACAAGGCCTTGCCATGGATTTCCTTGAACAATTGAACGGACTGGTCGGCAAGCTCGATGAACGCTTGAACCGCATCTCGTCCGAGGCGGAACTGGAAGCGGCCCGCGTGGATTTTCTCGGCCGCAAGGGTCAGCTTGCCGAACTCATGTCGCACATGCGCGAGCTTTCTCCCGAACAGCGGCCGGCCTTCGGTCAGGCCGCCAACGCGGTGAAGCAGCGTCTCGTGGAACTTTTTGAAGCCCGCCTCGCCCGTCAGGAACAGGAGAGGGAAGCCGCTTTCCTCGCCGGATTTGATCCCAGCCTGCCCGGTCGCACCCTGTGGAACGGCTCGCTTCATCCCATTACGCTGGCCATGCAGGAAGTGTGCGCCGTGTTTCAGCACATGGGGTATGAGATCGCCGGCGGCCCTGAGGTGGAAACGGACTTCAACTGCTTTGAAGCGTTGAACATGCCTCCGGAGCATCCCGCCCGCGACATGCAGGATACCCTGTACATCACCGACAAGGTGCTGCTGCGCACGCACACCTCCTGCGTGCAGGTGCGCACCATGATGCGCCGCAAACCTCCGCTCGCCGTCATCGGACCAGGCAAGGTGTACCGTCGCGACTCCGACGTGACCCACACGCCCATGTTTCATCAGATAGAGGGCCTGCTCGTGGACAAGCGCGTCACCATGGCCGATCTGCGCGGAACGCTGACCGCCTTTGTGCGCGCCGTGTTCGGCGAGAAGACCCGCGTGCGTTTTCGTCCCAGTTTCTTCCCCTTTACCGAACCCAGCGTGGAAGTGGACATGTCCTGCACGCAGTGCGGCGGTCACGGCCATGTGAACGGTCAGCCCTGCCGCGTGTGCAAGGGATCCGGCTGGCTTGAAATTCTCGGCAGCGGCATGGTCGATCCGGCGGTGTTCCGTTCCGTGGGCTACGACCCCGACGAAGTGTCCGGTTTTGCCTTCGGCCTCGGCGTGGAACGCATCGCCATGCTGAAATACGGTCTGACCGATCTGCGCATGAATTTTGAAAACGACGTGCGCTTCCTCCATCAGTTCCCTGCGTAGAGGAAAAGATGGTCCGGTGGAGAACGCGCGAACGAAGCGTTCTTCCCGAAAACGTCTTCTCCGGCGATCGTTGCGCCGGGGCCGGAAAGAGGCCGGGAATGGTCGTTCTCCCTCTTGCCGGGAAAGACATGCGTCTTTTCATCCTCTGAGGAGAAAAATATATGCTGCTGAGTTTCAATTGGCTGAAGGAATTTGTTCCGTATACGGGAACGGCTGAAGAGCTGGGCGACATGCTCACCATGCTCGGCCTCGAACTGGAAGAAGTGCTGCATCCCTACGCGGAGATAGAAGGCGTGGTGACGGGACGCGTGCTCACGTGCGAGGCCCATCCCGATTCCGACCATCTTCATGTGTGCACGGTGGACGTGGGCGCTGAGGAACCGCTGAACATCGTTTGCGGCGCGCCCAACGTGGCCGCCGGTCAGCTCGTCGTGGTTGCTCCCGTGGGCTCGACGCTTCCCGGCGGACTCGTCATGAAGAAGGCCAAGCTGCGTGGCGTGCCTTCCTTTGGTATGATCTGCTCCGAGCGCGAGCTCGGTCTTGCCGACGATCATTCCGGCATTCTCGTGCTGCCGGAAGAAAACAGGTCCGGCCGCAAGGTTATGCCCGGCGAGAAATTTGTCGATGCCTACGAACTGGACAAGGAAGTGCTCGACATCAGCATTACCCCCAACCGCGCGGATTGCCTTTCCGTGTACGGTTTCGCCCGCCTGGTGGGCGCGTATCTGAACCTGCCCGTGACGTTGCCTTCCTTCCATCTGGAAGAGAAGGGCGAGGATATGAGCGGGGCCGTGCCCGTGGAGGTGCGGGACGGCGATCTCTGCCCTTCCTACAGGGGCCGCATTTTGAAGGGCGCGAAGGTTAAGCCTTCTCCCGCCTGGATGCGTTATCGTCTGCACGGCGTGGGCGTGCGCGCCATCTCCAACCTCGTGGACGTGACCAACTACATCCTCATGGAGCTGGGACAGCCTCTGCACGCCTTTGACCACAATAAGCTGGCCGGAGGGCGCATCATCGTGCGTCCCGCCGAAGACGGCGAAAAGCTGACCACGCTTGACGGTCAGGAAAGACTGCTCAAGGCCGGCGACGGCCTTATCTGCGACGCGGAAAAGCCCGTGGCGCTGGCCGGCGTCATGGGCGGGCTGGAAACTGAAATCACGGACGAGAGCGAGAGCGTGTTCCTGGAATGTGCGGTGTTCCGTCCTCGTTCCATCCGGGTGACGGCTCGTCGCCTCGGTCTGAACAGTGAGGCGTCCTACCGTTACGAGCGCGGCGTGGATCCCACCAACATGGCCTTTGCGCTGGACCGCGCGGCCGCTCTCATGGCCGAACTTTCCGGCGCCGAGGTGTGCAGAGGCGTGTGCGAGTGCACGCCGAATCCGTGGCAGGCCCCCGTGGTTCGCTTCCGCCGCAGCCGCGCCGAAGCTCTTCTCGGCGTGGAACTGACCGATGACTTCTGCGCCAAGACGCTGGAGAGCCTCGGCTGCACCGTGGACCGCAGCGCGGGCGACGAGTGGAGCGTGAAGACGCCCGGCTGGCGTTATGACCTTACCCGCGAAGCCGACCTCATTGAGGAAGTGGCCATTTTCAAGGGCGTGGACAATCTGGGTGAAACGCTGCCTTCCATTCCGCAGTCCCTTTCTTCTTTCGGCGCGCCGGAAAGCCGTCACGCCTTCATGATGCGCGTGAAGAATTGGGCCGCGGGACTCGGCCTCAACGAAGCCGTGAACTACAGCTTCGTGGGCAACAAGGATCTTGATTTTCTCGGTCTGCCCGAGGAAGGTCGCGTGAACATCATGAATCCGCTCACCGCCGAGCAGGACGTGCTTCGTACCGAGCTCGCTCCCGGCTTGTTCCAGAACGTGCGTCAGAACATCGCCCAGGGCGCGAACGGCATTCGTCTTTTCGAAGTGGCCGAAGCCTTCTGTCAGGATCCTTCCAGCGACACCACGGTGAAGGAAGTGCGCCATCTGGCCATGGCGCTTTACGGTTCCCGCTATGACGAGGCGTGGGCCCACAAGGACGAGGATCTGGATTATGTGGATCTGAAGGGCATAGTGGAAAAGCTGTTTGCGTTTCTTCATCTGCCCGAGCCGTCTTTCGCGATGGTGGAGCATCCCTACCTGGCTCCCGCCGTGCAGATGACCATGCCCGACGGCACTGTGGTCGGCGTGATCGGCCGTCTCAAGCCCGCGCTTGCCGACGCCTATCTGGCCCGCAAGGCCGTGTGGTACGCCGATCTCGACATGGACTACCTGCGCGCTGCCTCGCAGGGTGCAAAAACCGTGTTTCAGCCGCTGCCGGTGTTCCCGGCCGTGCGCCGCGACATCACCTTCATTACGCCCCGCGCCATGCATGTGGATGCCGTGCTTTCCGCCGTTCGCGGCGCGAAGACGAACCTCATGGAAAGCGTGGAATTGCTGGACGTGTACGAACCCAAGGGCGGCGAGGAACGCCATATCACCTGCCGTCTCACCTTCCGCAAGGCCGATCGCACTTTGCAGGATGGGGAAGTGGACAAGGAACGGGAGAAAATCGCCTCCTTTGTGGTGAAGAGTCTGGGCGTGCGCGTCTGACGCAACGCTTGATGCAATGAAACAAAGGCCGCTTCTTTCCGGAGGCGGCCTTTCTTGGTTTTACGCGCGTTTTTGAAACGGTTCGCCGGAACGACGCGTCGATAACGCAAGGCGCGGCGCTTGGAGGGGAGTGTTTGAGGCGTCGCGCTTTTGTCGTCGGAAGAGATTGCAAGACTTTGTCACGAAAAAGGCGCGGGAAAATTATGGCGGAAAAAGAAGGACGCAGGTAAGAGGAAACGAAGACGGAGAGTTTTTCAAGAAATATGGCGAGCTTTCCGCATGACAATGTGACGATCCGGCTTGAGTCGGATAACGTATGAGGTGACTATGCGTTTTTTTAATGTATGCGCCGGCGCGGTGTTGGCGCTTTGCATGACCTTGGGCGGCGCGGGAGCGGCGCAGGCCGTTTCCGACGTGCAGATTTTCCGTCTGGAGAATGGGCTGACCGTGCTTGTCAAAGAGGACAGCCGTTTTCCTCTGGTGTCGGTGAGACTGTTCGTCAAGGCCGGTTCAGCGTGGGAGAAGCCGGAAGAGGCCGGCATGAGCCATCTTCTGGAACACATGGTGTTCAAGGGGTCCAAAACCAGCGGACCCGGCGTGGACAAACGCGTGGAAAACGCCGGCGGCTCCATGAACGCCTATACGTCGTACGACATGACGACGTACCTGACCGATCTACCGTCCGCCAAGTGGAAGGACGCCATGACCGCTGTGCGCGATCTGGCGTTTGATCCTCTGCTCAGGCAGGCCGATCTGGACGCGGAGAGGGAAGTGGTCATCGCGGAAAAGAAGCAGCGCGGCGACAGCCCCATGACCAAACTTTTTCAGACCGCGCTTGCGCACACGCTGAAGGGCACGCCTTACGAGACTCCCGTCATTGGCACGGAGAAGGCCCTGCGCGGCGTGACGCCGGACATGATGCGCGAGTATATCCGCCGCCGTTATGATCCGCGCGACATGGTGCTTTCCGTGGCTGGCGACGTGAAGGCGACCGAGATCCTTGCCGAAGCGAAAACGCTTTTCGGCGGATACGAGAACCATAACGTGCTCAAGGTTGAGCCTTCCATAGATCCTGCCACGCTGGCTCATGGGCTGGTGGTGGACGTGGAAGCCGGTCCGTGGGACAAGGCGTTTGTGTCGCTGTCCTTCCCGCTTCCCGGCATGAAGGACGAACTTTTGCCCGCGGCCGACGTGCTGGCGCATCTGCTTTCCGGCGACGACACCGCGCTTCTGCCTCGGAAGTTCCGCATCGAGAAGCCTGTGGCGGACAATGTGAGCGCGTCGGCCATGAGCTTTGAGCGCGCCGGGGCGTTTATCATTCTGGCGCAGCTGGATTCCGACAAGGTTGTGGAATACCTGACCTCTTTGGGAAAGACGCTGGCCGGATTGAAGGCTTCCGATTTTACCGACGACCAGATAGCCCGCGCCCGGTTGAACCTGGAGGACAGTTACCTTCGGGGACTGGAGAATGTGGCCAACATCGCCGAAACCATGGGTTCGGAGTATTTTTATGATCCTTCCAGCGTCGGCGGGGAACGGTATCTGGAAGCCGTGCGCGGCGTGAACCGCCAGCGGATTCAGCAGGTCATTGACAGCTGGCTGCGTCCCGACGCCCTGACGGTGGCCGCGCTGGTGCCCCAGGGAAAGAACGGCCAGGCCGCCGTGGATGACGCTTCCGCCAGAACCGCGCTGGCGCAGGGCTGGCCCGCCGCCGGTAAGGCCGCGACCGCCGAAACGCGAGTCGCGCGCGACGATCAGAACTTGCGTTCCGAGGTGGTGGATCTGGGAGGAGGGCGTAAGCTGGTGCTTCTTCCCGATCGTTCTCTTCCCTACGTTTCCGCCACGCTGAGTTTTTCCGGCGGCGAACTTCTCGCTTCAGACAAGGAAGAAGGACTGGCCGCGCTGACGGCGGCGGCTCTGCCCACGGGAACGAAGAAGCGCGACTTGAACGACATCAACGTGTATCTTTCCGGTCGCGCCGCCGGACTGTCGGCGGGAAGCGGACTTCGTTCGTTCAGCGTGCAGATGGACGCCCCTTCGAGATTTGCTCCCGAGGTGTTTTCTCTCATGAAGGAAGTGCTCGAGGAACCCGCCTTCCGCGATGAAGACGTGGAACGCGTGAAGCGCGAACAGATCGCTTCCATCGTAAGCGGCGAACAAAGCGCCATGGGACTGCTCGGCCGGCATTTGCGTCATTTCCTTTTCGAAAAGGGTTCTTACGCCCACAGAAGCGAAGGCGATCCCGCCGCGGTGGCGAAGTATACCCGCAAGGACGTGGAATCCTTCTGGAACAGACAGAAGGTTCGTCCCTGGGTGCTGTCCGTGGCCGGCGATTTCGATCGGGCCGAGGTGGAGAGTTTTGTGAAGTCTCTGCCCGCGCCTTCGGAAAAGGCTCTCGAAAGCGAAGCTCCCGTCTGGAACGGCGAGAGGACGTGGCGCATGACGCTGCCCGGCCGCAATCAGGCCGTGTATCTTATGCTTTTCCCCACCGTGGGAGCGGACGACGCAGACAGAGCCGCGCTTCGCCTGCTTTCGGAGTCTTTGAGCGGATTTACCGGCAAGCTCTATCAGGAGCTTCGGGAAAAGCGGAGTCTGGGCTATTCGGTGTTCCCGGTGGACTGGGCCGGCAAGGATGTCGGCTTCCTAGCCTTTGGCATCATCGCGTCGCCGGAAAATCTGGATAAGGCGAAGGCATCCTTCGAGGCTATTGTCCGCGATCTGCGTGAGAATCCGTTGCCGGAAGAAACGTTGAACAGGGCCAAGGCCGTGGCGGAGGCCGATTTCTATCGCGCCAGACAAAGCCGCGCCATGCGGGCCGGCGAGGGCGCGGCCAACATTCTCAACGGGCATGATCTTGATTACGGCAGGCAGTGCCTGGAAGCCATGAAGGCCGTGGACGCGTCGACGCTGCGCGACATGGCCCGCAAGTACCTTGACTTGAATAAGGTCTATGATCTTCGCGTGACGCCGTAACGGCGGGAAACGCCGTTCGCGTGGCCGTTTTTGAAAAAGAAGAAGGGCGACGGTTGTTCCGTCGCCCTTCGTTTATCCGGACGGAAGCGGCCTCCCGGCGCGTCAGTGAGTCCAGTCGATGACCGGAACGGCGTCGCCCACGTTCTTTTCTATGGCGGCTTTCATAGCCTCGTAATTGGGACAAGGCATGCCTATGGGGCTGCCTTTACGTATGCAGGAGGCGAGAAATATGACTTCGGCTCCGCGGTCGACCAGCATTTTCGCTCTGAGCACGGCCCGTTTTCCGGGACAGCCGCCGCAGCTGACAAAGCCCACGATTTCGCAGGGCGCGAAAGGTTCGAAGGCGGACGTGCCTGCGCCCGCGCATTTGAAGTCCGTGGTTCCCGGACACATGTCTTCGGTCTGTTGGCAGCGTATGATGCCTATTTTTTTCATAGTATCCTCCTCGCCGCAGTGCGCGCGTCGCGATGCGGCCCGCGGCGAGTGTACGTCAGAAGCGTGGGCGCGCGCAAGAGCGATACGGCGAAAACGCGTTCCGGTCTTTCGTTGCAAAACCTTTCACGAAGGGAAAGAGTTTGAAACGTGACTTTCCCGAAGAGTCAGGTACAAGAGAGTTGTCGAAGGTTGTCGTTCCCCTGGATAACCAGAGATTATCATACTCTTCTCCTCCATATCCCCTTTCTGTTCCGGCCGGTTCGTTCGCTCCACGAACCGGCCGGTTTTGCGTGGGGCGCCCGCGTTTTTCCATCAAGGACGAAGCGGCGTTTTTGCTTCCGCGCGAACGTTCGCCTGTGGAAGGCGACTTTCGGAAGGCGGGAGAGCGTTCGGTCGGGTCGCCCAGCTGTCTAGGAGGGATGACATTTTAGGGTGTCCGCCGGGTGCTCTTCAGGCTGTCGTTCCACCAGAACTTTGTCGATCATGTTGCCGTCCATGTCCACGACTTCAAAACGCCAGCCCTGCCAGCAGACGTGATCTCCTTCCCGGGGAATGCGCCCGGTCATGTACATGAGCATGCCGCTCAAAATGGTGTAGTATCCTTTGTCTTCCGCGGGAAGCTCCGAAAGGCCAAGTCTGTCTTTCAACTCGGGAACGGGAATGCCGCCGTCCATGAGCCAGCTGCCGTTTTCGCGCTGCACGGCCCAGGCGTCTTCTTGCGAGGTTCCTATCTGTCCGGCCAGAACCTTTAAAATGTCCTGCGGCGTGACGATGCCCTGCAAGGTGCCGTATTCGTCCACGATGAAAACAAGATGCAGGCGTTTTTCCTGAAAGAGCTTCAGCAGCTCGAGGCTGGTAAGAGTTTCGGGCACGAAAACCGGCGGCTGACACAATTCGACGACGCGTCGGGAGAATTCTTCCTCGGTCGGCGGCGTTCCGGCGCACAGCAGCAGAGCCTGATTGGTGCGAATGACCCCGACAAGATCGCCGAGTCCTCCCCGGCAGACGGGGAGCCAGGAATGTTCGAAACGGCTTAGCGTTTCCAGGTTTTCCTGCGGGCTGAGGCGCGCGTCCAGACAAAGGACGTCTGCCCGGGGAACCATGATGGAACTGACCGGCCTGTCGTCAAGCCGGAAGATGTTGCGGAGCATGTCGCGCTGACGACGTTCTATGGCTCCGGCCTCGGAACTTTCGTCGATCATGGCCTGAATTTCTTCTTCCGTGACGGCCTGATTCTTGTCCGGCTTGGCTCCCAGCGCGCGCAGAACCAGCGAGGTGGAGCAGGAGAGCAACGCCACGAAGGGCGCGCTGACGGTGGCCAGAGCCGTCATGGGACGGGCCACGAGGCAGGCCATTTTTTCTGGAGCCAGCTGTCCGAGGCGTTTGGGCACGAGTTCGCCGATGACGATGGAGAGATAGGTGACGGCGACGACCACAAGCACCGTGGCGAGCATGCCCGCGCTGGCCGCCGGCACGCCTAAACTTTCCCGCATCCAGGTCGAGAGAGGTCCCGCCAGGGCCGATTCGCCGAAAATGCCGCTCAGCAGCCCGATGGAAGTGATGCCTATCTGTATGGCGGAAAGAAAGCGGGTGGGATTTTCTCCGAGACGGATGGCGGCCTGCGCTGACTTGTCTCCCGCGGCCGCTTTCGGGCTCAAGCGAGCCTTGCGAGCGGTTACAAGCGCAATTTCCGACATCGCAAAAAGGCCGTTTAACACAATGAGAGCGATAAGAATAACTATTTCCATATATTTATTGTCATTATTTTTCTATTTATGTCAATATATTTTTTAAATATGACCTGTATTCATTGTCGTTTATTTGTTATGCGCGCATTTATTAATAATTTTAGATATTTTATATTTTGAAAATATTCATATTTTAAATAATAATACGTTGTTATTGATGTATAATTTTTTTTAATTTATAAATAAATAGTATTTTTATATAAAAATGTTTATGATGATATGTAGTTAAGTAATAGTAAAAAATAAGCATGAATATAGTTGATGCAGAACGTTGAATAACATTTTTCGTGTGTCGATATATCGGACAACATTTTTTCGAGGAAAAGAAAAATTTCATTATCCTTCGCATGGTTGCCCTGAGTGAGCTTTCTGACTATGGTCAAAAACGGACGTCGGAAGACGGAGGCGCGGAACGGCGCATCGGTCGGCGAAAAGTTTGTTTTAAGGAGTTTCCATGAAGCGTATTCTTGTTTTTCTCAAGCAGTGGGCTCTGCTTGTAGCCATTGTCGTCGGCGCGTTGGGACACTCCTTTTTTTCCCGGTTTTCCGCCATTTCTCCGTTGCTGCTCATGGCCATGCTGCTGTTCACTTTTAGCGGCATATCCATGAAGACGGTGCGCATTCACAGGTTGCACGTCATTCTGCTCGCGTTGCAGATGGCGGGCAGTCTGTGTTCCTACATGCTTCTCAGGTCGTGGAATCCCGTCGTCGCTCAGACCGTGGGACTGATCATGCTCGTTCCCACGGCGACGGCCGCGGCCACGATTACCGGCATGCTGGGCGGAAGCGTCGTGTTTCTGGCTACCTATGTGTTTCTCGGCACGTTTTCCTCCATCATCGCCGCGCCGTTGCTTGTGCCCATGATGGCCCCGGGGCATGTGGACATGCCGTTTTTGTCTTCCATGCTTTCCGTCTTTCTCAAGGTTGGTCCCCTGCTGCTGGTGCCGTTGTTCTGCGCTTGGTTTCTTCAGGCCTTCGCGCCGCGCGTCAGCGAGAAAATAGTGCGCCGGAGTTACTTTTCCTATTACCTTTGGGTGGCGATGATTCTTATCCTCATGGGAAGCACTTTCGACATGCTTCTTTCGCCGGACAGAAAGCCTCTTGGCACGGAAGTCATCATCGGTTGTTCCGGCGTGGTGGTCTGTTTGTTGCAGTTTTTGCTGGGGAAATCGCTTGGTGCCGTCTATCACCGCAGCATTTCCGCAGGTCAGGCTCTGGCGCAGAAGAATCTGATGCTGGCCATGTGGCTGGCCTTTCAGTATTTCGATCCTTTGGTGGTGGTGGGGCTTGCGGCGTATTCCATCGCGCAGAACGTGTTTAACGCCACGCAGATATGGCTAAAAGGACGCATGGATTCGAGGGTCAGAGAAAGACTGCGCGTCTATCACGAGCATAAGCACGAGGCGACGGCGGAAGATCGGAACCCGTAGACTCGTCGGCTTGGAAGTGGATCATTCACTCACAACGGGGGGAGAAAAATGCGCGTAGGCGTGCTGCAGATGAACGTCGTCAAGGGCGACAGAGAAGCCAACAGAGCCGCGGCGCGTCGTTTGACGGCGCAGGCCATGGCCGCCGAATGCCCGCCGGACGTGCTGACGTTGCCGGAACTTTGGTCCACGGGATACGATCTCGAGCGGGCCGTCGAACTGGCGTCCCCCATGGGAAATGAGGACGCCGCCTTTCTGGGGGAGCTGGCCCGTCAGTATCACGTGGCGTTTGCCGGGGGGTCCGTGCTTTCGTTGCGGAACGGTTCCGTATTCAACCGGGCGCAGTTCATCGACAAAGAAGGTCGGTATGCGGCCGGCTATGACAAGATTCATCTGTTCCTCTGATGGACGAGGACAAATATCTGACGCAGGGCTCGGAGACGACGCTGTTTGACGTTTGCGGCATGCGTTGCGCCATGGCAATATGTTACGACGTCAGGTTCTGCGAGTTGACGCGCAAAATGGCTGTGGGCGGCGCGGAATTTTTGTTTGTCAGCGCGGAGTGGCCGTCGCCGAGAGTGGAGCACTGGACCACCTTGCTGCGCGCCCGGGCCATAGAAAACCAGATGTACGTGGCGGCCTGCAACCGCTGCGGAACGACGGAGCGGGAGATCTTTGCGGGACATTCCATGATTGTGGCGCCCGACGGGACGGTGCTTGCGCAGGCGGGGGACGATGAAACGGTTCTCGTGGCGGACGCCGATAGTTCTCTGGTGCGCGGCGTCAGAAAGGCGATTCCCGTGTTTCAGGACAGGGTTCCCGAACTGTATTGAAAAGAACGCCGCGTCAGCCGTTTGCGGCGTTGCGCGAAAGGCTCGCGAGAGACGTCGGGGCATAAAAAAGGCCGCTCATGCCGAAAGGTTCGGAAAGAGCGGCCTTTGTCGTGTCGAAAGACGGGATTAGTAGGAGTGTTCGTCCTTCAGGGTTTCTTTGGTCACCTTATGGGCGAAGGTCCAGTAGACCCAGGCCTGATAGAGCAGCACCACGGGCACGGCGCAAAGCGTGACGGTGAGCATGATCTTCAGGGTGAGGGGGCTGGAGGAGGCGTTGAACACGGTGATGCTGTAGGCCGGATCAATGCTGGAAAGAATGATGCCGGGATACATGCCGAACACGCCGAAGAAGGTCAAGCCCAGAATGAACAGCGCGCTGCAGAGCCAGGCGACGAGGGTGCAGTTGTTCAGCGCGAGACGGCTGCCCACAAGGCCGATGACGGCCAGGGCCAGGGCCGCGTAGGCGGCGGGATGCTGAGCCAGACGCGCGAAGCTCTCGGTGTAGTGCCCGGTGAGGGCCAGGAAGAGCAGCACCAGGGCCAGCAGCAGCGGCCAGAGAACGCGGGCGGCCTTGAGAGCCTTCGCCTGCAGATTGCCTTCGGACTTGAGTTCCAGCCAGAGCGCGCCGTGATAGCAGAACATGATGACGAAAAGCACACCGCCGGCAAGACCGTAGGGATTGAGGAGCTTCAGGATGTTGCCGTGATACACGCCGTTCGCGTCGATGGGAATGCCCATGAAGAGATTGGCGAAGGCCACGCCGAGCAGCAGGGCGGGCAGAAAACTGCCGAGGGTCATGCACACGTCCCAGCTGAAGATCCAGGTGCAGGAATCGCCCTTGCCGCGGAATTCAAAGGCCACGGCGCGGAAGATGAGGCAGAACAGCAGGATGAGCAGAGGAGCGTACAGCGCGCTGAACATGACGGCGTAGGCGTTGGGGAAAGCGGCGAAGGTTACGCCGCCCGCGGTGATGAGCCACACTTCGTTGCCGTCCCAGTAGGGGCCCTGCGCGTTGTAGATGACGCGGCGTTCATGGTCGTTGGCGGCCACGAAGGGCATAAGAGTGCCCATGCCGAGATCGAATCCGTCGAGAATGAAGTACACGGCCCACAAAAGCGTCCAGAGGAAGAACCAGATCGTTTCCATGTTACGCCTCCTCAGCGGCTTTGACAGGTTCGGGGCCCTTGCGGGAGTTGGAGTACAGCAGCCAGATGTCGATCAGGCCGAGCAGCGTGTAGATGACCAGGAAGGCGATGACGGAAAGCAGCACGGAACTCGTGGGCACGGGAGACACGGCGTCCGACGTGCGCATGAGATTGTAGACGATCCAGGGCTGACGGCCCACTTCGGCCACGGTCCAGCCGAGCATGATGGTGATATAGGGCAGGGGGATCATCCACGGCAGAATTTTGGCGAGTCTGGCGTCCGCGGCGATGTCCTTGCGACGCCACCACGCCCAGGCTGCCACCAGAATGAACAGGCAGCCGAGACCCACCATGATGCGGAACGACAGGAACGTGGGCAGCACCGGCGGAATGTCTTCCGCGGGGAAATCGCTCAGTCCCTTGACTTCGGCGTTGATGTCGTTGAAGGCGATGAAGCTCATGAGGCCGGGAATGGGCAGGGCCTCCACGACGTTGCGGCCGTTTTCCTGATCGGGCCAGGCCAGCAGGTACATGGGGGCTCTGGTCTGAGTGGTCCAGTGCGATTCCATGGCCGCCATTTTGGCGGGCTGATATTCAGCCACGTTCATGCCCTGCTGATGTCCGGCGAGCCCCACAAGCAGCGCCATGACGAGGGTGAAGGGAGCGGCGACGCGCACGGCCTTGGTGAACAGAGAGGTTTCGTTCTTGCGGGCGAGATGCCACGCGGCCACGCCCAGCACGAAGAAGCCGCCCAGCATCCACGCGGAGGAAACGGTGTGGAAATATTCGCCCCAGGCGTAGGGGTTGGTGACTACGGCGAGGAAGTCGTCAAGTTCCGCGCGTCCGTTGCGGATGACGTAGCCCACGGGATGCTGCATGAAGCCGTTGGCCAGAATGATCCAGAGCGCGGAGATGTTGCCGGCGATGGCCACCATCCAGATGGCGAGACAGTGAACCTTCTTGCTGACGCGTTCCCAGCCGAAGGTCCAGACGGCCACAAAGGTGGATTCGAGGAAGAAGGCCACCGTAGCCTCAATGGCCAGCAGAGAACCGAAAATGTCGCCTACGTAGGCGGAGTAGCGGGACCAGTTGGTGCCGAACTGGAATTCAAGCGTGATGCCCGTCACCACGCCCAGAACGAAGTTGATAAGGAAGAGTTTGCCCCAGAATTTGACCATCCTTTTGTAGTCTTCATCACCGGTGCGCACGTACAGGGTTTCCATGATGGCGAGCAGCACGGAAAGGCCCAGCGTGAGCGGAACGAAGATGAAGTGGAAAAAGACGGTCATGGCGAACTGAAGGCGGGAGAGGAGGATAAGATCCATAGTTTGCTCCTTGGCGCTCGTCGGCGACGTGGAAAGGACGAGTCTCTGCCGTAATCGGCCATGGGGCCCGACCCGACGCTTCCGTCACGGAGGGCGTCGGACCGGGCCCTTGAGGGTTCAGGCGGTTAGGCTCCGCACTTTTCCTTGAGGGCGCGGGCCACGGCGACGCCGAGTTCGCGGCACTTTTCCAGGTCTTCCTTCTTGGGATTGAAATAGCACTTGAGCGGTTCGCCCACGAGTTCGACCTTCATTTCAGCCAGGGCGTCGGCCATCATTTTGGGAGCTTCGCCGGACCAGCCGTAGGTGCCGAAGGTGGCGCCCACGAGATTCTGGGGACGCAGACCCTTGACGTGAGCGAGGCAGGCCATCATGTTCACCATGGGCATGTTGTTGCGCGTGGCGGAGCCGAGAATGAGCGCGCCGCTGTCGGCCAGTTCGGTCATCACGTCGCTGCAATGGCAGGTCTGGAGATTGATGAGAACGTAGGGCACGTTCTCGGCTTCCAGACCGTCGGCCACGGCTTCGGCCATTTTGGCGGTGCCGTTCCACATGCTTTCGTAGGCGATGACGGCGCGAAGTTTCGGCTTCTGCTCGGCGAAGGCCAGGTAGGAGTCGAGAACGAACTTCACGTCTTCGGGCGTGCGGTAGATGAGACCGTGATCGGGGGCGATGACGTCGAACTGCAGACCGAGGTCAGTAACGCGCTTCAGGGTCTTGAGCACCTGGGGCGAGTAGGGCAGAACGATGTTGTAATAGTAACGCTTCATGGATTCATAAAGCGTGGTGCGGTCGCATTCGTCGGCAAAGCGGAAGGAGCTGGCGATGTTCTGGCCGAAGGCGTCGTTGCTGAAGAGCACCTTGTCTTCTTCCAGATAGGAGACCATGCTGTCGGGCCAGTGCAGCATGCGGGTTTCGAGGAAGGTGACGTTGCGCTTGCCGATGTTCAGGCGATCGCCGTCCTTGACGATTTCGATGGGCCATCCTTCGGTATTATAGATGTTGGTCATGGACTTGTAGCCCATGGGCGAGCAGAAAATCTTTTCGGGCTTGCACAGCTTCACGATGCGGGGAAGCGCGCCGGAGTGATCCTGTTCGAGATGGTTGCACACGATGTAATCGATGCTTTCCGGATCGATGATTTCGGAAATATGTTTTACCAGCGTTTCGAACTCGTGGGCGTTCACGGTATCGAAAAGCACCTTCTTTTCGTCGCACACAAGATAGGCGTTGTAGGTGCTGCCCTCGGGGGAACGGCTGTAGTGATGGAAGTTGCGGATGTCGAAATCGACGGCGCCGACCCAGTAAATATCCTTTTTCAGTTCAACAGGTCTCATGATTTCCTCGGATGAGTAAAACAAAAAAAGCGGGAAGCCTCCCGAAGAAGGCTGCCCGCGGACATGCTTGTCAATACTTACGCGGCTTCAAAATCGGCCTTGGACGCGCCGCAGACGGGGCAAACCCAGTCTTCGGGGATGTCTTCGAAGGCGGTGCCGGGAGCGATGCCGGAATCGGGGTCGCCCACGGCGGGATCGTATTCATAACCGCAAACGTTGCAGATGTACTTTTTCATTGTTTTGTCTCCTTGGGTCGGCTCAGCGCCAGTTTTCCATGTTGCAGTGTTTGACTCTGTCGCGTTCTTCCGCGCGCTTGCCGTCGTTGAAACGGTCCAGCGTGCCCACCAGATAACCGGTGATGCGGCGAATGCGTTCGAACTTCACTCCGGTTCCGGCCAGGGCCTGCTCCGCGCAGGGGGCCGCGGAAGTCTTGCAGTGAATCATGACGACACTCTTTGCCCGCTAGGCGAGCTTTTTGAACATTTTCTTGCTTGCTCCGCAGACGGGGCAATGCCAGTCGTCGGGCAGGTCCTCAAACGGCGTTCCGGCGGGAATTTTTCCCTTGCGGTCGCCCTTTTCAGGACGGTAGATATAGCCGCAGTTGCCTACCTGGCACTGCCACATGGCCATATCGCTTTCCGCCTTGGGGGCGTCTTCTTCCACGGCTTCAAAATCGGCCTTGGACGCGCCGCACACGGGACAGACCCAGTCTTCGGGAATGTCTTCGAAGGCGGTGCCGGGGGCGATGCCGGAATCGGGATCGCCCACAGCGGGATCATACTGCCAGCCGCACAGATTGCAAACATACTTTTTCATGGTTCAGCCCTAAAATTCGGCTTTCCACAGGCCGTGCTTGTTGCAGAATTCGCGGGCGGTCACTTTATCGGCCTTCACGCAGAACTCGGCTTCAGGAGCGTCGCCGGGATTGAGGAACGCGATGTGGGACACGCCGTCGGCCAGCAGTTCGATCCATTCGATGTAATGATCTTCGGCCATGGGATGGGCGGCGGAACCGACCTTCACTTTATAACCGTTTTCCGTTTTTTCAATGACGGGAACGTGCTTTTCGCTCGCGCCGTCGGTGGAGCCTTCACGCAGCAGCTTCATGGGTTCGCCGCAGCAGATGAGGGGAGCGGCGCCGCCGTGCAGCACCTCGACGATATTTCCACAATGTTTGCACTGTTATACTTCAAATCTTGCAGGCATAACTCATTCTCCTGGTAGAAGATGGTTGGCTTTGGCGAAGCGTTCTTCGCGACAGTAAATAAACAATAATAATTCTCGATAAGAAGTCAAGTCCAAATTTCGCCTTCAGGCCGCCCAGCGAGCGTCCGCCGGGGGCCGTCGGGCCAAAAAGGCCGTTTCTTCTTTCGGGAAGTCCCCTTTTAAGGCACTGGAAAAGGAAAAAGGTTTGTGATACAAGATTTCCCGCAAAAAATTTCCGCCCGAATAGCTCTTGGCGACCGCCAGGAAATACGGTACACAGTCCCGAGCTGCCATGAAAGTATATCGCGATTATTATTTTCTTAAGGCCAAAGAGGAACATTACCCTGCCCGCTCCGTGTACAAACTCAAGGAGATGGACAGGGCTTTCCGGCTTTTCAAGCCTGGAATGAAGGTGCTGGATCTCGGCGCCGCTCCGGGGTCGTGGTCTCTGTACGCTGCGGAGCGCGTGGGTCAGAAAGGACTGGTGCTTTCCTGCGATCTTCAGAGCACTGACACGACGTTTCCTCCGAACGTGACGTTTTTGCAGGAAAACGTGTTCGAGCGTACGCCGGAGTTCGAGGCTCTTCTCGAGGAGAAGGGGCCGTTCGACATGGTGATCAGCGATATGGCTCCGCGCACTACGGGAACGAAGTTCACCGATCAGGCGCGTTCTTTGGAGCTGTGTCTGGAAGCCGTGGAAGTGGCCGACCGCTACCTGAAACAGGGCGGCGGGTTTATCGCCAAGATATTTATGGGGCCGGATTTTCAGGAACTGGCAAAGGCGTTGCGCGCGCGTTTCGCCACGGTAAAAACATTCAAACCCAAGAGCTCCCGCGCCGAGAGCAAGGAAATTTTTGAAGTCGGCATGGGATTCAAGGGCCCCGTTCAGGGGTAAACATTTTTCTGTTTCGGAGGCATACATGTCGGGACATAACAAATGGGCAAACATCAGACTTCGCAAGGGTGCTCAGGACGCCAAGCGAGGCAAGGCGTTCACCAAGGCCGCCAAGGAAATCATCATCGCCGCCAAGAGCGGTGGGGACCCTGCTGGCAATGCCCGTCTGCGTTCCGCCATCGCTGCCGCCAAGGCTGTGAACCTGCCCAAGGACAAGATTGAAGCCGCCATCCGCAAGGGCACCGGTCAGGACGCGGGCGGCGACATCACCGAAATCGTGTACGAAGGTTACGGCGCGGGCGGCGTGGCCATCATTGTGGAAACCGCCACCGACAATAAGAATCGCACCGTGGCCGAAGTTCGCCATGTGTTCACCAAGTACGGCGGAGCCATGGGCGAAAGCGGCTCCGTGGCCTTCCAGTTCGATCATCTGGGCGTCATCACGCTGGACAAGGAAAAGTACGCCGATGAGGAAACCGTGATGACCATGGCTCTGGAAGCCGGCGCCGACGACGTGCAGGACAACGGCGACACCTGGGAAGTTCGCACTTCCATGGCCGATTTCAACAGCGTGCGCGAAACGCTGGAAGGTCAGGGCGTGGAAATGCTGGAAGCTCAGCTGGCCATGGTGCCCCGCGTGCTCGTGCCCGTGGACGCCGACACCGCGCAGAAACTTATGCGCATCACCGACGCTCTTGAAGAGCTCGACGACGTGCAGAACGTGTATACCAACGCCGACTTCCCCGAAGACTTCGATCCCGAAGCCTAAGCGCGATTATCGGAATAACTGATTGTCCGTCCCTCTTTCCTTCTGGGAAAGGGGGACTTTTTTTGACTTCGCGACGCGTTGCGGACGAAAGAGTCGGCGCGGGAGACGGCGGCGTCATAGACGCGTGTTAATAAGCGAGCGCGATTTTGGCGCGGGGAAAGAATGAAAAAGGCCGCGCCTCGAAAGGCGCGGCCTTGACGACGGCAGTCAGCGTCGCATTACATAAAGAACAGGAAGGTGATCAGCGCGAAGAGCGGGCAGAGAATGCCGACGGACCAGGCCATGTAGCCGAAGAAGCTGGGCATCTTGACGCCCTGTTCTTCGGAGATGGCCTTCACCATGAAGTTCGGGGCGTTGCCGATGTAGGTGTTGGCGCCCATGAACACGGCGCCGGCGGAAATGGCGGCCAGCACTTCGCCGTCGGCCATGAGCTGCGCGGCGTTGCCGCCGGCGGTGTTGAAGAACACGAGGTAGGTGGGAGCGTTATCTAGGAAGGACGAGAGCAGGCCCGTCATCCAGAAGAACATGGAGGTCACATGATGGCCTTCGGCGTCGGTGGTCAGGTTCACCACGGCGGCGAGCGCGCCGTCGGAGCCGGCCTTGAGGATGGCGATGGCGGGAATCATGCTGAGGAAGATGCCGATGAACAGCTTGGCCACTTCTTCAATGGGGGCCCAGGTAAAGTTGTTGCGGGTGCGGCAGCCCATGTCGGTGGTCTTCCAGGAGGCCACGGCGATCACGATGTACAGAATGTCGCGCACGACGTTCTGCAGTTCCATGGGAACGCCGAAAATGTGGAAGGTAGGACCGGTCCACTGACCGGAAAGCAGGGTGTTGGCCACGATGCAGGCGAGGAACACGAAGTTGATGCAGCCTTCGAAGCCGAGCTTTTCCTTGGAGCCGGCGGCTTCAGCGGGAATGGGGCTGCCTTCCTTCTTGAAGAGTGCTGTGTCGATGACGAAGTAGAGAACGAGCAGAATGACCGCGGCGAGCAGCGTCTTGGCGAACAGATGCACGGTGGTCCAGAAGAAGCTCACGCCCTTGAGGAAGCCGAGGAACAGGGGCGGATCGCCCAGAGGCGTGAGGGAGCCGCCGATGTTGGCCACGAGGAAGATGAAGAACACGACCTGATGCACGCGATACTTGCGGTGAGCGTTGGCGCGCAGCAACGGACGAATGAGCAGCATGGCCGCGCCGGTGGTGCCCATCCAGCTGGCGAGAATGGTGCCCACGGCCAGGATGGCGGTGTTCACGATAGGAGTGCCCACAAGCGTGCCTTTCAGGCGGATGCCGCCGGCCACCGTGAACAGGGCGAGCAGCAGCAGGATGAAGGGCACGTATTCGAGCAGGATGCTTTCGGCGGCGATGAAGAAGGCGTTGCCGAAACCGAAGGTGAGGGCGCAGGGAACAAGGAAAGCCAGACCCCAGAATCCGGCCACTTTGCCGAAGTGATGTTCCCAGAAATGAGGAACCGCCAACGGGCAGATGGCTATGGAAAGCAGCATGCAGACAAAAGGCACGACCCAGATGATGGAAAGATCATTGGGAAGCTGGAAATGACCTTCGGCGAAGCAGAAGCTGGGCACGAGCAGCATCGCCAGAAGGAGGGCGGAAATAAATTTGAAACGGTGCATCCACGGACTCCTTTCGGGAAAAAATAGAATTAGTTTTTTTTGTACCCAAAAAAAGGCGTTCCATCAAGAACTTTAGGCGTTCCGTGGCGGCAGAGACTTGACGCTGCGGGGCTTTTGTGTGCATCTGAGGAAAAAAGGCGGGAAAAAGGAGCGTTTCATGCAACAAGTTCCGAATGTTCTTACCATTGCCGGTTCCGATTCCGGCGGAGGCGCGGGCATACAGGCCGATCTGAAGACCATGACTATGATGGGAACGTTCGGCATGAGCGTAATTACCGCGCTTACCGCTCAGAACGGACTTGGCGTTGCGGGCATACACGCGCCGGAACCGTCTTTTGTTGCGCTTCAGCTGATGACCGTGCTGGACGGCTTTCCCGTTCATGCGGCTAAAACGGGCATGATGTTCAATTCCGGCATCATCCATGCCGTGGCAGACATTCTTGACCGGCAGGTGTTTCCCCTGGTGGTGGATCCCGTGTGCGTGAGCACCAGCGGGCACAGACTTATGGAGGAAAGCGGCATCGACACGTTGCGCGAACGACTTATGCCTCGGGCCGATCTTTTTACGCCCAACAGGCCTGAAGCCGAGCTCTTTGCCGGCATGGAGATCGTCAGCGACGACGATATTCTCGAAGCGGGGACGCGTCTGCTGGATAAGGGCGCGCGGGCCGTGCTCATGAAGGGAGGCCATTGCGAGGGCAATCCCGTGTTCGTCACGGACTGGCTGCTTGAGAAGGGCTGCGATCCGGTGCCGCTGCGTCAGCCTCATGTGGACACTCCCAACACGCACGGCACGGGGTGCACGCTTTCAGCGGGCATCGCCGCGCAGATCGCGTTAGGCATGCCCTTGCGAGTAGCCGTCACGAAGGCGCAGGAATTTCTCAATCTGGCGCTGAGACGCAGTTTCGCGCCCGGAAAGGGACGAGGCCCCTGCAATCACATGGCCGGGTTGCGATAATCTGTTTTGGAAGAGAAACGCCGTCGTTCCGTTGCGTTCGGGAGACGGTGTTTTTTTATTTCTTCGAAACGGCGTTGATCACCGTCGTTTTTTGGATGGACGTCGCTTCGTCACGGCGGAAGGCGGCGCGTCAGGCTGCGCGACGCGTCATTGCGCCCAAACGTCGTTTTTGGCATGTCGAAGGCATGCCGGAAGAGAATCGCCGGCGGGGGCGGGACGCGTCGTTACCGCGAATTTTTGGGGGAGAAAGACGTCTCGGCGCGGCGAGTCCGAAAAGACGGGTGCATGGGGCGGCGAGCGTCAATGGAGAACTTGGGCGACTAGGCTTGTATTTTATTCAGCGCGCCTTGCTTTTTTTGAGTCTTGGGTTCGAACGAGAGAAAAAACGTCGTGGAGCCGGGGGTTGAAGAAACGCGTTGTATGGATTTTCATCTTCAGGCTTCTGTGATTGGCGGCAAGACGCCATTATTGAATATAGTCTCCATAATCTATCTTCTCATATACTTTTGCGAAAGAAGAGCGTGTTCTTTGAGCGTGAGGAGAAAAGGACGAAGCTCGAGACGATTGTAACCCGTCGCGTTTCATTGCGTGATTTCCGTTCCCTCAGAAGAAATTCCGCCTCTCTTTGAAGCCTCTCTGCTGATAATGTTTTTGTTCCTTTTTTCTTAAGCAGCGTTGCAGATTCTGCGGCGATCTAGGCGTGAATTTCATTGCGACACTAGGAAAAGCGGTGTCGAAGGTCTTTTATTTCGGCGGCAGTTCTTTTTTCTTTCTCTCATTTGACAGAAACGGTAATTGCGTTTACATAGGATATATTATTTTCTTATAAGGAGGTCCCTATGGAAGATTATCTCAAACACGCCATAGAACTGGTCAAGGCGCAGGCTTCCGTCCGCGTCATGTCGGAAGATGAAATGGCGGAAATGATTTCCTCTCTGGCCAGCAAGCTGAAAAAGCTTGATTGCTGCGAAGAAACTGAGGAAGCCTGCCCCGTCTCCGAAGCCCCGGCCATTGACCCCAAGCGTTCCATCAAGGAAAAAAGCATCGTTTGCCTTGAATGCGGCAAGACCTTCAAAGTCATTACGAAAAAGCATCTTATTCTGCACGGTCTTGACGCCGCTTCCTATCGCGCGAAGTGGGGCTTCAAGAAGGGCACTCCTTTGACCTGCAAGGAATTGCAGCGCGCTCGTCGTCAGAAAATGAAGGATATGAAGCTGTGGGAAAAACGCGCCATGGCTCGTGAAGCGGCCGCAAAGTAGGGCAACGTCTTTATGCATTTCTTTAGTATTCCTTTCACGGGAAGGCCGACTTCGCGAGAGGTTGGTCTTCCTTGAGGAATAATTTGGCGTTCGTTTCGCGCGCAATGAGAAGCGGCGTTAAGCCGGATTCATGAGCCTTTCGTTGAGAAAGGCTTTTTTTTGACTGTAGTCGCGACCTGTCTGGCTCCATGAGGCCATTATGAGTGGCGTTTTCGAGCGATCGCTTCAAAGGGGAAGAGTTTCGGGAGAGGACCGCTGTTGAGCTTGGAACGGGAGACTTCATGGAGACGCGTCTGGAGGAACGGCGACGCCGTCTCTCACAAGCCATGAACGGCCGCGGGAGAGGCCCAAAAAAACGCGGCGTTTGCGATCGGTCGCGATCCGGGGCAATGGCGGTTTCGCCGTCACCGAAGAAGATCGGCGGCCTTGTCGAGCAGAAAGGACAACGCCGCTGTGAGCGCGCGAAGCGCGTCTTCCGCCAGCTCCTTGAGAACGGGCAGGCTTGCCTTGACGCCCTGTCCTGCGGCGTGGGCCAGCGTTTCGGCCATGTCCGCCGAACGTTCCGTCCATGTTTTTCGCGGGAAAAGATCGGGAGCCACGGCGTGACCGGCCTGATTCACGGCTTCGGTAACGGTGTCGCCCAAGGCTTTTCCTATGGTTTCCAGCTTGTCGAGCAGGGCGTTGAGTTCATCTTGGGTCAGTCCGCCGTTTTTGTTGTGTTCGATGACGGGAGCGATGTCTTTTTCAAAGATGACGGCGGGGATTTTTCCCTCCAGCTTGCGCAGCGCGGAATCGTCCACGACGCGGGAGGCGGAGGGCGGAATAGGTTCTTCCACCTGCTGCTTCTGGTAGAAAAAGAAACCGCAGCATACAAGAACGAAGAGAACAAGTATCGTTTTGAGCATAGGGCGTCTCGGAAAGAAAGGCCCCGTCTCCGATGAGACGGGGCCTTTTTGGCGTTATTTCATCCGGATTTCTATGTGCGCCCCGTATTTTTCCTCAAGCGCGGCTATGCGGTCGCGTTTGCGGTTGAGCAGGTACAGGGCCAGTTCAGCGTCGCTTTCGTACACGAAGGTGTGGTCGGAAGGCTTTTCGTTTTTCTTGCCCTTGCCGCTGTCGAGACTGCGGCACAGTTTGCTCTGAAGGTCGCGCAGGGCCTGAAGGGATTGCCATTCCATATTGCGGCGCACGCCCGTGCCGTGGCAGTAGGGGCAGGGTTCGCAGGAAATGGAGATGGCCGAGGTTCCGGTGCGTTGACGCACCAGTTCCAGCAGACCGAAGGAACTCATGTGGCCCACGTCGTGACGGGCGCGGTCTTTGCGCATGGCGGCGCGCAGGGTGCGCTCCACCTCGCGACAGTGGTTCTTGTCGCGCATTTCTATGAAGTCGATGACCACCTGTCCGCCGATGTCGCGCAGGCGGAGGTGGCGCGCGATGGCTTCGGCGGCTTCCATGTTGGTGCGGAAGACCATGGCTTCGAAGTTCGTCTTGCCCTGCGTTTTGCCGGAGTTGATGTCGATGGCCATGAGAGCTTCGGTCTGGTCGAAGACGAGGCGGCCGCCGGAAGGCAGCACTACTTCACGACTGGTCACGGTTTCAAGCTGCTTGAGCAGATTGAAACGCTCCCACAGCGACTGACGCTGATCCTTGTGCAGTTTGACGATCTCTCCGGCTCTGTCGGGGAAGATAAGCCCGGCGATTTCCTCCACGCGCGCCTTGGTGGCCTCGTCGTCGGTCCATATCTCCACGATGTCGTCCGAGAGATAATCGCGCACGGAGCGGGTGGCGAGGTCGGCTTCCTGATAGATGAGACAGGGAGATTTTTCCGTGGGGGCTTTCTTCTGAATGTCTTTCCACAGCTTTTTGAGATACTGCAGATCCTGCTGAATGCTGGCCTTGCTCGCGCCTTCGCTGGCCGTGCGGATGATGACGCCCATGTTTTCGCCGGGCTGGATGCCGTTCAGCAGATCCTTGAGGCGGGCTCGCTCTTCCGGATCTTCCACCTTGCGGGAAACGCCGATCTGTTCCTGTCCGGGCGTGAGCACGAGAAAACGTCCGGCGATGGAAATCCAGGTAGTGAGGAACGCTCCCTTGGAACCGGAGGGCTCCTTGACCACCTGCACCAGCACTTCCTGACCCACTTTCAGCACTTTCTGGATGGGAGGGTATTTGGGGCCGTGGGAGGCGTCGTGCGGCACGAGATAGTATTCCGGGTGTACTTCGTCGATCTGAAGGAAGCCGTTTTTGCCGTTGCCGAAGTTCACGAAGGCGGCCTGAAGATTGGTGTCGATGTTGTTGATGACGCCTTTGTAGATGTTGCCGCGGATTTTGACCTGATGAGCCATTTCCACGAAGTATTCGGTCACCTGGCCGTCTTCGGTGATGACGACTTCCACCTGTTCGTCGGGCACGACGCTTACATACAGCACGCGGCGCGGATGCGCGATTTCCTCAACCTCATTTTTCTTTTCGGCTTTGGCGACGCGTTCTTCTTTCAGCTGTTTTTTGTTCTTGCGGTTCTGGCGTCCTTCCTTCTGAGGAGAGGGCGCGGGCAGATCAATGCGATTGCCGTTGACGGCGGCGTCCAGAGCGGCGAGATCTTCTTCAGCCATTTCGCCGGACGAGAGCGGCAGGGCCACGGGCTGATCGGGCAGCGCGGGCTGGGGGCCGTCGTCTTCCGGAATGAATTCGTCGTCGCGCCGGCCGAGAGCCACGCCGAGCACGCTGTCGTTGAGCATGGCGGCGTTGAAGTCGAAGTCGTCCGGAAGGACGGGCACGTTCTGCTGGTTGCGGCGGTTGTTGCGCCCTTTGCGATTCTTCCGGTTGCCGAAGGGAGATTCGGACGCGAGAGCCTGCGTCTGATCGTAAAAGTTCTGCGAATAAGAACCGGGCAGATAAGGGGAACCGTTGAACGCGGGCTGGGCGTCGCGGTTCTTCCGGTTGCGGCGCGAACGGGAATGGGAACGGTTGTCCTCGGGAAATTCTTCGGGATAGGGCAGAATATTGGTGACGACGCCGTCATCGAACCAGACGGGCTCGGCGGGAGCGTTTTCCGCCGGCTCGTCGAGGCTGTTGCCGATATTGTCGTCTGGAGTTGCTTTTTCGTCGCTCGCTTCCGCGTCAGCGTCATTTTCGTCGCGTTTTTTTTCGGCGCGGCGCGGACGACGTTTTTTTTCGGCGGCGTTTTCGTCTTCGCGTTTTTCCGGCTCGGTGAGCGTTTCGCCGTTACCCGCGTCGGGCGTCACGGAGAAGGGGGGAAGCGTGTCGTCAAGCACCAGCGCGGATCCGAGATGGATAACGTCGTCGGGGGTGTTTTCTTCGGAAGGTCGGGCTTCCGGGGCGTCCTTTCGGGACGCGCTTCGACGGGCGCGGGTTTTGCGGGCCGGTTTGACGTCTTCCGTGACGTTTTCGGAAGGCTGTTCGTCGGCCGGAGTTTCCGCGCTTTTTTTGGCGGTATGGCGACGAGGTTTTTTTTCTTCCGCGTCTTCAGCCGGCGCGGCGTCGTCCGCGCTCTTGCGGGAACGGCGAACGCTTTTTTTGCCTTCGGCGAGGGCATCGCCCTCCGCGGCGGCGGTCTTTTTGGTGCGACGGGGTTTTACGGTCTTGATTTCTTCGGTGTTCTCTTCGGGAAGAACGGGGTTCTGACTCATGTGATCCTCAAAAAATTGTCATGCGGCGTCAGTTTTCAAGTCTGCGCAGAGCGACTCTCACTCCCGAGCGGGTGAGCGTAAGCAGGGCGTAGCCTCCGGTGGAAAAGGAACCGGGGTTGACGACAAGCGTTCGTCCGACGCGCTGTATGCCTGCGGATTCGTGAATATGCCCGCACAGACACGCTGCGGGCTGATATTCCTCTATAAAATCCCGTATGGCGGTGGAGCCGACATGACGGCCTCCCTCGATACGGTCGCAGACGGTGTTGTACGGAGGATTGTGGGCGGCCAGCACCAGGTCTTTGTACCCGCCGGCGCGGCGCGCGAGATCCTCCAGCCATTCCGAAAAACGTGCCTCCGGAAACTCCGACGGCGTTCCGAAGGGGCTGAACGTGGAGCCGCCCACGCCAAGGAGGGCGACTTCCGGGCTCAGTTCCCGCACGTTGCGGTGCAGGTTGATGCCCTTGGCCTCAAGCCAGTCATTCACTTCGGCGCGATCCATGTTGCCTATCTGGGCGAGAACGCCGGGAGGAGCGGCCTGAAAGGCCTCGATCACCGTGCGGGCGGCGGCGACGCCTCCCAGATTTGTCAGATCGCCGGTGAGAATGACTCCGGCCGCTTGACCCAGTTCGGGAATTTCCCTGACACGGCGGATGCAACCGTGGATATCGCCGAGCGCGATCCAGAGACGCCCGGAATCGGGTTGTTCTCTGTCGTCCGTGGAGTCGGCGAAACGCGTGAGGCGCGCCGACGGAGAGGAACAGCTCGGAATGTACGGAGCTGATTCCGGAACGGGGCTTGGCATGTGGGGAAAATCCTTTTCCGCTGGAGCGGACGAAAATACCCGCAGAACGTTTCTGCTGCGCGCAATATAGACTATTTTTTTTCGTTTGACAAAGGGGAAAAGGCGGGCAAATGTATGAAAATGCGAGGCGTGAAGAGGATTGCTCCGCCCGCTTGAAATCGTTGACGTTATTTTTTTCAGGGAGCGGACAAGGGCATGGATTTCGCCAGTGCGGACAAAGGGGAGTTGCGGCGTTTCTGCAGAAAGAAGCGCGGGGAACTTTCTTCCGGCGAGGAAGGGGTTCGCCGCGCGCTGCGTCTGCAGCGGAGACTGCTGGAGAGCGAATTCTGGCGTCGGAGCCGCGCGGTCGCGCTGTACGTCGCGGTCAAGGGAGAGGCGGATACGGCTCTGCTGCTCCGCGAGGCGTGGAACGGCGGCAGAACCGTGTTTCTTCCCCGCTGCCGCGCCGACGAACCGGGCGTCATGGACATGATCGCCTGTTCGGGGCCGGAGGAGCTGGAACGTTCCCGTTTCGGCATTCCTGAACCCCGTCTGACCGAGGATTCGCGTCTGCTTTCCGAGCGTGAGCTCGCGGATGAGGAAGGCACGCTGATCGTGGTTCCCGCGCTGGCGTTTGATCGGCAGGGCTTCCGTTTGGGGTACGGCGGCGGGTATTACGATCGCATGCTGGACGCCGCGCGTTGCGGCAGCGTGGGGCTGGCCTTTCATGATCTTCTGTTCAATCGTCTTCCCCACGAAGCGTGGGACAGGCCCGCGAGGGCCGTATGCACCGAGGAGGAACTGCTTTGTCTCTGACTATGCTCCCGTTTCATTTTCCCGGCGTTCCCGGTGTGGGATGCGCGTTCGCCATGCGCGGTTTCGGCGGCGTTTCGCTGGCGGGCGGAGAGGGCATGGCGGCTTCGGCGGCGAGGCGCGCTTCCATTTCTTCCACGCTCGGCGTGACCGCCTTTGCCGAGGTTCATCAGGTGCACGGCGTGCGGACGTTGTTCGAGCCGGAACCGCAGGATCCCTCCCGGACGCCGACGGAACAGGCCGACGGCATGGCCACGTCCCGACCGGGGCTCGCCCTCATGATAAAAACGGCGGACTGTCAGCCCATTCTCGTGGCGCACGAATCGGGACGGTTCATTATGGCCATACACGCCGGCTGGCGGGGAAACAGGCAGGATTACCCCCGCGTGGCGATTGAGGAGTTTTGCGAACGTTACGGCGTGGATCCCGGAGAGCTCTGGGCCGTCCGGGGGCCGAGTCTCGGTCCGGCTGCGTCGGAATTCGTCAATTTTGCCCAGGAATGGGGGCCTGAATTTTTGCCCTGGTACGACGACGCGCGCCGAACCATGGATCTCTGGTCGCTGGCGAGGCATCAGCTGGAGAGCGCGGGGCTGCGGCCGGGACGGGTGCTGGGCGTGGATCTTTGCACCTTCGACAATGCGGAGTTGTTTTTCTCCTACCGTCGGGCCCGGAAAACGGGTGACGAAGACGGACGTCAGGGAAGCTTCATCTGGATACGCGAGTCGTAGCCTTCCTGAGCGTTCGCCCGTTGAAACAGCGGCTTCCACGGAGGGCTGCTTTCTTTGGCGTCAACGCGTTATGGTTCAGAGACGATTCTTTTGCCCATATTGGGGCGAGCCGTGAAGGGGATGCGGTACAATCTATCATTTTTTTGATGGTAAACCTAGCAATCTACCGGAAGATAAGGGTTTATTTTTTTTATAAAGCAGGGTACCCATAACTGACGCATGATTTTTTGACGCCGGAGAGAGGCCGGCTGCGGGGGCGTTTTGTCCTCTGCGCGGAAAATGATGCTTGTTTCCGGCGTTCGTCGGAGAAAATCCTATTCCATTGCCGAGGAATTCATGAACGTATCTCTTAATGTGATGCGCCGGCTCGTTTGCGCCGCGCGCAGTCAGGCCAGATTTGTAGCCGCCGCGCTGTTCTCCTTCGGGCTTGTGGCGGGCGCCGTTTCCGGCGCGCGCGCCGAAGGTTTCGCTATCACCGAATGGAGCGCGCGAGGCATGGCGCTCGGCGGCGGCGCCGGCGGCGGCATGGTGGCCCGAGCCGATGATCCTTCGGCCGTGGCCTACAACCCTGCGGGCATCACGCAGATTCCCGGAACGGCCGTTCAGATGGGCATGGCCGTTTCCGCGCTGAACTTTGACATTACCCGGGACGACAATCGGAAGACGGTTTCCTCCTCCAATCAGGTGTGGCCCATTCCTCATTTTTATCTGACGCATCAGATTAATGACAACTGGTGGGTCGGCATAGGCACTTTTACCCGTTACGGACTGGGATCGCAGTTCCCGGATAACTGGACGGCCCGCTCGGTCAACACGTCGAATACGCTGCCGTATCTTTCCAGCGGCATCAAGTCGGTCACGCTGCTGTCCAGCACCATTAATCCCACCCTTGCCTACAAGATCAACGACGTCTGGTCGGTAAGCGCGGGCGTGAGCTATACCTGGGGCTACCTCAGCCTGAACGAGCAGTATAATCAGGGGCATCCGCTTTATCCGGGCATGACCCTCGGCAGCGCGGACGCGCGTATTCATTCCGAAAACGGGTACGCCTTCGGTTACAATTTCGGCATTCACGCTCGTTTCAACGATCAGTGGAGCGCGGGTCTGACCTATCGCGCCAGCGAAGACATGACCTTCAAGGGCAGCACACGCTTCCGTTTTTCCGGACAGCAGGCGGTGGTGGATCAGATGAAGCTCCACATGCAGAACTGCAACGCCGACGGCAAGCTGACCATTCCCGACGTCATCACGCTGGGCGTCATGTATAAGCCTCTGTCCAACCTGAGCTTCGAAGGCGACGTGGCCTATACCGTGTGGAGCCGTTATCGCAACCTTACCATCAACATGGACAGTCATGGCACCACCCCCACGTTTTTTGAGCAGAAGAACTGGCGCGACACCTGGGCGTTCACCTTCGGCGTGGAATATGAACCTCTTGACTGGCTGACCCTGCGCGCCGGTTTCACTTATGAAACGTCGCCTCTGCAGGATGAAAACTGCTACGACTATCTTGTGCCTTCCAACGGCCGCAATTACTACACGCTCGGCGCGGGCTTCAAGTATGAAAACTGGACGCTCGATCTTGCCTACATGTATATCGACGTGCGCGGCATCAATTATAAGGACAGGGCCGGGAAGCAGGGGCCCGTGGATATGATCAGCACGCATAAGGGCAGATCGAACAACAGCTACGCTCACAACGTTGGCCTGACCATAGGATATAAATTCTAAGTCGCCCGACGAAAACGCCAAGGCTCCCGGATGAAGGTTCGGGAGCTTTTTTTGCGTCCGATCTCCCCCTCTGGTCTTTTTTCCCCGTTTCGGTAAAATGACGCGGCCTCGTCGGGAAGAGTTCCGCGAGGGCGACTCGCACCATGGCCGCACAAGGGGATTTTTCCATGGTCAACCTTTTCTCCCGGCGTCAGGTTTCCGGGATTTTCCATGGAGGATCCGATGAAGGAAAACGCAAACGCTCAAGACAGGCCCTATGTCGTCTGTCACATGTCCATGTCCCTGGACGGCAAGGTGACGGGGGATTTTCTTCGTCTGCCGGAATGTGAAGCCGCCGCGCGGGGCTATTACCGCATACATCGCGAATACGGCGCGAGCGCGTTTGCCTGCGGACGCGTGACCATGGCGGAGAGTTTTACGTCGGGGTTCCGTCCGGACCTTTCCCGTTTTGACGGTTCGGTCACGCTTCCCATGGATCATGTGGCGGATGAAAACGCCTCTTTCTTTGCCGTGGCCTTTGACCGGCACGGGAGCTTGGGCTGGAAGCGTTCCCGTCTTGAGGACGAGGATCCCGGCTATGACGGCGCGCACGTGGTCGAAGTGCTGTGCGAGAGCGTGCCGCAGGCCTGTCTTGCTTATTTGAACGAAGTGGGCGTTTCCTATGTGTTCGCTGGGCAGGACGATATCGATCTTCCGTTGGCCCTGCGCAAGTTGAGGGAGATTTTCGGCATACGTCGCTTGTTGCTGGAAGGGGGAAGCCTGCTCAACGGATCGTTTCTTCGGGAGGATCTCGTGGACGAGCTGAGTCTGGTCATGATGCCGGTGACGGCTTCCGCCGAAGGAAAAAGCCTGTTTGACGGAAGCGTGACAAGGGCGTTTCGTCTTGAAGAAGCTCGGACGCTGGAAGAAGGCGCGGTCTGGCTTCGGTATCGAAGAGCTCGTTAATGTTTCCCGCGCGGCTTCCGTGCGCATGACGGATGTTCGCCGAGGAGCCAGCTTTGCCGAGGGGGACGGGCGCGTCTGGACGGAATCCTTCGGCGGGCGTTTTTGTCGCGCGTCCGCGTGCTTGGGGCAACAGAGGAACGTAACGTTCCGTCAAGACGCCGTTGGGGGCGAAGATGCTTTTGGAAATGGGACTTATCGCGGGAGGAATTCCCGCGGGATGGATACTGCGCCGCAATGCCGCCGTGGTGAAGTTGGTGAACGAGGCTCTCGGCTGGACGGTGCGCGTCATGCTTTTTCTTCTGGGGCTGGCCCTGGGGCTGGACGACACGCTTCTCGGCCAGCTGCGGAGTCTGGGATTGTACGCGGCTTTCATCAGTTCCTTTTCCGTAACGGGCTGCTTTGTGGCGGCGAGGATTCTCGGACGCTACGCGTTTCCCGAATACGCTGCCGGTTCTGGAGGAACGTCGTCGGGAGAGCGGGGCGGAAGTCGAGGTTCGTTTGTCGCTCTTGGATTTTTTCTCATCGGCGCGTTTGTCGGCTGGTTGCGCGTGGTTCCGCAGGGAGCGTCCGCCGGAGACGCGGCGACGTGGGTGTTGTATCTGCTTCTGGTGCTGGCCGGCATGACTGTGGGATTTGATTTAAAAGCCCTTGGCATCATTCGGGAACTCAAGGGCCGCATACTGCTCATTCCTCTGGGCGTGGTGGCGGGAACGCTTTGCGGCAGCGCGCTGGCGTGGCTGGCGCTCGCGCAGCGATCCACGCTGTCTCTGCCGGAATCGCTGGCTGTGGGCGCGGGCTTCGGGTACTACAGTCTGGCCACGGTCATCATGACGAGACTGGGAGATCCCGCCCTCGGTTCGGTGGCTTTGCTGTCCAATATGATGCATGAGGCTCTGGCGTTGCTGCTTCCGCCTCTGCTTGTGCGCGTGACGGGGCGTCTCGGACCGGTGCTCGCGGGCGGAGCCGCAGCCATGGATACCTGTCTTCCCGTCATAGCGCAGACAAGCGGCGAGCGTTGCGCCGTGCTGGCGGTGTTTTCCGGCATGTGCCTCACGCTTTTGGTGCCGGTGATCGTGCCTTTGCTCATGGCCTTGCGCTGATCCGATCCGGCTCGTGCCTAAAAAGGCCGCATGGAGAAATCCATGCGGCCTTTTGCTTGACGATGTTTCGTCCTTTTACCGATCAGCGGAGCGGCTACTTCTTCAGAAAGCTCGCAAACGGCGAGATCTTGCGCAGTTCGCTGACGATATTGGGCATGACCTCGATGACGCGGTCAATTTCCGCCTCGGTGTTGTAGCGGCTCAGGCTGAAGCGCACGGAGCCGTGGGCGTAGTTGAAGGGAACGCCCATGGCGCGAAGCACGTGAGACGGTTCGAGGCTGCCGGAAGTGCAGGCGGAACCGGAGCTGGCGCAGATGCCGTACTGATCGAGCTGGAGCAGGAGAGCTTCGCCTTCCACGCCTTCAAAGGAAATGTTCAGCGTGTTGGGCAGGCGGTGTTCCTGATCGCCGTTGATCTTGCAGTGAGGAATGGCGGCGAGCAGTCCGGCCTGAAGCCGATCGCGCAGCGCGGCGACCTGCGTGCGTTCCTTTTCAATATTGGACGCCGCAAGCTCGCAGGCCTTGCCGAGTCCGATGATGTACGGAACGTTTTCGGTGCCGGCGCGACGGCCGCGTTCCTGATGGCCGCCCTTGAGGTAGGGACGGAATCTCGTGCCGCGGCGGATGTACAGCGCGCCCACGCCCTTGGGAGCGTGGAGCTTGTGGCCCGACATGGCGAGATAATCAATGGGCAGTTTCGCCAGATCGATGACTTCCTTGCCCACGGCCTGCACGGCGTCCACATGGAGCTGCACGCCGTGCGACTTCACGATTCTGGCCACGTCTTCAATGGGGAAGATGGTGCCGGTTTCGTTATTGGCGTACATCATGGACACCAGCGCCGTATCAGGACGGATGGCGCGGTCCAGCTCTTCAAGATTGATGCGGCCTTTGTCGTCCACGCCGAGCCAGGTCACTTCGTAGCCCTTGTCTTCCAGATAGTGCCCGTAGGCGAGCACGGCGGAATGTTCCACCTTGGTGGTGATGACGTGGCGTTTTTCCGGCTGGGTTTCCGTGGCGGAATACCAAGCGGAGTTGTCGGATTCGGAGCCGCAGGAGGTGAAGACGATTTCTTCGGCGTCAGCGCCGAGAATGCCGGCCACCTGCTCGCGTGCCTTCTGGATGTAATGAGCCATCTGGCCGCCGAACGTGTGCATGCTGGAGGCGTTGCCGTAGAGCGGGCCGAAAGCGGGCATCATGGCTTCCAGCACTTCGGGAGCGACCTGCGTGGTGGCGTTGTTGTCGAGATAGATGATATCGGTCACGTCGGACATGTTACGCCTCCACCACGTTGATGGCGGGATCCACCTGTTCGCGCAGGGTCTTTTCCACCAGATTCTTCAGCGTCAGCTGGCTGGCGCTGCAGCCGGAACAGGCGCCGCGGAGAGCCACCACCACGGTGGTTCCGTCCATATCCACAAGTTCGATGGTTCCGCCGTCAAGGGCGAGACGGGGAGCGATGTCTTCATTGATGATGGTCATGACCTTCTGCATGCGCTGCACGTTGGTCATGCGGGGCACGGGGCGGATTTCCTGCAACGGCTTGTCCATGGCGTGCAGCTTGTCGAGAATGGACTGAATGTCGTCCTTGCAGCTGCCGCACGCGCCGCCCGCTTTGATGAAGTCGGTCACTTCTTCAACGGTGGTGAGGTTGTTTTCCTTGGCGACCTTGATGATCTGCAGATCGGTCACGCCGAAGCACTTGCACACCAGACGGCCTTCTTCCTCGCGCGATTTGGACGGCAGACCTTTCCAATGGCGGACGGCGTCTTCCAAGGCTTCTTCGCCCATGACGGAGCAGTGCATTTTTTCCTTGGGGAGCCCGCCGAGATACTCGGCGATTTCCTTGTTCGTCAGCTTGGCCGCCTCGTCCATGTGCTTGCCTTTGATGAGTTCGGTCAGCGCGGAGCTGGAGGCGATGGCGCTGGCGCAGCCGAAGGTCTGGAACTTGGCGTCTTCGATGATGCCTTTATCGTTGACTTTCAGCATGAGTTTGAGAGCGTCGCCGCACGCAAGGCTTCCCGCCTCGCCGATGACATTGGCGTCTTCGAGCACGCCGGCGTTGCGGGGGTGCAGGAAGTGGTCACGGACAGTCTCGGTATATTCCCACATGATTGTACTCCTGATGATGCGAAGCCGTCGTGGCGAAGGCTTCGCGTTTTCCGTCAACTGGTTTCCAAGCAAAGTTAATCACTTTCCGGGCAATGTCCAGAATCGACGGCTCAAGTTCTGAAAATCCCTTAAGACTTCGGACGGGAATTACATTTTATTCAGGGCAAAAGGCTTCTGCAGACCGAACCAGAACAGAAAGGCCTTGTTCCATTCCTGAAAAGAAGGAACGCGTTCGTCTCTCGGCGCGCCGGGAGGCAGCGCGTTGGCTTGGAGGTCAATTTCGTTGTTGGCGAGGTCCTGCACCCATCCGTGGAAGCCGTCGAGGCGGCGGCGGAAGTCGGCGTCGCCGGCCAGCGCGTTCATGCGTTCCTCGAAGGCCGGGGACCCGGGAAGAACGCCCGCTTTTTCACCCAGCCAGTGAAAGATGACGTCCCGCGAGCGTTCCATGGAAATCGGTTGTCCCTGCATGGCGTCGAGGATCTCGGCAAGATCGGGTTCTTCACGGCGGGAACGGGCGGCGACGTCCGCAGGCACGGCGATGGCGGCGTCCACGGATTCCAGGGACAGTTCCCGTTCCGGGGACGACTGCATGGGAGAGGCGTCGGAGTCTTCCGCGTCCTCCAGAAAGTAGAAGCGGAGCCAGTGCTCATAGCGCATGGCCTTCAGAAAAAGATCGGCAAAGGATTCCGTCATGATTGTTCTCCTTGGCGTGAATGTCCCGGAGGGGGATGCCATGTTTTCCAAAGGGCGGGCGGATATGTCAAGCCGGGAACGGGCCGCAGAGGTGGCCGCTTGTTCGAGGCGTGGGGAACGACGCAATGGGCTCGACCTCGCGGAGAGGGAGATTCTCGGCGTTCATAGGCGTTTGTTTTTCGGCTCCGCGGCCGGGAACGCCTTTCCGGAGAGGCGTTTTCCGTGGCCGGAGCTTGCCATTTGCCGCCTCCTTTGGCACTATAACAAGACTTCATAAAGGGGGTTACGATGGATTTTCTTCCCATCAAGCGCGCTCTTCTGAGCGTGACGCATAAGGACGGACTCGCGGAATTCGCCGCATTTCTCCACAAGAAGGGCGTGGAGCTGGTTTCCACCGGCGGCACCATGAAATTCTTGAAGGAACAGGGACTGCCCGTGACCGCGGTGAGTGAAGTCACCGGGTTTCCCGAAATTCTGAACGGCCGCGTCAAGACGCTGAATCCGCGCATTCACGGCGGCATTCTGGCCAACAAGGACGTGCCGGAGCACATGAAGACCCTGGAAGAGCTCGACATCAAGCCCTTCGATCTTGTGGTCGTCAATCTTTACGACTTCAAGTCCGCGCTGGAAAAGCATCTTGATCCCGCCGCCATGGTGGAGGAAATCGACATCGGCGGCCCCTGCCTGCTGCGCGCCTCTTCCAAGAACTTCAACAGCGTTCTCGTGCTGTCCGATCCTTCTTACTACGCCGAAGCTATGGAAGAAATCGAAAAGGGCGGCGTGAGCCTTGAATTCCGCCGTCGCATGGCCGCCGCCACCTTCCGCGCGACGTCCAACTATGACGACATGATCGCCACCTGGATGGCCGGAGGCGTACAATAGCCGCTCGGGTTGAAGGAAACACCGCCGGTCTGAAGCCCAGCGAACTGAAGGCTCTCAACAGACTGGGACAGCGTCGCTATTCGCCGCAGGGAGGCTACAGCTCCGAACAGGCGCGCGAACTTGCGGCGTTGTCCCGTCTGCTGTCGCGTCAGATAGGTCTTGCGCTGGATCGTCAGGGGCGGGTGAATATGGTCATCGTCGGGGACGCGTCCTCCATTCTCATCCCCGAACTGCCGCATGTTCGTACGGGCGCGGGCCGTTTGCGCGGTCTGCGCCTTATGCATACCCACCTTGTTCCGGACGGCCTTTCTCATGAAGACCTGATGGATTTGCTGTTCTTGCGGCTGGACTCCGTAAGCGTGCTTACCGTGGACGAGTGGGGGCAGCCCGGCATGTTTCAGAGCGCGCATCTTATGCCTCCGGCTCCGGGACAGGAAGACTCCGGATACTCGGTGGGAGAGATGCTCCCCTGGGATCGGGTGGATACGGATTTCACGCTTCAGGCTGAAACGCTGGAAGAAGAGTTCGGACGCGTCGTGGATGACGCCGTGAGCACCGGAGAGGAGGAAGGCGGCGAACGGGCCGTGCTTGTTTCCGTGTCGCTGGAGCCGCGCGTCGCGCAGGAGCGACACCTTGCCGAACTGGCCGAACTCGCCCGCACCGCCGGCGTGAAGGTGACGGGGTCCATGATTCAGCGCGTGGCCGCCATTCATCCGCGTCATATTCTGGGGCGCGCGAAGCTCGCCGAGCTGGAAGTGCTCGCGCTTCAGGGACAGGCTTCTCTCGTTATTTTTGACGGAGAACTGAGTCCGGCGCAGCTCAACAGCCTTTCTGAGCTGACGGAACGTCGCGTCATGGACAGAACGCAGCTCATTCTTGATATTTTCGCCCGTCACGCCGTTACCCGGGCGGGCAAGCTGCAGGTGGAAATGGCCCAGTTGCAGTATTCCCTGCCGAGACTTGCCGGCAGGCATCGTTCTCTTGACCGTCTGGCCGGCGGCATTTTCGGCAACAAGGGACGAGGCGAAACCAAGCTGGAACTGGAACGCCGTCGCATTCGAGAGAGAATCACGCGTATCCGCAAGGATTTGGAAGAGTTGCGCCGTCAGCGATTCCATACCCGCGCGCGCCGGGCCAGGCAGGGGCTTCCGCTGGCCGCCCTCGTCGGCTACACGAACGCAGGAAAATCCACGCTGCTCAACGCGCTTACCAAGGCGGACGTGCTGGCGGAAAACAAACTGTTCGCCACGCTCGATCCTACCACCCGTCGTTTGCGTTTTCCCAAGGAACGAGAACTGGTGCTGGCCGACACGGTGGGATTCATCCGCTCCCTGCCCCGCGAGCTTACCGAAGCGTTCCGCGCCACGCTGGAAGAACTGGAAGCCGCCGATCTGCTTATCCATGTGGTGGACGCGTCGCATCCCGAACGGGATCAGCAGATGGAATCTGTGGAACGAATTCTTGCGGAAATGGAGCTTCAGAGCGTTCCAAGGGTCACGTTGCTGAACAAGTGGGACGCCGTTCCGGTGAGCGATCGGGTGTCTCTGCTGCTCGACAGACCCGACGCCATTCCAGTTTCCGCGCTTACGGGCGCGGGACTGGAAAAAGCCGCCGCGGCCATTGAGCGGCAGATGTTTGACGAAGGCGCGTGGCAACGGCGTGATCCGCAGACGTGGGAAGAGTTTGAACGACGCGGAAAGGCAAGGAAAAAACGCGTTGAGGAAGAGAAAACGCTTGACGATACCGAGCCTTTCTGGTAATAAACAACAACGCGATACGTCCCCATCGTCTAGCCGGCCTAGGACAGCGGCCTTTCACGCCGTCAACGGCGGTTCAAATCCGCCTGGGGACGCCAAATTTGAGTACAATGAAGAACGCCAAGATATATAACGTCTTGGCGTTCTTTGTTTTTTCTTTCCGGTACGGTTTCCCGAAGTCCAGCCTCGTCCGCTTGCATCCAAATATTTTATGGGTATATCCGTAGGTAGAAATGTGGTACGACATTTCTGATACCTACATGAATAACTGCGCGGAATCAAAAATATTTTTATCCATGGGGGTATCTCTTCGTCCAACGACAGCCAAGGAGTGCCCATGCCTCTTACCGATACCCACATCCGCAGTCTGAAACCCGACGTGAAGCCCCGCAAGTATTTTGACGGCGGCGGTCTGTTTCTTTTCGTTCCCGCCAACGGAAGCAAGCTCTGGAGAATGGCCTACCGTTTTGACGGCAAGAGCAAGCTGCTCAGTTTCGGGGAATATCCCACCGTATCACTCAAGGACGCCAGAGAACGCCGCGAAGAGGCGAAGCGTATGTTGTCCAGGGGAATCGACCCCTCAGACCATAAACGGCAGATACGACAGGCCAGAGCCATCGCGGAACGCGACAGCTTCCAGAATATCGCCAGAGAATGGCATGAAACCCGTATGGCGGAGTTTTCCGAAAAGCATCAGGGAACTGTCATGTACCGGCTGGAGACCTACATTTTTCCGGCCATCGGCAAGACGCATATCGCCAAACTTGAGACACGGGACGTTATGGAGGTCGTCAAGCCTCTGGAACAGAGGGGAAACTACGAGACTTCCCGGAGAGTATTGCAAATCATCAGTCAGGTGTTCCGCTATGCGGTCATCACGGGCCGGGCGAAACACAATGTCGCAGCCGA
>CALUUX010000032.1 GCA_944324085.1 uncultured Mailhella sp. | reverse complement strand
CGCTCATGAAGGTGGAAATGGTCGACGCCTTTCACCAGCATTTTCCCGGGTGCCGCGTGATCGTGCATCCCGAGTGTTCGCCGGAAGTGGTGGAGCGTTGCGACGGCGCGGGATCCACCGCGTATCTCATCAAGGAAGTGGAAAACGCCGTCGCTCAGGGACGGGAATCCGCGTTGTGTGTCGGCACGGAGTTTCATCTGGTTCGCCGCCTTATGGAAAAATACGCGGATCGCATTAATATCATTCCGCTGGCGCAGGCCACATGTCCGGACATGGACAGGGTGACCGCCGAAAAGTTGCTGGCGACGTTGGAAGGACTGGACGCGGGAAAGGGAGAAGTTTTTGTGGAAGAGGCCCTAAAAGCTCCTGCCCGCGAATCTCTGGTGCGCATGCTCGAAATCTGTCGTTAGTCTGTTCAAGGCGACGCGTCGCGGAACGTTTCGGAAAGCGTCCTTTTGGGGATGGCGTCAGACGTTAATTTCGTTCCGGGCCTTCGGGCATGAAGGCCGTCTGTTCCCTGCCGAATTTGCGGGAGGGGTTTCGGTTCGGCGGGCATTGGACCAGCCTTGCCGAAAAAAGACTGCTTTTGACAACGGATACGGTTTCGTATCCAATCGCTGCTGCGCGGCTGACGCAGTGTAGGCGTTACTGTATGAATTCATTACGTTATCGTTCCCAGGTTCTTGTTATCGGCTCCGGGCTTGCCGGGTGCGCGGCCGCGCTTACCATGGCCGATAGGGGATTCGAGGTGCATTTGCTCATGCCCACTGAAGAGCTGGACGGAGGAAACTCCATCATGGCGCAGGGCGGCATTGTGTTTTCCACCGATCCCGAAGATCAGAAGTCCCTTCAGCATGACATGTTTGTCGCCGGTCATGATTACAATTATGACAAGGCCGTCCGCTTTCTGGCGGAACACGGCGGCGAAGCCGTGCAGAGCATGCTTATCGATAAATTGCACGTTCCTTTCGACCGCAACGCTTCCGGCTCGTGGGACATGACGCTCGAAGGAGGGCATGCGGTTCCCCGCATAGCGCATTGCGCGGATTACACGGGCCGGAGCATCATTGAGCACATCCATGCCGCCGTTGCCGCGCATCCGGGCATTACCGTGCTGGGCGGACGTTCCGCCGTGGATCTTGTCACCAGCGAGCATCATGCGTGTTCCACGGCCTGTCATTATCAGCTGACGAATCGTTGCCTCGGGGCTTACGCCTTCAATGAGGCCACGCAGGAGGTGGAGCTTCATTTCGCCTCCATGACGGTGCTGGCCACGGGCGGCGTAGGGCAGGTCTATCTGTATTCCACGAATAATCCGTGGGCTACGGGATCCGGCATCAGCATGGCGCATCGCGCTGGCGTGCGTCTGGCGAATATGGAGTTCATGCAGTTTCATCCCACGGGGCTCTTCAATCACGCGCAGCAGATCCCTCTGCTCACCGAGGCGTTGCGCGGAGAAGGAGCGCATGTGGTCAACGGGCATGGCGAACGTTTTGTGAGTCGCTATGACCCGCGGGGAGATCTGGCTCCCCGCGACGTAGTGTCGCAGGCCATCGTGAGCGAAATGCTGGCCACGGGAGAAAATCACATGCTGCTTGACTGCTCCACGCTGGATTGCGACGTGACGCGCCGCTTCCCCACCGTGTTCGAGAGCTGTCAGAAAATCGGCATAGACATGCGCACTCAGCCGTTGCCTATCGTTCCGGTGGCGCATTATTTTTGCGGCGGCATTCTGGTGGATCTCCGTGGCAGGACGACTTTGGACAGACTGTACGCCGTGGGCGAATGCAGCTGCACGGGCATACACGGCGCGAATCGTCTTGCCAGCACGTCGTTGCTGGAGGCGTTGCTGTGGGGCATTTCGGCGGGCAATGACATCGCGGAACGCTTTGGCTCCGAGACGTTTGACGAGCGTATTTTCTCTGAACTCGCCGACTGGAAGCATCCCGGCAATGAGCATAATGACGATCCCGCGCTCATAGCTCAGGACTGGGCGACCATACGTCACATCATGTGGAACTATGTCGGCATCATCCGGACGGAAAGCCGTTTGCGCCGCGCTTTTGCCGATCTGCGCGATTTGTCCAGTCATCTGCATGATTTTTATAAGCATACGCCTCTCACGCAGTCTCTGGTGCATCTCTTCCATGGTTGCCAGACGGCGTATCTCATCACGCAGGCCGCGCTCCGGAACAAGCAGAGCTTGGGATGCCACTATCGTAAGGACTGATCAAATAACGCCGTAATGGACGAAGCATGAACGAAAACGCTGCGCGACCTTTTGAGGACTGCGCAGCGTTTTTTCTATGCGGAGCAAGGGAAAGCGTCAGCGAAAACGTTTTTCGCGGGACGGCATCAGCGGGAGAAATACGGCATGACGCGCATGAGCAGCGATATCACGGCCACGCCCAGAAGAATGAGCAGCGCGTTGTGGAAGGTTTCCTGCTTGATGCGTTTTGCCAGCGGCCAGGCGCACAGAAAACCGAGAACGGCGGCGGGGGGCGACCCATGAGGAAGCCCGGAGCACGTCTTCCGTGATCATCCCGTTGCTGATAACGACGCCGAGGCTGATGAGAGAAGCGGCGGTGGAACTGACAAAAAAGCCTCTTGCTCTGTTTTTTTCCATGCAGATAAGAGACGCGTACATGGCCATCATGGGACCGTTGATGCCGATGGATCCGCCGAAAAATCCGGCGATGAAACCACAAACGTATTTCATTATGGCTTTAGGGGCCATGCATGTGCCGAGCCAGTCCTGAATAAGTTGCACGAGAATGTGCAGAGTGATGATGATGCACAGCAGCAGTTCCAGCCATTCAATATCGACAATCTTCAGAGTCCAGACGCCGAGTACGATGCCCGGTATGGAAGGCAACCAGAATCCCAGCACGTCTTTGAGTTCGATGTAGCGCCAGTAAAGCGTGAACGACAGAAGACTGACCATGATGGAAGCGATGAAACTGATGAGAATGACGCTTTTGGATGACACGAACAACGTAATGAGCGGCAGGGCGATAAGCGTTCCGCCCATGCCTGTGAGACCGTTGATAAACGCTCCTATGAACCAGGCCGCGCCTATGATGAATATATCGTCGGGCATGCTTTTCCCCTGTAAAAAGTGTAAGCTATGCGTCTATGCCTTTCGCTCGCTTTTGTAAATGGGAAACATGGGCGCCAGGGTGGTTGGAGGGAACGAAAGCTTCGCCGAAGACGTGAGACACGTTTTTAGACGCGAACATGAGTAGTTCGTGTCTGTCATGCGGTGAAAGACGGTCAGAGGACCGCTGGGCGTTTTTTTTGCGCTATGAAATCGAGGATCCCGTTTTAGCACTGTGACGATGAATTGTTGACAGTGCGGCTTCGTTTGTCGCCATAAAAAATAATCGGCCATCGGAATTCCGATGGCCGATTGGAGGGCAAAGGGCAAAAGAGATTACTTCACGGTGTAGAACTTATCGCCGGACGCGCCGCAGACGGGGCATTTGCCTTCAAACTTTCCCTTGCTGATGAAGCCGCAAACGGGGCAGATGTAATAGTCTTCAGCGTCGGTCGTGGGATCAAGGGCCACGTCTTTGTACAGTTCGGCGTGAACGCCTTCAACCTTGCAGACCATATCAAGATATTTGGCGATGGCCATTTCTTCTTCGTTCTTGGCGTCAAGAATCATGCCAGGATACATGTTGACGCATTCGTGCGTTTCACCGGCAATGGCGGCCTTGATGTTTTCAGCCGTGCTTTTGACTTCCTTGGCGTTGCGGAAATGCGCAAGCGCGTGGATGGTTTCGGCTTCCGCGGCGGCGCGGAACATTTTGGCGGCCTGCTTGCAGCCTTCCTTTTCAGCCTGCGCGGCGAAGGCGAGATACTTGCGATTGGCCTGGGATTCACCGGCGAAAGCTTCCATCAGGTTTTCGTAGGTCTTGCTCATAATGACTCCTTGTGCGAAAAACGTTGGCGTTTGAGTTTTGTCGTTTTCATTTTCCTTAGTAGGAATAATTCTTATTTATAAGAATCTTTTGTTTTTGTAAAGTGTTTTTTTGAGCGTCGGGCGTATTTTTTTTACGATTTGATTAACCAGTTGATAATAAAGGATGTTATGAATACAGCGTATAAAGTTCCAGATCTTCCTCTCTTTGATGAGCGACTGTTTTCTTCCTCGTCGGGAGGAAATGAGTGGCGAGTGCGTTTTGAGGAAGAGATAAAGCGGAGTCGTTTTATCACCACGTTGGCCCGGGCGGACAGCAGGGAACGCGCGCTTCGTTTTGTGGAGCGCATACGCGAAGAGTTTCCCGACGCGAGGCATCATTGCTGGGCCTACGCCGTGGGCAAGCCCGGAGACACGGCGCAAGTGGGGCAGAGCGATGACGGCGAGCCTCACGGAACGGCCGGCAGGCCCATGCTTGCGCAGTTGCTTTACGGCGGCGTTGGAGAGCTTGTGGCTGTGACGACCCGATATTTTGGAGGCATTAAACTGGGCACTGGAGGTCTTACCCGAGCGTATCAGAACGGGGTAAAGCGGGCGTTGGCTCTGTTGCCGGTGACGGAGAAACAGGTTTTCGTTCGCGCCATAGCGGAAGTTGACTACGCGCATGTGGACAGGTTTCATCGTTTGCTTCCGCGGTTTCAGGCGCGCGTGATCGAGGAGGACTTCGGATCGAGAGGACTTTTCACGCTGGAATTGCCAGAGTCCTTTTTGGAGCCGTGCGGCGTCGCTCTCAGAGAAGCGACGGACGGAGCGACGGAACTTTTGCCGCTGGAAGGAGAGGACGCATGAAAAGGATTCTTATGCTGGCCACAGGGGGAACCATAGCCTGTGAACCTTCGGAAGACGGCCTTGTGCCGCGTTTGTCCGGAGGAGCGATGCTGGCCTTTCTGGGGGAGACGAGTCTGCCGTGCGAAATTGAGGTTCGTGAGCTCATGAATTTGGACAGCAGCAATCTTCAGCCTGACGATTGGGAAACCATGGCGAGGGCCGTCGCCGAATCCTGTGAGGACTACGACGGTTTTGTCATAACGCATGGGACGGATACGTTGGCTTATACGGCCGCCGCGCTTCATCAGATGCTGAAAAATCTGGCTAAACCCGTCATTATTACGGGGGCACAGCTTCCTCTTGCCGCGCCTGGTTCCGACGGACCTCGTAATCTGAGAGACGCTTTCTTTGTGGCTTGCGAGGGTGTGCCTGGCGTGTATGTGGTGTTTCACGGGGCCGTGATCGACGGCGGACGAGCCAAAAAAATGCATACGGAGAGTTTTGCCGCGTATGCCAGCGTCAACGCGCCGCTTGCCAGGATCACCGCGCGGGGTGTGCGGTGGAAAGAGAGACGGCCCGTTCCCGTTGAACCGCTGGAGCTCGTTACCGGGCTGGAACGTATGGTCTGCGTGTTGAAACTTGTGCCCGGGACGTCGCCCAGACTCTTGGACATGCTGGTGGACGCCGGCTATCGAGGCGTCATCATAGAGGGATTCGGAGCGGGAGGCGTGCCCAACGACGGCAGAGGCAGTTTTTTGCCTTCCATACGACGAGCGGTGGAGAAGGGCGTGACCATTGTATGCGCTTCCCAGTGCGTTTTCGACGGCGTGGATCTTTCCCGCTATCCCATCGGCGTGCTCGCCGCCCGTCTCGGCGCGATTTCCGGCGGCGACAAAACCGTGGAGACGCTCACGGTGCGTCTCATGCAGGCGCTGCGTCACTGCGGCAGCGCGGAAGAGGTCCGCGAAGCCATGGAGCGTCCTGTCTAGGCCGGCTGCCTTGCCTTTTCCTCTGTTTTGCGTCACAAAAGAAAAAATTATCTTTGCGGAGACAACGATGAGCAATCCTCTTATCTTGATGGAAACTTCCTCCGGCGACATTCTGCTGGAACTTTTTGAAGACAAGGCTCCCGCTACTGTAGCGAACTTTTTACGTTATGTGGATGAGGAATTCTATAACAACACTATATTCCATCGCGTTATTAAGGATTTCATGATTCAGGGCGGAGGTCTTGGCGTGCGCATGGACGAAAAGCCTACCCACGAGCCTGTGATCAATGAGGCCGGAAACGGCCTTTCCAACAAGCGGGGAACGTTGGCCATGGCCCGTACGTCGGAACCCCATTCCGCGACGGCGCAGTTCTTCATCAATGTCGTCGATAATGAGGAACTTGATCACAAGGACGATACGCCGGAAGGATACGGCTATTGTGTCTTCGGCAGGGTGGAAGACGGCATGGACGTGGTTGACAAGATAGCAAAACTTAAAGTGAAGCCTCAGGGTGAACACGAAGCCGTGCCTCTGGACATGGTGGTCATCACTCGCGTCAGTCGCTTTGAATAGTCGCCAATAGAGGAGAGCCGGTTTTTCCGGCTCTTTTTTGTCTTTCGCCGTACGCAGGCGTACGGGCAGACGATCCGGGGAAAAAGGATCGAATTCAGGAGCGTTTCGTGGAAGCTGTTTCAGGTTCAGGCGCGTTGCCGTTTTTCGTCGTCGTTGTTCTCACCGGTCTTTGCTTTCTCATCATTGTTCTTCGCAAGGGGAAAAGGGAATCGGTGAAGAAAACGCAATCTTCTGCGCTTACGGGTATTCCGCAGGGCATGGAGGAAGATTATCGTTGCGGCGTTGATCCCTGTGGCTGCGGCGTCCCTGTAATGTACACTCTGCATACCTGCCGGCATTGCGTACGGCTCAAAGACTTTCTTGATCAGCATGGCATAGAGCATCGGCTTATCTATGTGGATGACTTTAAAGATTCCGCAAGGAGACAGATCATGACGACGCTTCGTTCGTTTAACGAACGGGGCTCGTTTCCCACGCTGGTTGTTCCCGATGGGCGCAGCGTGGTGGGATTCCGGGAAGAGGCCGTCAAGGATCTGCTGGGTCTGCGCTGAGTTTTACGGAGCTTTCGCGGACGATTGACGGGACCGGAGGTTATCCGCGCCCCGTCTTGATGTCTGTACAGAATACGGTTTTTGCCATTAGGGATTGTTGATGAATAAAAAGTATATCGTGGGCGGGTTTATTTTCTGGGCCGGATTGTCCGGTTACATGGGGCTGCGCATTCTGGAAAGCTATACTGAGGACGCCGTGTTTGCGGCTCTTTCCGCCGTTCCCGCGCAGGCCCAGGAAATCAGATATTCCTTCCTCCGTAACACGCTTTCGCTGAAGGGCGTGGAATACGAGCTTCCTGATAAAAGCGTTATGCACAAGGGCTCCATCGAAAAGGTGGAGGTGAAGGGATTTAATCGCAAGTGCATGTTCGTCAAGCCCGACATGCCCGCCTACGACGCCGACGCCCTTCCTGTCGTGGCGGAGTCCATAAGTCTTGAAGGCATTGTTGACAATATTCATGTCGGACAAACTCGGATCGAGCAAAAGATCGCCGACGTTCAGGTGCGCGGCTGGTATCAACGGCTCGGTATGTTGCTGGATCAGCGCAGTCAGCACGGCGGTGAAGCGTCCTATTATGAGGAATTGTATCGTTGTCGTCTGGACGGTTTGGATATCAACAACGTGTACGCCGTGGTGTCCGATCCCGCTCTGCCCGTCGCTATGACCGTTAATGTGGAAAAGCTTGCCCTTGCCGACGGCGTGCGTGCGCCTCGCGGCAAGGAAAAGGTGCCTCCCGTCAGCCTGTATGTGTCTGGGATTCGTTTTTCCAACCGGACGTATTCCGGGGCCCTTCAGCGCATGGATATCCGGAATCTGCTTTTGCCCGATCCGGAAAACATGGCGAAGATTGTGCGACTTTTCCGCGATAGCGGCGTCGGCTCGGACAAGGCGGACGGACAGAACGATGTGGTTTCCATGTCCCCCGAAGAAAGAATCGGCGCAGTGCAGGCGGCGTTGCGGGAGACCTATGATAAGCGTCTGCCGTATTCACTTATAGGGTGTCAGGGCGCGAGCGTTACCGTCAAGGGACCGCAATCCTCCGTTGTTTTGAGTTTGAATGGTATTACCGGGCGATTGTCCATGGAGAGCGGGGAGAAGGTCAGATCCTCTGCGGAACTTTCCAAGCTGCATATTGCGTTGCCCAGGGAAGGCGACAAAATATATGCCGTTATAGCCCGATACGCCCCGAATGGGCCAACGTTGAGCGTCAAGGTTGAATCCCTGATGGATGACCGAGAATATGTCGCTACGTCCCGATATGTCGTGGAAGGGCTCGGCGAGTTGGAAAGCGAGATTGTGCTTGTCGGCGATATGGCGTCTTTCAGCGGAACGTCCGTCTTCGCGCCAGACGATGCTTATCTCGATCTTATGCGGAACCTGAGACTGAAGAAACTGGTTGTTGATTATAAGGATTCCGGACTTTTGCCTATGGCGCTGGAACTTGTCGCCTGGAGAGAGGTCCAGAACCCCGAAGACCTTCAGGCGCAGCTGATTGCCGCGGGAGACGAACTTTCGCAACTTCCCGACAAGTTGTTTCAAGAGCTTGGTTCCATCCTGAAAGAGCAGGTGACGACGCCCGGCGATATACGGATGACGTTCACGTCTGAAAAGGAAGAGCCCGTCATGGATTTGGTTAATACGCTTTTTATGGAGCCTGGTTCCGTGCCTTTGCGCTTCAGCTCCACGCCCGGCGCAAAGACGTTGACGGATTATCTGCAAAGGGGAAAGGAATGAAGAAAAAGTATATCATTGGCGGTATTGTCGTCTGTGTCGGCATAGCCGCCTGGATAGGCGTGTATGCTCTGGAAAATCGCACTGAGAAAGCCGTGGCCGGAGCTCTGGCCTCCGTACCCGCGCAGGCGCAGGAAATCAGGTATTCCCTGTTAAACAACACGCTCTTGCTGAAAGGCGTGACCTACGATGTTTCCGAGGAGAACGTCAAGCGCAAGGGAAGCGTCGAGCAGGTTGAGATCAAGGGATTCAATCCCGCATGCTTGTCTGTGTCTGCGGCAGCCTATGACCCTGACGCGCTTCCCGTTGTGGCGCAGTCCATGACCGCGACAGGCATCAGCGACGATATCGGGTTCGGCGATCTGCAGATAGCTCAGAAGATAGATGAGATCAGCGTCAGCGGCTGGCATCAGCGTTTGGGCGTGCTTATGGAGCGATTCCAGAAGCATAGAGACGAAGCCTCCTTCTACGAGGAAATGTATCGGTATCGTCTGGACGGTATGGCGTTCAGAGGTATGCGTTCCTTGATATCCATGCCGGACATGCCCAGTCCGATTTCTCTTGATATGGAAGAAATGGGGCTTGCCGAAAGCGCGCGGGCCCCGCGCGGGGACGAAAAGGTGGCTCCGTTCAGCGTGTACCTTTCCGGCATGCGCTTTGGCGCCAAGGGTTCGACCGGGCGTGTTTCCGGCGAGCTTCAACGTCTGGACATTAAAGACGTGCTGTTGCCCGATCCCTTCGTCATGGCCGAACTTGTGCGGATCAATAAGAAGATGGACGCCACGGATCTGGATTCCGAAACGGGCATGGATGACTTTGATGAACAGATCATAGCCATGTCCTCGCTTCTTCAAAAAAACTATGAGAACAAACTGTTGTTTTCCCGATTTGGCATGCAGGGGTTCCGGTTTATGGTTGATGAAGCGAATCCGCAAGCCGGAGAGCCTTTCGTCGCGGTGCGCATGAAAAGTCTCGACTACAGAATGGGATTGTCGTCAGGGCAATATACCTATGCGGCGACGCTTGACGCGCTCCAGTTGAATATGGCTGAGCTGCGCAGTAATGAAGTCGTCAGAAAGTATGCTCCGGATGGCTTTACGCTGAACGCCAACAGCGAAAGCGTGGTGGGAGACGCGAAGATCACGGGGCGAGGCCGTTATGATCTGGTCGGTCTCGGCGCGCTGGAAGGCGATATGACGTTGACCGGGAATATCAGAGATCTGCGGAGACTGGCTTCCATGGCGGACCTGACGATAGATCCGTCTGATCTTCTGCAGTCCATACAGCTTCAGAAAATGAACCTTAAGTATCATGATTCCGGCCTGACGGCTATGGCCATTGAGCTGATAGCCAAAGAGGATGGACAGAGTCCTGAGTCGCTGCTGGAGGCAATTTTCCAGAGTCTGAGGGAAATGAGCCAGATTCCGGCGAAAAACGCTCAGCAGCTTGGAGCCGCGCTTACCGAACTGTTTACCTTGCCCGGCGAGTTTGGCATGTCTTACGAACCAGTCACGCCGGTAAGTCTTCTGGAACTGGTTTCCCCGACTATGATTGATCCCGGCTCGGTTCCGATACCCCTCCGCTCTAAGCAGGGGCCGAGACCGCTCACGGCTAATCTG
>CALUUX010000031.1 GCA_944324085.1 uncultured Mailhella sp. | reverse complement strand
AACTGGGCAAGGCGCAGGCCATGGGCGAACTTCCCGGCGTGTTCAAGCTCGTGGCCGACAAGGCCAGCGGCAAGCTGCTCGGGGCGCATTTCGCCGGAGCGCACGCCACCGACCTCATCGCCGAATGTGCGCTGGCCCTCCAGCTCGGAGCCACCGTCGCCGACATCGCCGGCACCATTCACGCTCATCCCACCCTGGCGGAAGGCGTCATGGAAGCCGCGGCCAACATGGCGTAGGACGTTTAGGGATTCAGCATGGACGGAAAAGCGGAACGGCGTTCGTTCCGCTTTTTTTGTGAGCAGGTGCGTCCGAAGAGTTGGAGGGGATTGGACATCGGGTAAAAGAGCTTCTGACGTTTAGGACGACAGAAGATTGTTGTTATGTACTTATCTGTCTAATATATTGATAATAATGTTATTTTTATAATATTGATGAAGTATTTGCTAACATGATGATTGTAGTATAAAAACAAGCGGTAAAATATTGCCTCATGAAATATTTCGTCCGCATAGAAATGGAACAGAGGCAAGGAATAAAAAACGCAAATCAGAAAAAGGAAAAATATCAATGAAGAAAATTGCTATATTAATGGCTGTCTTGTCAGTAATTCTTCTTTCTGGCTGCTCGAGTAAATTAATGGATCCCGTATATATGGAACAGGTCAGGCCTCATGGAGAAGAATCAACCGTAACGTTTTTCCGATCATCAATACTTGGGGGAAGTGTGCAGGCCCCCATTGCTGAAGAAATTCGCGCAAACGATTTGTCATTGGTGGGTATTTGTTCCACGGATACAAAAATTCGACATGTCGTGACTCCTGGCAAGCATCGTTTTGTCGTCGGAGGAGAGTCCGGCTCCCTGCTTGAAGCCAATGTCGCGCCGCGCAAGCATTATTATGTACGCGTTTCTCCTCGTTTAGGCTGGGTGAAGGCCAGGTTTGCCATGGAGGCGATAACGCCGGAAGAACTCGCCACGGAAAAGGTGCGGAAGGAAATACAAGACTGCGCCTTGGTGACCCCCAACGCAGACGCCGACAGATGGTTTCTGAATAATAAGGCGAGCATGCTGAAGAAACTTAATACGGCGAAAAGCAAATTTAAAAACGATGAAGACGCGTCAGAACATATCCTTCTTCCTTCTTATGGCATAGATGAATTATATTAACGCGCGGAGTATTTTTCCGCGCCGGCGGATAAGACGCATGCCTATGATGGGAATAACTATATGGAAAGATACGGAAGAATTATAATGGTATTGTTAAATCGGGAAGTTATGAAATCCGTTGAAGCGGAACGGAGAAATTGACAAGTGGAAAGAAGTGATTATCTTCTGACTACCAATTTTGAAGGAGTTTAAGCAATGAAAGTTACGACTAGAAATATGCTGGAAGGCGTGGTTACGGCCGTGAAGAAAGGCGCGGTCAATGACGAGATTGATATTGATCTGAAGGGCGGGCTGAAGATTTCCGCCATCGTCACCTGCAAGAGCACGGAAACTCTGGGCCTGCGCCCCGGTCGTGAAGTGCTGGCCATGGTGAAGGGCATTAACGTGCTTCTTGTCCGCGATCTGGAGGGTTATGTTCTTTCTTCCCGCAACATGCTGCCCGGCACGGTCAAGCAGGTGAAAAAGGGCGAAATCATGGCCAGCGTGTCCGTCGAGCTGGACAATGGCGATCGCCTTACCTCCGTGTGCACGGTGGATAGCGCGGATGAAGCCGGCATTGCCGAAGGCGTGCGTGTGCAGGCCGCCATCAAGGCTCCGCACGTAGTTCTCGCAGCCAAGCAGTAATGCGTTGCGGCTGAAGCCGCTTTGCGCGTAACGGACGAAAGCCCGGAACACGGCCATGTGCCATGCTCCGGGCTTTTTTGTTTCTTTAGAGATCTTGAGCGGCGTTTTATTTCCCTCTGAACGGCGATCACCATTCGAGCGAGACCTTGAAGGAGCAGGGAGAAAATTCCGGAGCGTTTTTTTCCATGCGAATGTCCAGGCGGAAACCGTGGATGGATGCGATGCGTCGCACGATGGAGATGCCGAGGCCGCTTCCGGTTTTTTCCTGCCCTGGGGGACGGAAAAAGCGTTCTCCCAGCCGGGCGACGTATTCGTCGGACAGGCAGTCGCAGTCGTTTTGAACCGTGAGCCGGTTGCGATCCAGCGACACGCGTATGATTCCGCCCGGAGGCGTGTAGGCTGAGGCGTTTTCCAGAAGGTTGCGCAGCAGCATGGAGAGCAGCGCGTGATTGCCCTGCACGCCGGCGTTGAGCGTGGAAAGCTGGGATTCCAGCCTGACGCCCGTTTTGTCCAGGCGATCGCGATAGGCGGGAAGAGCTTCCTTGAGCAGCGCGTTCCAATCTACCGCGGACAGGGACAGTTCCCTGGCCGAGAGCGTTCCGCCGGACGCATGGACGGCTTCGAGTCGGGACAGGGCGAGAAGCTGATCAATGAGTCGGGAACAGCGGTCGATGCCCTGACGGAGAAAGGCCAGAGCTTCCGTCCGGGTTTCTCGTTCTATGCCGGGTTGCGCCGCAACCTGCGCCTGTATGCGGAGTCCGGCGAGAGGGGTTCGCAGTTCATGGGCCGCGTCGGAAATGAAGGAACGCTCTCTGGTCAGCATGTCTTTGGTGCGGGCGAAAAATCCGTTCAGCGACTCGGCCATGGGCAGGACCTCTGAAGGCAGACGGGTCAGATCCAGCGGTTCGGTGTCTTCGGGATCGCGTGAGCCGAGGCCTGCGGCCATGGCGCGCAGAGGGGAAATTTCGCGTGTCAGAAGAATGAACAGACCGGCAAGAAGCGCGGGCAGCAGAAGAAGCCAGGGGATGATCTGACCTTCCAGCATTTCCAGGGCCATGTCGTTGCGATAGTCCATTTCCTGGCCCACGGCGATGACGTAGTGTCCGTCGCTGGAATTCATCCACAGGATGCGCCAGACGTCGTCGTCGCCGCGCAGAGGCTCATCGACGAAGCCGCGGCGGGATGGTTCAAACGGAAAGCGTTGACCCTTTTTTCCATCCGCCAGCAGGCGTTGGCCGTCCGTGGAAAAGATGGCGAAAGCAATGGCTTCGTCTTCCAGTTCGCCCAGAGCGTGTTTTTTGACGCCGGGGAGCATGTCGTCGACGCGTGGAAGTTCGTCCGGCGCGCGCGTCACGTCGGCCACGGCCAGCGTTCTGGCCACGAGCATCTGCTGGGAGTCGAAAAATTCGTTGATGTATTCCCGGCACGTCTGCCAGGTGAAAAGCGCGGCCGCCAGCCACGCCATGAGCAGAAACAGAGAAAAGAACAGGCTCAGTCGCAGCCGCAGACTTTTGTGACTTACGGGCAGAGAGAGAATGCGCGTCCACAGTCGCGCGGCGAGTCGGCGGACGCGAAAAAAAAGGCCGGGAGCCATGCGCGCCGCCCTTGCCGCGGCGGAAGCGCAGAGTCTTCCGGTCTTGCCGAACAACGTTCGTATCGGCGCCGGGTGTGGTTTCATGAGTCGTCTCCCAGAGTGTATCCTACGGAGTGCACGGTTTTAATGAAGCCGGAGCCCAGCTTGCGGCGTATGCGGTGCACCAGCACTTCCACGGAATTGCTGCTGACTTCTTCGCCCCAGGGGTAGAGTTTTTCTTCGATGGCGCTGCGGGAAAGAACGCTTTGCCGGTTCAGCAGAAGCAGCTCCACAAGCATGACTTCTTTCTGTCCAAGAGCCACGGGCTGTCCGTTCAGAGAAACCGTTCTTGTCAGAGGATCGAAGCTGACCGCGCCGTGAACAAGCTGAGGCGACGAAATGCCATGCCTGCGCCGCACGAGGGCGCGAAGTCGCGCCGCCACCTCGTCCAGATCGAAGGGTTTGCCGAGATAATCGTCCGCGCCGAGGTTGAGACCCTCCACGCGTTGGCTTATGGCGTCTCTGGCGGTAAGCACCAGCACGGGAATGTCGTGACCAGTCGCCCGCCAGCGTTTTAGAATGTCGAGTCCGTCCATGCCGGGGAGTCCGAGATCGAGAATGGCGGCGTCGTATTCCGCCGAGGCGAGGGCTTTCATGCCGAGGGGGCCTTCCTTGAACCAGTCCACGGCGAAACCCATGGCGGGAAGCCCCATTTTGAGTCCGTTGCCTATCAGTATGTCATCCTCGATGAGAAGAACCCGCATAACGTTCCCCCGTTGCGTTTTCCGGCGCGTTCCCGGGCGGAAGGAACGCGCCGGCGGTAGGTTACTTTTTCACGATGCGCTTCACGTCGATTTCCATTTCGGACCAGTCCTTGTCCAGTTCGCCGGAGATTTCCACAAGGTCGTTAGGACCAACGGTCTGTCCCTGCCAACGCTTGTTTTCGATTTCCACGTTGATGGAGCCGGTGTTGTCTTCGAACAGGTAGCGATCGCCGCCGATATGCCGAACGATATGGCCCTCGAGAGTGACGTGGCTGTCGTCGCGCATGCTCTTGGCCTGATTGACGGTGGTGACGGCGGGGCCGGGGCCGGTGAAGCCGCCTCTGTTGTTATTGGTGTAGCCTCCGTTGGGGCCGCTGGCAAGGGCATTCGAAACGCCGAGGGTGAGCAGCAGAGCGAGGGACGCGCAGAGAGCGGCGGGGATGCGGGACGACTTGCGGGAAGAAGCGGAACGATGATTCTTATGAGAGATGGGGAGCATGGTCATGGTGTCCTCCAGAATATAGAGTATATTGTGTTGATTGATGATTGCCTTTTCCACTTGAGGACAGTAGAGCATCGGAAACTTACACGCTCCTTACATGAAAAAATTTTTTTGTTTTTTCTATTGTTTTTTTAGCCGCTCTGATTGTGGCAGGGATTCCTGAGCGGCGGAAGAGACAAAAGATCGGAAATGAGGATCGCGTGTTGGCGCGATGGGGACAAAGCGGAAGGTCGTCAGGACGCCATGGGGCAGAAGCGGGACAGGCCGAACACGCGCGCCGCGGCTGCGCCGGACACGCCAAAGAAGATAACGGGCCTGCCGATGTCCACAAAGTTGACGAAGGTTCCGTTGCAGAGGGTGCTGCCCGTGCAGAGCACGAGATCCGGCCATTCGAGCACGGCGTCGCGATAGTGCGATTCGCCGTGTTCTATGGTGACGCCGGAACGTTCGCTGCCGACGAACTGGGGATTCATATCCAGCACGCGCAGGGGAAACTCCCGCGACAGTCGCGCGGTGAGCGCGGGCTGATAGCCCACCAGCGTGACTCGCGGCGCGCCGAACGTTTCCCGTATGTGCGCGGCATGCGCTTCGGCGCATCGTTCCAGATCGTCGTTGCGGCAATGCGCGGTGTGTTCGACGTCGCCGGTGAAGCGCATGACGGCGTTCAGCGTGGCCACCAGCAGTCCGCGGCTGTAAGGATCGTTTTCCGGATCCATGGCGAGCACGTCTTCGAGCGTGCCGTTGAAGTCCGAGGGGGCGTCGGTGAACGCCTGTCCCACGGCCGGGCCGAACTGGGCCTGAAGCATGATTTCCTTGCCCGCGAGAATGGGGTAGTCTTTGCGGGCAGTGCGACCTATGGCTTCTTCCGGAGAGAGTCCCCGGCTTTTCAGCGCGATGGGGCGTTCGTTCAAATGATGGAGCCGGACGAGACGATCCAGTTCCTGTTTGAGGCGGCGGTAAAGATTCTGAGCGGTCATGCGTGATCCTCCAGTCCGAGAAAAGTATTGAGTTCCGGGTCGTCGCTGCGCAAGAACAGTTCGTCCGCCGGACGTATGCAGAGCATTTTTCCGTGGGCCATGACGCCTATGCGGGAAGCGAGGGATTGGGCTTCCCGGAAGTCGTGGGTGACGAAGAGCACAGCGCAGTTGAACGTGTGCGGGATGCGGCGCACTTTGCCGTAAAGTGTTTTTCTTGTGGCGGGATCGAGAGAGGAAAAGGGCTCGTCGAGCAGCAGAAGGCGCGGTCTGAGCACCAGCGCGCGGGCCAGGGCGACGCGTTGTCGTTCTCCTCCGCTCAGCGTCTGAGGATAGTTTTTGCGCACGTGGGATATGCCGAGCAGTTCGGCGATGGTCCGGACTTTTTCTTCCTGTTCGGCGTGCGACGCCCGGCGTACGCGGAGGCCGTAGGCGATGTTGTCCTCCACCGTCATGTGGGGAAAGAGCGCGTAATCCTGATAGACGAATCCTATGCGCCGTTCCGTCAGCGGAATGTCCCGCACCGGCGTCCCGTAAAGAAGAACGCGTCCGCTTTCCGGCGGATAGAACCCTGCGGCCGATTCCAGAAGCAGCGTTTTTCCCGCTCCCGTGCGTCCGAGAATGGCGAACGTTTCCCTCTCCTGAAGCGAGAAGGAAATATTGGTTATGCGCATATCGCCTCGTCTGAGGCAGAAGTTGTCGAACTCGAGAGGGGCTATCGCCATGAGATTCCCTCCATGCGGCTGGCGGCGCGACGCTGGAGCAGCGCGGACAGCAGAAGAGCCGTTCCGGAAATGGCCAGCAGAAGGATGGCCGAGGCCATGGCCATGCCGTTGTCCCCCGTGCTGATGTTGAGATAAATGCTGGCGGGAAGGGTTTCGGTTTTCATGCGCGTCACGCCCACGAGCATGAGCGTGGCGCCGAATTCCCCGATGGCGCGAGACCAGGTAAGAATGGCGGCCATGAGAATGGAATTGCGGCACAGCGGCAGCGTGATGGTAAGGAAGCGTTGCCAGCGGGAGGCTCCCAGCGTTCCGGCGATGAATTCCAGCCTTTCGTCGAGTTCCTCCAGAGCCGTGCGCATAAGGCGGATGACGAAGGGAATGTTGACGATCCATTGCGCCATGACTATGCCCGCGGGTTCAAAGATGACGCGTATGCCGAATTCTTTGAGGAATCTTCCCGCGTCGGAGGAGAACATCATGAGCAGGCACAGGCCGAGCACGAGGTAGGGCAGGGAAAGGGGCAGTTCCAGCACAAGGCGGCAGAGGTTGCGCAGAGGCATGCGGCATCGAGCCAGGGCGTAGGCGCAGGGAATGCCGACGGCAAAGCAGAGCAGCGTGGACAGCGTGGACGTGACGAGACTCAGCCGGATGGAAAAGAGCACTTCTTCCGAGCGGAAGGCCGCGGGCAGGAAGGGCATTCCTCCGATAACGATGGTTCCGATGGAGGCCGTGAGAAAAAGAACGGTCAGAAAAGCGATGAGAAGGCTTGCGCCGTCAAAGAGGGAAATCTTCTGTTTCATGGCGCGAACGGCGGCCTGTCCGCGCAGTGCTGCGGACAGGCCTTGAGAAAAGGATGGCGGAGCGGACGTTCTCAGGACGGACGTTGCCTGCGAAGGGAAGATCAATTCAGCACGACGTAGCCGTATTTTTCCCAGATGGCGCGAGCCTCGTCGGAGTTCAGAAAGTCCAGGAACAGTTTTTGTCCTTCGGGATTGGTCGATACGGACAACGAAGCCGCGGGAATGGTCTTCACATACGCGTCCATGGCGGGGTCGGCGACGATGTCCATGGCGGGGGAAACGTTTTCTTTCCAGACGATGACGGCGTCACATTCCCCCACGTTCAGCGCGTTGAAAATGGAAGGAGCCGTCACGCCGCGGCTTACCACGTTGACTTTGCCGGTAAGGCCGGCGTCGGCAAGGGCCTTGTCCGCAATTTTGCCTATGGGCGTGGCTTTGGCGTCGCCGAGCACGACGCGGAGCCCTTCGTTTCCGAGATCTCGGATTCCTCTGATATGCTTGGGATTGCCTTTGGCCACCGCAAGCACGGGAATATGCTTGACGAGGTCGCGTCGTGCGGACACGTATTTCTGCACGGGTTTCAGTTCTTCCGCAGCGCCGGCGATGAAGAAGTCGCCTTCCTGCGCGGTGTTGATCTGCGATTGAATTTGTCCGGCGTTGGCGTAGGTGACTTCCATGTTCACCCGCGTTTTTTGGGTGAACGCCTTGGCTATTTCACCGAAGGGTTTGGTCATGCCCGCGCCGCAGTAAACATGCAGGGCTTCGGCCGCCGGAGAGGAAAGGGGAAGGAAGAGAAGAAGAGCCGCCGCAACACAAAGAAGGGGAAATCTTTTCATGAGATTCTCCATGCCGCGCGAGAACGCGCGTTTCCGGTGTTGCTCACAGACGAAAACACCAGAACCATGGAGGGAGCGGACTCTGGACATGGCGCAAGCGCAGCGTTTTCTTTCCATGCCGCGAGGGCATTGACGGGAGGCGGCCCCGTTTCCAGAACCACCCTGTGAGCAGAAACTCAGGTCGGAACGGCATGGCGAACGCTGTAGCCGGACCGACTCGAAAACTACTTTTGAAATAGACAAAGGGCTAAGGATTTGTCAAGCGGGGACGGCCCAAACAAGGCGTCTCTGAAAGAAAAGGAGAAAGCGCGGAGCCGCGGGCATGACAAGACGGCGGAGATCCGTCAGGGGACATGTTTGACGTCGGAGCTGAAATTTTCGGGAGACTTCGCGATTTGTCAACGCGTTTCGACAGGAGTCTCAGGACGCGCCGGTTCGCGGCGGCAGGGGATGCTTTTCAAGATCTTTTTCAAGAATTTTCGCGATAATGAAAATGCCGGCGATGTTGAAGACAAGCCGCATGGCCATGAAACGGAAGCCGAGCGTGGCGGTTTCGAACATGATGAGCGGTATTTTCGTCGTGGACCACGCGCCGATGAAAACAAACACGTTGCGCATGCTCGCGCCCTTTTCCATCATGACGCCCGCCATGGGAAACGCCGCGTAAAGAGGGCCCGCCGCGGCGGAGCCCAGCACAAAGGCCAGAAGCGTTCCGCGCAGACCGGCCTCGTCGCCCATGTAGGCCATCATGGTTTTTCTGTCCACCCACGCGTCCAGAAGACCGAGCAGGAGAAAAATCGGCGGCAGAAAGGAGAGCATTTCCACCACGTTGGCCTTGGATAGGGCAAGAGCTCTTTGCCCGACGGAAGGCGCGAAGGCGACAAGTCCGGCGGTGACGCCGACAAGGATCAGAAACGCGCGGTAGCGGCGAATCACGGCCATGGCGTTGATCATAACCATGCCCCCAGAGCTACGGACGAAAGCACGGCGTAGATAAAGGCGAGCGCGTTGCGGTGCACGGCGAGTCTTTTGCCGAAATACGCGGTTTCAAGGGGCATCGTGACCACGCCGACCATCATAAGGGTGGTGAGAAACATGGCGGTTTGTCCGTATCCCGCTCCCGCCGCAAGAAGCGAGGCGGCCAGGGGAAAGGCTATGAAACCGGGAATGAGCGTGACGGAACCGAGAACGGCGGCGATAGCCATGCCCATGGCTCCGGATTCCTTGCCCAGCAGCCAGGTGATGGTTTCTTTGTCGAGGACGGCGAGCGTGATGCCGATAAAGACAAGCACGGAGAGAAACTGCGGCAGGATGCCCTCAAAGGATTTCCATGCCTTTTTGAGCGCAAGCGTTGTTTTTTCCCTGCTTTTCATGAAGGAGAGCGCGAGCAGCATAAACGCGACGGCGTAAAGCGCGAGGGCGGACATGGTCAGCGATCCTTTGCGTCGTCGACGGGGGCCATGGGCAGAACGCGAACGTTCGGCGCACTATGACAGAAACGTCTGAGTTCTTCGGAGCAGCGCAGGCCGGTCTTTTTCAGATCGGCGTCGTCTTTGTCGATTCGTTGCGTGGAGGCCATGGCGTCAATTTCTCGGGCGAGATCGCGCAGTCGTTCCCTGTCGATATCGTAATGCATGTAATAGCCGCGGCGTTCGCCGCGCAGAAGCATGGCCTGTCGGAGTATTTTCAGATGTTGGGAGACCGCGCTTTCGCTGACGCGCAGTTCTCTTGCCAGCGCGGAAACGCAGTAATTATGGCGCAGCAGCAGAAGAACGATGCGGCGACGGGTGTCGTCCGCCAGGGCGCGATAAAGAAGGGAGTTGTCCATGGAAGCGTCCGAGAGCAAGGATAAAACTAATTAAGTAATAACTTAATTAAAAATATCTCAGAAGTCAAGGAGGCATCAAAAAATCCCCGCCGGCTTGAAAGGCGCGGCGGGGAAGGAAGGCGGAAACGGATGGGCTTACTTACCGTTTTTCAAAAGTCCCAGCGTTTCAAAGGATTCAACCGCCGTGCGGAAGGCGATGCCTGAACCGGGTTCAGCGTCGCGGAATTCGGCTTTGATGCTTTCCATGATGCGCGCGCTTTTTTCTCTGGGGCTCAGGATCATGACGAATTCTTTTTCCGGCACGATGGTGATGCCGAAGAAGGAGGCGTCGTCGGGCCGGGCCGTGCCGCGCGCGTGGATGACCGTGCCGCCGGTGGCGCCGGCGTTTCTGGCGGCGTCCATGACCTGGTCGGCGCCGCCGTTGTTGACGATGACGGAAAGAAGTTCGTAGCCGGACTGTTCCGGGCTGTGGTCGGACATGGATTCCTCCTGTGACTGGGAAAGGACGGCGGGCGCGGAAACGGGGGGACGGAAGGCTTCAAGCACGTCTATGGTGAACATGATGCCTCTGGTTTTGGCAAGGGCCGGCGCGTCGCGCAGGGCGTTCATGACGGAGCGGACGCGGGAAGCGGGAAGAAGGCAATAGAGCAGTTCTTTTTCCACGTCGTCCAGGCCGAGCAGTCTCAACCATTTGTTTTGCGCCGTGCCGCGGCCCATGAGCACGGTGCCGCCGGGAGCTCCGGCCGTTCTGACCGCGGAAACCGCCGCGTCGCATGTATGCTTTTCCATAACGGCGATGAGCAGTTTGCCTGCGTTTTCATAGAGGGAGGTGTTCATGAGCGATCCCCTGTCTTGCGGCTGAAAACGATGCCCAGCAATTGTATGGCGATGAGCGGAGTCATGGCGATCATGGCTATGCATCCGAAGGCGTCTACGGCGGGATTGCCGCCCACGCCCTTGGATACGCCCAGCATGAAGGCGAGAATGAAGGTGGAGGCCATGGGTCCGGAAGCCACGCCGCCGGAGTCGAAGGCTATGGCCGTGAACATGCGCGGGCAGAATCGCATGAGCAGCAGCGCGGCCCCGTACCCAGGAATGAGGAAGAACCAGAGACTGATTCCCGACATCACGCGATACATGGCGATGGCCACAGCCAGCGACACGCCGGCGGAGAGGGCCGCCAGCATGAGTTTGCGACGGATGGCTCCGCCGGAAACCTGTTCCACCTGTTCGGTGAGAATCCAGACCGCGGGTTCGGCGCACACCACCACGGCGCCGAGCACCAGCGCCACGGGAATGAGCAGCGCGCGGCTTTCCGGCGTGGAGAGCAGCGCGCCCAGCGCGTCGCCGGCGGGCATGAAGCCGCCCTTGACGCCGAGAAAGAACAGAATGACGCCGAAAAAGGTATAGATGAGTCCCATGACCATGCGCAACGTCTGCCGACGGGAAAGGCGTATGAGGAAAAGCCGGAACAGCAGAAACAGCGCGGCCAGAGGGCCGAGGGCCATGGTCACTTCATGCGTGACCTCGGGAAGCAGACGCAGAAAATGTTCCGTAACGCCCAGCTGGCTTTGTTCCGCGGCGACGGCAAGATCCGGGGTCGCCGGGGAGGCGAACAGGCCAAGCATGAGCACGGCGAGGATGGGGCCGACGGAAGCGAGTCCCACGAAGCCGAAGCTGTCGTCTCCGGAATGACTGCCGCCGCGCACCGCGGCCACGCCCACGCCGAGAGCCATGATGAAAGGCACGGTCATGGGGCCGGTGGTGGCGCCGCCGGCGTCGAAACCTATGCCGAGAAAAAGGTCGGGCGTGAACGCCGCGCAGAGAAACACCGCGGCGTAGCAAAGGAAAAGCAGCAGTTTGAGCGGCAACTGAAAGATGATGCGTCCCATGGCCACGGCCACGAAAAAGCCCACGCCCGCGGCGATGATGCACACGAGCGCCATGGGGGCGATGACGGGCGCCACGCCCGTGACCTGGGCCGCCAACACCTGGACGTCGGGTTCAGCCACGGTGATGATGAATCCCACAACGAATCCCACGGCGAGCATGAGGGAGAGATTTCGTTTGCCGGTGAGCGTGGATCCCACCTTCTGTCCCACGGGAAGAACGCCGATGTCCGCGCCGACCAGGAAAAGGCCGAGTCCGACCACGAAAAGGACCGCGCCGACGAGGAATCTCGGCAAAACGTCGCCGAGAGGCGCGACAGTCAGATGAAGAAGGAGCACCAGAATGACCACCGGGACGACGGAGATCACGGACTCCTTGCATTTCTCGATGAAGAGCATGCGGCTCCTTTTTGTTGATAGGAAATATTATTGTTAAGATAATGCCAGCATTTGGAAACGGTGTCCAGAGCGTTGTTTTTTGTCCGGACGATGGGTCAGGCCAGAAAGAAGCGATAGATAAGAGAAGCGAGCAGCAGACTGAGGGCGACGTAGAGAAAGTTTCGCACCATGCGCGCGCCCACGCGAATGGCCAGACGCGTGCCGAGCTGATTGCCGAGAATATTGGCCACGGCGAGAGGCGCGCCCAGGGAATAGAGGGCCACGCCGCCGGAGGCGAACACGGCGAAGGCTCCGGCGTTGGAGGCGAGATTGAAGACCTTGGCCGTGGCTGAGGCGCGCACGAGCCCCATGCGGAGAATAAGATGCTGGGCGATGATGAAGAAGCTGCCCGTTCCGGGACCGAAGAAACCGTCGTACGCGCCGATGAAAAGTCCCATCAGAATGACCCGGAGCCAGAGATGGCGTTCGGGAAGCTCGCCTTCCGCGGTGACGAGTCTGCCGGAAAAAAGAGAAATGGCCATGCCTACGGGCAGAAGGAAGATGAGCAGTTTTCCCAGCAGCGCGCTGTCGACGTGCATGGCGAGGGCGGAGCCCGCCATGCCCCCGGCAAAGGCCGAAAGAAAACCGGCGGGCGCGATGCGCAGCACCACCAGATGATTGCGGGCGAAGGTCCACAGGGAGGTAAGGGAGCCGAGCGTGCTGGCGAATTTTCCGGTGCCAAGCGCGACGTGCGGCGGAAGGCCGCAGAGCAGCATGGCGGGCACGGAAATCAGTCCCCCGCCTCCGGCCACGGAATCCACAAAACCGGCGAGAAAGAAAAACAGACACAGAACAACGATGACGACAAGGGACAGTTCCATGATGAAAACCTTATTGAAGTTGCAGGGACATGTCTTTGTAGTCGAAATCGTTTCTTTTGTCGAAAATGGACGTTTCGCTCGCCTCGTGAGAGGATCGGGCAAGAAAAAAGAGGAATCGTATATAGGAAGAAGAGAGAATCGGGGCTATGTTTGATCCGTATTCCTCGCCGGGTGAGGGAATACTCTGTGGGAAAACGCGAAATCGCGGCGCGGAGGTGCGTATGGGAGAATGGGAACGAATCAACGAGCGTCTCAAGGCGATGGTTCTTCGCCACATGCCGGAGCCGGGGTGCAGGCAGACGGACATTCCGGGCCTGTCCCTATCCCGCCGTCTGGCGCGCGACGTTTTGGAGAACAGCCTGTATCATCCGTGCATCGGGGTGATGCTTCAGGGCAGAAAAAAAGCCGTCATCGGCGCGGAGGAATACATTTACGGCGAAGGGCAGTGCCTGGTCGTCGGTGTGGACGTGCCGAGTTCCTTCTATGTGGTGGAAGGCACGGAAGACGCGCCCTTCCTGTGTCTGTCGCTGGAGGTGGACAAGTTTCTGCTCGCGCGCCTGGCCGCGGAGGTGCCGCCGGTCGACGCCTCGTCGGGCGAGGGCTGCATGCGGGGCGTTTCCGTGGAAGCCGTGGACGTTTCCGTGCTCGACGCTTTTCTGAGGCTGGTGGAGCTTCTGGACAAGCCGGAACAGATACCGGTGCTCGCGCCCATGATCACGCGGGAGATCTATTATCGCATGCTCATCGGGCCGCAGGGGGAATTTTTGCGTCGTTTTCATACGCTCGGCTCGCAGAGCATGCAGATCGCGCAGGCCGTGACGTGGCTGCGGGATAATTACCGTTCTCCGCTGCAGGTGGAAGAGCTGGCTCGTCGCGTGAATATGGCCACGTCCACCTTTCACCGGCATTTCAAGGAAGTGACCAGCCTGAGTCCGTTGCAGTTTCATAAAAGGCTGCGCTTGTTTGAGGCGCAGCGTCTCATGCTTGCTGAGCGCGTGGACGCGGCCAGCGCGGGCCTGGCCGTGGGCTATGAAAGCCCCACGCAGTTCAACAGAGAATACAAGCGTCTTTTCGGCGAACCGCCGCATAGAAACATAACGCGGTTGAGAAACGCCCGGTCCGGCCGGGAATAGACTTATTCCTCTTTCAAAGGGCGTTCCATGAGCTCGCGCACGGCGTCGGCCGGCGAAGCGTCGTCGTGAAGAATGCGGCACATGGTTTCCGTGACGGGGGCGTAAACGCCCAATCTTTTGGCCAGCGCGTTTGCGGCTTCCGCGGTTTTGACGCCTTCGGCCACCATGCCCAGAGACGCGACGATGGCGTCGAGCTTTTCCCCCTTGCCGATCCTGAGCCCCACCTGACGGTTGCGGGAAAGGCCGCCCGTGCAGGTAAGCACGAGGTCTCCCAGACCGGACAGGCCCATGAAGGTGAGAGGTTTCGCGCCCATGGCCGTGCCCAGACGGCTGAGTTCCGCCAGTCCTCTCGTGATGAGAGCCGCGCGGGCGTTGGAGCCGAAGCCCAGGCCGTCGCACACGCCCGCGGCGATGGCCATAACGTTCTTGAGCGCGCCGCCCGTTTCCACGCCCGTGACGTCGAGGCTGGAGTAGCAGCGGAAAAACGGCGTGGAAAACGTTTCGCGGAGCCTTGCGCCGAGGGATTCGTCTTCACAGCCGAGCACCACGGCCGTAGGTTGAGCGTCCAGCACTTCGGCCGCAAAGGATGGGCCGGAAAGCGCGGCGTACCGGACGGAACGGGGAGCGAGTTCTTCCGCCGCCACACGGCTCATGGTGAGGCATGTGCCGGTTTCCAGTCCTTTGGACGCGTTGACGATGACGCAGTCTTCCGCAAGAAAATCGCGCATGTTTCGCAGCCAGCTTCTTTGATGCTGACAGGGCACGGCCAGCACCAGAAGGTCGGCCTGACGCAGGGCGTCCGGAGAGAGGGACGCCTTCACGCCGGGATGCACGCTCCGGCCCGGCAGATAGTGAGGATTTTCATGTCGCCCGTTGATGGCGAGAGCCACGGTTTCGTCCCGCAGCAGGAGGGTAACGTCGTGCCCCGCCGAGGCCAGCGTATGGGCCAGCGCCGTGCCCCAGCTTCCGCCGCCGGCCACGGCGACGCGAAGGAAAGTTGTTGCCGTCATGAATCGCTCCTTTGCTGGCGGCAGTATGTCCCGAAAATGTGACGAGATCATGGCAGCGCATTTTGCCGGAAGGCGTCGGCGCGGAAAGAGCGGAGCGAATATGGGACGGCGCGCATGCGGCGACGCGCCGCAAACCACGCCAAGAGTCGGGTAAAAAAAAACGGGACCCGCGCACGCGGGCCCCGTGAAGCCGGGAAAACGTCAGTCGTGTTTTTTTTCAGCGGCGCGCTTGTCGCATTTGCCCGTAAGGGATTCTCCGGGCTTCGCCTTGGCTCCGCTCTGCACGATGCGGCTGCCTTCGGGCACGCTGTGGGTGAGCCACACGTTGCCGCCGATGACGGAACCTTTGCCTATGGTGATGCGTCCGAGAATGGACGCGCCGGCGTACACCGTGACATTATCTTCAAGAATGGGATGGCGCGGTATGCCTTTGACCAGCGTGCCGTCCTCATTCTTGGAGAAGGAAAGCGCGCCGAGCGTCACGCCCTGATAAAGACGGCAGCCCGTGCCGATGACGCAGGTTTCGCCGATGACCACGCCAGTGCCGTGGTCGATGAAGAAGTTTTCGCCTATCTGCGCGCCGGGATGAATGTCGATGCCCGTGCGGGAATGAGCCATTTCCGCGATGATGCGGGGAATGATGGGCACATGCAGGGCGTAAAGTTCATGCGCGATGCGGTGATGGATCATGGTAAGCATGGACGGGTAGCAGAACACCGTTTCTCCGGGACTGGTGGCCGCGGGATCGCCTTCATAGGCGGCGCGGGCGTCCTGCGCGAGCATGTCGCGAATGGCGGGAATGCGCTGCATGAACTTCATGGCCATTTCCTTGGACGCCACGTCGCAGCCGCGGCAGTCGTTGACGTAATCGGCGCAGGCAAAACAGCCTCCGCGGCGAATCTGTTCGCTGAGCAGGCGGAAAATGGAGTCAAGATTGGCGGCGATGTGATAACGCAACGATTCCCGGTGCACCTGCGAGGGGCCGAAATAGCCGGGAAAAAGCACGGCCTTGAGGCGTTCCATGACTTCCTTGAGCACGTCCTGCGAGGGAAGGGGCGTGGAGCAGTCCTTGGCGTTGAGCACGGTGGACAACGATTCCGGACGGCACAGCGCGTCGGTCACGTCATCGAGTTCATGCATGCGGGAGAGGGCCAATTCTTTGTCGGGAGCGGGGCAGCATGGGGTCATGAAGGTTCAGTCCTTGGGGAAGAGAGGGGTGGAGAGATACCGTTCGCCGGTGTCGGGCGCCACGGTGACGATATGCTTTCCCGCAAATTCGGGACGCATGGCGAGAGTCATGGCGGCGCGCACGTTGGCGCCGGTCGTGATGCCGCAGCTGAGGGATTCCTTGGCCATGAGCATGCGAGCCGTTTCCATGGCTTCTTCGGTGCTTACGGTGAGGATGCCGTCAGTCAGGGAACGATCGAACACTTCGGGCACAAAGTTCGCGCCGATGCCCTGAATGCCGTGCGGGCCGCTGCGCCCCTGGGAGAGAACCGGCGATTCCGCGGGTTCCACGGCAAAGCTGAGGATGGAAGGATCGGCTTCCTTGAGCCTGCGGCTTACGCCCATGAGCGTGGCGCCCGAGCCCGTGCCCGCCACAAAGGCGCAGGGCATGAAGCCTTCTTCGCGACAGTCTTCCAGAATTTCCATGCCCGTGGTCTCGTAGTGCACGCGCGGTCCCACCGCGTTGCTGAACTGGTTGGGACGAAAGGCTCCGGGCAGGGAGGCGAGGAGTTCGTCCACCTTGTCCTGCGCGCCCTGCATGCCTTTGTCCGCGGGGGTGAGAATCACTTCCGCGCCCATGGCGCGAAGCAGCGCGATGCGTTCTTTGCTGGCCGACGCGGGCATGGTCAGGATGAGGCGCAGTCCCATTTTGCCGCAGACCACGGCAAGGCCGATGCCGAGATTGCCGCTGGTGGCTTCCACCACGGTGCCGCCGGGCGCGAGGAGACCGTCCTTCATGGCGGCGCGGATGTATCCCAGAGCCGCTCTGTCCTTGATGGAGCCGCCGGGGTTACGGGCTTCGTATTTGACGTGGATTTTTGCCGGAAGCTCAGCGGATACGGCGTCGAGAAAAATGAGCGGCGTGTGTCCGATGGTGTCAAGAATGTTCATGGGATGCCTCACGAGTGGTCGATGGAGGGGGGTATGTCGTCTTTGGTGAACATGCGCCAGAGAACGGAAGTTTCGCCGTCGCGTTCGCGCTTTTCCGGCGTGACGTGAAGAATGGGTTCGTTTTTCCACAGATACGTCATGCTGTTGTCCGGCGCGATGTGACAGGTCATGTTCGCGGCGATTTCTTCGGGAGACAGCTTGCGGGGATTGACTCCCCTTTCTTCGAGCTGTTCTCGCAGAAGCTCTTCCACGCGCGCGGCGACCTGAAGGTTCGGTTTGGGCGCGTCTTCGCTGGATGCTGACATGGTGTCCTCACTTTGGATGGTGTAGCCGCGCGGGCCTGTCTTATAGGATAACCTTTTGTTCCGCGTTGGCAAGGCCGGAAGAGGGGCATGTCGCATAAAATCCTACGTCGCCGCTATGTTATATGAATCAAAATTTATTTGTATAGTCTAAATTTTAGACGAGACGCCGCGTTCGACATGGTTTTGGTCGGGCGCGGGCGACTTATATCCTTATAAAAGACAAGGCGGCATGAACGAACGCCATGCCGCCTTGTCTTTGGAACGGTGAGGCGCGTCAGATTCTGTCGCAGACGGCCTGGCCCATATCGGACGTGGACACGGAGGCGACGCCGCTTTCGGCGATGTCGCAGGTGCGGATGCCCGCTTCGAGAACCGCGGTAACGGCGTTGTCGATGGCGGTGGCTTCCTTTTCCAGACTGAAGCTGTAGCGCAGCATCATGGATACGGACAGAATGGTGGCCAGCGGGTTGGCGATGTTTTTGCCGGCGATGTCGGGAGCGGAGCCGTGGCTGGGTTCGTACAGGCCGAAGGAGCCGTCGGCGAGACTGGCGGAGGGCAGCATGCCCAGAGAGCCGGTGATCATGCTGGCTTCATCGGAAAGAATGTCGCCGAACATGTTTGAGGTAAGGATGACGTCGAACTGCCCGGGGCGATAGACGAGCTGCATGGCCGCGTTGTCCACGTACATGTGGGAGACGGTCACGTCGGGGTAGTCGGCGCTCATTTCGTTGACCACGCGTCTCCACAGACGGGAGGTTTCCAGCACGTTGGACTTGTCCACGCTCACAAGATTCTTCTTGCGGGCCATGGCCGCGTTGAAGGCGACCTTGGCGATGCGGCGTATTTCCATTTCGCTGTAGCGTTCCACGTCGTAGGCTTCCTGACCGTACTTGCCGTCGCGCCAGCCGTGTTCGCCGAAGTAGATGCCGCCGGTGAGTTCGCGGACGATCAGAAGATCCATGCTGTCGCCGATGTTTTCACGCTTGATGGGACAGGCTCCGCTCAGGGCCTTGTGCATGATAGCCGGGCGCAGGTTGGCGTAGAGGCCGAGACCTTCGCGGATTTTGAGCAGCGCCTTTTCCGGACGTTCGGGGCCGGGGAGGGAATCCCACTTGGGACCGCCCACGGCACCGAGCAGCACGGCGTCGTTTTTCTTGCAGACGTCCACGGTGTCCGCGGGGAAGCACGTTCCCACGGCGTCGTAGGCCGCGCCGCCCATGAGAAGATGCGTGAACACGAATTCATGGCCGAACTTCTGTCCGACCTTTTCCAGAACCTTGAGGGCTTCGGTCACGATTTCCGGGCCGATGCCGTCGCCGGGGATGACCGCGATGCGATACGTTGCCATGATACTGTCCTTTGAAACGGAAGAGAAAGTGTGCCGTCGGGCGCGCCCGACGGGGGAAAAGTCGCGCGTTCGCGTCACGCCGCAGGGCGCGGAACGTTCAGCGGGAGGCGCGCAGTTTTTCTATTTTGGCCTTCGAGTAGTTCACCAGACCGCCGCAGGCGATGAGGTTCTGCATGAAGGGAGGGAAGGGTTCGGCCTGAAAGGTGCGACCCGTGGTTTCGTTGGTGATGACGCCGGTCTGAAAATCGACGCTTACCACGTCGCCTTCATGGATGTTTTCCGCAGCTTCGGCGCATTCCAGAATGGGAAGGCCGATGTTGAGGGCGTTGCGGAAGAAGATGCGGGCGAAGGTGGAGGCGATGACGCAGGATATGCCCAGATACTTGATGGACAGCGGCGCGTGTTCGCGGGAGGAACCGCAGCCGAAATTCTTGCGCGCCACCATGATGTCGCCGGGGCGGGCCTTCTTCACAAAGTCGGGATCTTCCGACTCCATGCAATGGGAGGCCAGTTCCCTGGGGTCGGTCACGTTGAGATATTTGCCGGGAAGAATGACGTCGGTGTTGACGTCGTCGCCGAAAACAAAGGCTTTGCCGCGAGCGTTCCGCATCAGTCGCCTCCTTCCTTGTCCATGATCGTTTCAGGGCTGACGATGCGGCCCGCTATGGCCGATGCGGCAGCTACGGCCGGGCTGCACAGATAGACTTCCGATTCCACGTGCCCCATGCGGCCCACAAAGTTGCGGTTGGTGGTGGAAAGGCATTTTTCGCCCGCGGCGAGAATGCCCATGTGACCGCCAAGACAGGCTCCGCAGGTGGGAGTGCTCACGGCGCAACCGGCTTCCATGAAGGTGCGGATATATCCCTTTTCCATACATTCCATATAGATGGAAGGCGTTGCGGGAATGACGATGACGCGCAGGCGGTCGCTGACCTTGCGGCCTTTGAGTATGCTTGCGGCCATGGCCATGTCTTCCATTCTGCCGTTGGTGCAGGAGCCGATGAACACCTGATCAAGTTCCACGTCGCCCACTTCGTCGATGGTGCGGGTGTTGGAGGGCAGGTGCGGGAAGGCCACCGTGGGACGGATGGCGGAAAGATCGATGTCGATGGTCTTTTCGTATTTGGCGTCCTCGTCCGCCTCATAGGCGGTCCAGGGCTTGCGGCAATGTTCCTTGAGGTAGGCGCGGCACACGTCGTCCACTGGGAAGGTGGCGTTCTTGGCGCCGGCTTCGATGGCCATGTTGGTCATGGAGAAGCGGTCGTCCATGGACAGGCTGGCCACGCCGTCGCCGGAAAACTCCATGGAACGATAGAGCGCGCCGTCCACGCCGATGAGGCCGATGATGTGCAGCATCACGTCTTTGCCGCAAACCCACTTGCCCGGTTTTCCGGTGAGATGGAAGCGAATGGCGGCGGGCACTTTGAACCAGTTTTCTCCCGTGGCCATGCCCATGGCGAGATCGGTGCTTCCCACGCCCGTGGAAAACGCGCCCAGCGCGCCGTAGGTGCAGGTATGGGAGTCGCCGCCGATGATGACTTCGCCGGGAGCCACGATGCCCTGTTCCGGCAGCAGCGCGTGTTCGATGCCCATGCGTCCCACGTCAAAAAAATGCGTGAGTTCGTTTTCTCGGGCGAATTCGCGGCAGACCTTGCACTGCATGGCGGCCTTGATGTCCTTGTTCGGCGCGAAGTGATCGAGAACGACCACCACCTTGTCCTTGTCGAAGACCTTGTCGGCGCCGGCTTTGCGGAATTCGGGAACGGCCAGCGCGATGGTGATGTCGTTGCCCATGACCACGTCGAGTTTGGCTTCGATGAGCTGGCCCGCCGTCACGCTTTTCAGTCCGGCGTGCGCGGCCAGTATTTTCTGAGTTACGGTCATGCCCATAGGGAGATGTCCTTTCTAAAAGAGAAGATATGCGTTTTCCCGCCAGATGTGGGAAGGGCAAAAGGTCTTTTCAGAATAGAATAGCGGGTTATGCTTGTCCAGAAGAAAGAAAGCAGACCTCTGTGCCTGATGTAAGATTTCTTAAAATATCATCAGTTATTTCTTGTGGTTGTTTGTCAAAAATGCGTAACGAGCCAGTTTTTCGGGGGGAGTGATGGAACGTTCGGCGCAAAACTGGAGCGCGAGGCCGGCGACGGGATAAGGCGAGGCGACGGCGCGCGTAAAAAAACAGACGGAGCGTCGACCCCGTCTGTTTTTATGCCTCTGTGTCCGGGATCAGGATTTGTGCAGCATGATGTCGAGAATGACTTTGTCCGCTTCCTTCATGCCGGTGGAACCCAGACGGCCGAGGTTGGCGATGCAGGCTTCGATGTCGTCGTCCACGATGCCTTCATTGCCGGGCACCACGGTGCCGTTCAGCGCGAGGAGCACGGCCTGGATGCCCGCGCCCACGGCCGTGGCCACTTTGAGGGCGCAGCTGCTTTTTGCGCCGTCGCAGATCATGCCGGACACGTTGCCCACCATGTTGCGCACGGTGCGTTCCATGTCCTTGAGGCCGCCGCCGAGCAGAAGGGCGATGCCGCAGGCCGAAGCCGTGCCCGCCACCATGGCGCCGCAGTGGGCGGAGAGACGGCCCAGATGATGCTTGATGTGAATGGACGTAAGATGGCTTACCATGAGGGCTCGCGCGAGTTTTTCGTCGTCGGCCTGCGTGCGTATGGCGCAGGCCACCACGGGCATGGTGCAGGTGATGCCCTG